>CAYOYX010000028.1:0-39172 GCA_964408275.1 uncultured Occallatibacter sp.
TGTTGTAGATCGAGTCCAGCGCATCAGCCGCCCAAAAGTCCAGCCCCTGCGCCGTGAAAGTGAGACGCCGGTGAGGCTCAACAGTGGCGCCCGCGCGCACTGACTCAATGTTCTGCCAGCCGAAGAGGTCGGTGATGCCGAAGCGGTCGTGGGCTGTCGGGTAGATAGTGTCGAAGGTGGAGTGTGTTGCGTTGTGAGCCGGGTTGCTGTTGCCGGTGGCGTAGTCGTACTGCGTAAAGACGCGCGGCTTGGCCGTTCCATTGAGGAACTGGTATGCGGCACCCGCCTGCGCTGCCCAGGCATCGATACTTTGCGCTCCCACCTTGCCGGTTTCGTAGATAAACTCGCCGCCATAATCGAGCGCCGAGTGAGATTGCGCCTTGAAGCGTACGCCAAGAGCTTGCTCGTTCTCCTTGCCAGTGGTCTTGGCGACGGCCGCCTCGACGACCTCGGCCGGTTGCACACGCCACAGGAAAAACGGCTCAAGGTTCGAGTGCGGCACAAGGTCATCGATTCGGCCGTAGGCCCCGTAGATGTTATTGCCTTCCTGGTGCGGGGTCACGCCATAAGCCTGCGGCACGATAGCCGAGGCGGCGAAGAGCCCCAGGTGCTCGCGCTTCGCATTCAGATTCAGCACCGCCGCATCGTAGGAACGGGCCTGGTTGCGCCACTCGGAGTTGGCGATAATTGTGTTGTTGTAGTTGATGAGCTGCCGGCCCACGCGCAGGCTGAACCAGTGTTTATCGGGATTGCCAATTTCCGCATAAGCCAGTTTGAGATCCCAGCGAACCGTGTTCGGCGGGCCGATCGGAGGATTTTGGAAGCCGGAGCGGGCGTCCTGCACCTGCGCCGTAACCCGGAACCAACTGGGCGTATGCAGACTCACCTGGAATCGGAAGCGATTCAAAATGTAGGAGTCATCGACCTTCGCTTTGAAGCTATTGTTGTCGTACGCCTCATACCGAAAGCGCTCCTCAGTTGCCAGATCGATCCACTTAGGCAGCTTTGCGTCGAGATAGGTCGCCGGTGCAAAGTCGTGGAAGTCGTAAGGTGCCGGGTTGCCGGTAGTGCGCCAGGCTGGGCCGTTCAGGAAGCTCAAAGGGTTCGATGCCGGACCGGTGATGAATACGCCATTGAAGCCGGACGTCCCGTGTTGCGTGGTGATGTCGTCCTGCGCGGTCAGGGGCAGAACAGCCGCAACAGCAATCAGAAAAACAACAGCAGGGATGGATAGCGGCGACCAGCGCAGCGAAACAGATGGGGCAGCGTAAAAAGTTTTTTGCACTTTCGATTCTCCTTTGAATTCGGGAGGGTGCATGACTGCACTCCTGAAAATTGGTTGAGATCAATACATTGAAGAGAGGTAGTATGTCGCGGGATTAGCAGCAACAACAGTACACTGTGGCCAACCTGCTGAGTGAGCCGACGGAGTCCTTAAACCAGCGCGTGGAGATGGGTGTGTACACGGGCATCCTGTGATTGAAAAATCAGTTGGTGGTTGTTTATACCGAAGGAGACAAACTCGCGGACTGGCCAGCTGGCGCTAGCGAGGACAACAACACGCGAGTTTGGAAAAGATATTTTGCATCCAGATACAGCCTTGTCCTATCAACATAATGGAGATTGAATTTCTTGTCAATACTGCAATTTGACTTTCATCTCGTCCACCACTACTATCCACTTATGAAGGGTCTACTCTGTTGTCGCTGATCTACACTGCTTCGCGCGCGCGGGTGACCTGGGTCTAACATCGAAGTTGAAATCCAAGGTTCTCCAATTGCCCGCGATGCAGCTGAAGCTGTCGCGGGTTTTCTGTTTTCAGTAAAAGAGGAAAAATGACTCAGGCAATTCCAGTGAAAGAGAACAACGCTCAGCGCGCGGAGCGGCTCAAGCGCGAAAAGAATCCCTGGCTGGCCTTCAATGAGGTGCGTGAGTTTGCGCGCCAGGGGCGAGCAAGCGTGCTGCCGGAGTGGGCCGCTTTTTACTTTAAGTGGTGGGGCATTTACACGCAGGGCGACGGCGTGGGTGCCACCGGCGGCAAGGGCGGCGAGGGGATTGCCAGCGAGTATTTCATGATGCGCATCGGCATTCCCAACGGCATTGTCAGCGCGGCGCAGCTTCGCGTCATCGGCGGACTGACGCGCAAGTACGCCCACAACCTCGCCGACATTACCGTTCGCCAATGCATTCAACTTCACTGGCTGACCATCGAATCGCTCCCTGAAGTTGTCGATGCGCTCAACGCGATTGGCCTTTCGCCGATCAGCGCTTGCGGCGATGTGGTGCGCAATGTGACCGGCTGTCCGCTGGCTGGCGTGGCCGCCGATGAGCTGATTGATTCTTCACCGCTGGCCGCGGAGATTTCACGCTTGCTCAGCGGCAACCTTGAGTTCTATAACCTGCCGCGCAAATTCAAAGTCTCCGTCACCGGCTGCCCGTCGTGGTGTTCTCATCCGGAGATCAATGACATCGCGCTGACCGCGACTCGGCACAACGGCCAGATCGGCTACTCGCTGCGCGTTGGAGGAGGTCTCTCCAGGGAGCCGCATCTAGCGGTGCGCCTCAATGCGTTTGTGTTGCCGGAACAAGCTGTGCGCGTATCGCGCGTTGTTGCCGAGATATTCCGTGAGCAACAGGGGCTGCGCGAAAACCGAGCGCAGGCGCGCATGAAGTATCTGTTTATGAAAGAGGGTTGGACCGCGGAAAAATTTCTCGCCGAGTTGCAGTCGCGGCTTGATTTCACCCTGCTGCCCGCCGCGCCGGAGCAAGTTCCCGACGACATCTACCGCGACCACACGGGCATTCATCCGCAGCGCAAGCCGGGTTTGAGTTATGTGGGCGCATCGGTTCTGCGCGGCCGCTTGAGCGGCGAGCAACTGGAGCGCGCCGCCGAACTAGCCGAAAAATTTGGCAGCGGCGCGCTGCGCACCACCGTCAGCCAAAACCTGCTCTTCATCGATATTCCCAATGACAAAACTGCGGAACTGGCGCGCGAACTTGGCAAAATCAATTTGCAAGTCGATGGTTCTTCCTTCTGGCGCGGCGCGGTAGCTTGCACCGGAACAGAATTTTGCAAGCTGGCCATCACCGAGACTAAAGGCTTCACGCGCTGGATCGTCGATGAACTCGAAGAGCGGTTGCCTGCATTTGATCAGCAGCTTCGCCTGCACGTCACTGGCTGCCCCAATGGCTGCGGACAACACTGGATCGCCGATATCGGCATCGAGGGCAAGAAGATCAAGCAGGACGGCAAACTCATCGACGCGTATTATTTCTGCTTGGGCGGAGCGGTCGGTGAGCACGCTTCCATCGCGCGCCCGGTTGGCTTCCGCTGTCCCGCGTTGCTGGTGCCTGAGGCGATTGAGCGCCTGCTACGCCACTACATCGCCAGCCGGAAGCCGGAAGAAAATCTGCGCGCCTGGTTTGCACGCCACACGAATGACGAACTGCGCGCCGATCTGGCGGGCGAGACGTTGGAGCCTGTCGAGCGTGACCTGCCCACTAGCCCTGTGCCGCATGGAGTTGCTGATTAAGGTAGATTGCATGAGCCTGTTGCCGGTCTTTCTCAAACTCGACGCGCAGCGCGGCTTGGTTGTCGGCGCGGGCGTTGTTGCGCTCGACAAGATCAACAGCCTGCTCAAAACAGGATTGCGCCTTCGCGTTGTCGCGCCGGATGCACTGCCTGAAATTCGTCAGCTCGCCAGCGAAGGCCGGCTCGAATGGATACAGCGGCCCTTTGAACTTGCCGATCTTGATGGCAACTTGCTGGTTATCGCGGCGACCGATTCCGCCAAAGTCAACGCCGCTGTTTATCAGGGTTCCGTCGAGCGCGGCATTCTTGCCAACAGTGTGGATGATCCACCCAACTGCGATTTTTATTTTGGATCAGTAGTCAGCCGCGGCGCATTGCAGATCGCCATTTCAACCGCGGGAGAGAGTCCAGCCGTCGCGCAACAACTGCGCCGGGAGATCGACGAACAATTGCCGAGCGATCTTAGCCCGTGGCTTGAAAATCTAGGCCAGCTCCGCCGAGAAGTTCTTGCCGTCCATCCACCAGGCGAGTCGCGCAGGCTGTTGTTGCATCAACTGGCGCAGCGTCCGCTCTGCGATTCTGCATTTTGTCCGACGCGGCAATTGGCTCACGCTCCACGCGACGAGAAGAAGAGCGGCAAGGTTTATCTGGTGGGAGCCGGTCCCGGTGATCCTGAATTGCTGACCGTCAAGGCGCTGCATCTGATTCAATCTGCCGATCTCATCCTTCACGACGACCTTGTTCCGCGAGCGATACTTGATCTGGCGCATTCCGCCGCCGAGATCATCAACGTAGGTAAGCGCTGCGGCGTGAAGAACATTACGCAGGAGCGAATCAATGCGTTGATGGTGGAGCAAGCCCGCGCCCATCGCACAATCGTCCGGCTCAAGAGCGGCGATCCACTTATCTTCAGCCGCGCCGCCGAGGAGATCGCCGCGCTCACGGCATCCGGCACGCCGTTTGAAATTGTTCCCGGCATCTCCGCTGCCTTTGCCGCCGCCGCCGCCATCGGCTGCTCCCTGACCAGTCGCAACGGCGCATCGAGTGTGATCTTCTCCACTGGCCATCACGCGCCGTCCACGCGCCGTGACCCATTGCCGCAACGTGAAGATGCAACGCGCGTGGTTTATATGCCGGGCCGCGATCTGCGCGCTCTGGCACAGCAGTGGCTTGGCGAAGGCCTTCCGCCTGACTTTCCCTGCGCATTGATCTCGCAGGCCGCGCAGCCCGGTCAGCAACTGCTCTACACTACGCTTGCATTACTCGGCGAAACTGCGCCCCCGCTCACTCCCACTCTGCTGATTGCCGGCTGGATTCTTGCTCCGCATATCTCTCCAGAAGTGGAAAGACGGTGCGTGGAGATAATCGCGTAAGCTTGTCAAAACGACCCAGCCGGAAACTTCTTCTGCACCGCTGAGGGCTACGACTCGATCTCGGCCGTTGGCTGGCCCGCAAAACATTCCCAACTGTGACCTATCGAGGAATGTATCGGCTGTTTTCGGGGGAGATACGGAAAAAGTGCCGATTAAAAAAATTGATAAGCTATTGAATATTAAAATGGAATGATATTGTCCAAATCTCATGGTACTATTCAAATAGACATGAACCGCGCCTCCAAAAGCCGCTCTTGTTGTTGCCTGTCGATGCACTTCGACGGGTGCCGGAACTAGTCTCTGATTCTCCACAAGCAATTTATCAGAAGACGCACCCATCGCTGAAAAGCCGGTGTGCGGACGCGCAGCATTGGCCTTCAGCGATTCACTCACTGAAAGAGGTCATGTATGCCGGTCGCCGAATCCGAATCACAACTTACGCAATCAACGAGCGCATCCGCTCCGCCGCGCCTGAGCCATCTGCGCCTTCTCGAAGCCGAGAGCATCCATATACTGCGCGAAGTGGCTTCGGAGTTCGAGCGCCCTGTCATGCTCTACTCCATCGGCAAGGATTCCTCCGTCATGCTGCGCCTCGCGCAGAAGGCCTTCTATCCCGCGCCGATTCCATTCCCCCTGCTTCATGTGGACACCGGCTTCAAATTTGCTGAGATGCTTACCTTTCGTGATGCAATGGCCCGCAGTGTAGGCGCGGAGTTGCTCGTCTGGCGCAATGAGGCCGCCATTGCTGCCGGCACAAATCCCATAGTACTCGACACCAAACGCTGCTGCGGATTGCTGAAGACGCAGGCGCTGCTCGATGCCCTGCGCCACTACAACTTCGACGCGGCCTTCGGCGGCGCGCGCCGCGATGAAGAGAAGTCCCGCGCCAAGGAGCGCATCTACTCCTTCCGCGACAGCGCCGGACAGTGGGATCCAAAAAATCAGCGCCCCGAGCTGTGGAATCTATACAACGCTCGCGTTCATCCTGGCGAAAGCATTCGCGTTTTTCCGCTCTCCAATTGGACCGAGATGGATGTCTGGCAATACATCCACGAAGAAAAAATTCCTGTCGTCGATCTCTATTTTGCCAAAGAGCGGCCCATGTATGTGCGCGGCGACGCTCTGCTTCCCATAGAGCAATCTTTTGTCGCGCGGCTCGGCGAGCAGCCGCAGATGGTCAAGTGCCGTCTGCGTTCCCTTGGTTGCAGTCCATGCACGGGAGCCATTCGCTCAGACGCGGACACCATCCCTGCCATCATCGCGGAGCTGCTCTCCTTCCGCTCCTCGGAGCGCGCCAATCGCGCCATAGATCACGATCAGGAGGGTTCAATGGAGATCAAGAAACGGGAGGGCTACTTCTAAATGGCGACACTTGCTGAACTCCCATTCTCGGTCGGAGATTTTCTCGCTGAGGAACGCGAAAAAGATTTGCTGCGCTTCTCAACTGCGGGCAGTGTGGACGACGGAAAATCCACGCTCATCGGCCGACTGCTCTATGACACACAATCGGTCTACGAAGATCAGGTGCGCTCCATTGAAGGCAAGGGAACGACGGCTCCCGGTCAGATTGATTTCGCTTTGCTCACTGACGGCCTGCGCGCCGAACGCGAGCAGGGTATCACCATCGATGTCGCTTATCGCTACTTCTCCACGCCGCGCCGCAAATTTATCATCGCCGACACGCCAGGCCACGAGCAGTACACGCGCAACATGGCCACCGGCGCATCGACAGCCGACGCCGCCGTCGTTCTGATCGACGCCGGCAAAGGCGTGCTGATTCAATCGCGCCGTCATGCTTACATCGCATCGCTGCTGCGCGTGCGCCACATCATCGTCGCGGTCAACAAGATGGATCTGATCGGCTACGATGAAGCGGCCTTTCGCGCCATCGAGCGGGAGTTCACGTCAGTCCTCAATCAGATTGCAGCCGATACCGGCAGCCCGGTTGAGTCGATCTTCGTTCCCGTCAGCGCGCTCGCCGGAGACAACATCGTTCATCGCAGTGATGCGATGCCGTGGTACACAGGCCCGTCGCTCCTGCAGTTGCTGGAGTCGCTGCCTTCGTCGCTCGATACGCGCGGCGCTGCCTTTCGTTTTCCCGTGCAGCGGGTTCTTCGTCCCGATCACACCTTTCGCGGATTTGCCGGTCAGGTCGCATCGGGAACCGTTCGTCCCGGCGACAAGATCACTGTGCTCCCTTCCGGCAGAAGCGCGGAGGTCGCGCGCATTGTCAGCTTCGATGGAGACCTCGATGAAGCCGTCGCGCCGCAATCGGTCACGCTGGTTCTGGATCGCGAACTCGACATCAGCCGAGGCGATCTGATTGTCTCCACGCAGGCTCAGGCAACTGTCGCCAAAAGCATTCGCGCCGCGCTCGTTTGGATGGATGCACGTCCGCTTGAGCGCAATCGCCGCTATCTACTCAAGCACACCAGCCAGACCGTTCCCGCATTCATCTCCGCAATTGAGCATCGCTCCAACATCGGTACGCTCGCGCACGAGGCCGCCGATACGCTGGAGATGAACGGCATCGGAGTCGTCAACATCAATCTGCTGCGTCCGATTGCGCTCGACCTCTACGGCGAGAATCGCTCCACAGGCGCATTCATTCTGATCGACGCCGAGACCAATGGCACCGTCGCCGCGGGCATGATCACTGCGGCCCATGCGGTTGCCGCGACGGGCAATCTTCCAGAGGATTCGTGGGGTCCGGTTACAGCCGGTGAACGGGAGGCGCGCTGGGGCCATCGCGGCGGAGTGCTCGAACTCAGCGGTCCCGTTGAACTGATCGATTCCATCGAGCGTTCACTCTTTTCCGTCGGAGTCGTTTCCAGCCGCATCGAAACCGGCGATGAAGCCTTTCTTCTTCATCCCAACCTTCTGGAAATCGTCACCGGGTTGCAGCTCCAATCCGGCCTGCTCGCGCTGGTTGTCAGAGCGAACGAAAACGGCGCGGTCGTCGCTCGCATCGAAGATCAGCAGTTAACTCTCGACGCCAACGATCCCATTCATGCCGTCTCCGCTGTTCATCAACTTCTGCATAGCGCCGGCATCTTCATCTCTTCGGAAAGGGCAGGCCTCTGATGAGCACAACGGAAATCCAAGCGCAGGTGAATGTTAAACTGGATGAACTCCGCGCCGCCCTTGCGTGCGAAATCACAGGCAATCAGGATGCGTGCCTCACGTGCAGCTTTCAGGCCGAGGATGTTTTGCTCGCCAAACTGGCCATCGAAATGGATGCGCATATTCCTATCCTTTTTCTCGATACAGGCTATCATTTCGCCGAAACCTACGCCTATCGCGACCGCATTGCAAGCGAGTGGCGATTGAATCTTGTTAATCTTTTGCCTACTCATACCGTCGCCGAACAAGAGGCCGAACGCGGCCTGCTCTATCAATCCGCGCCGGACGAGTGTTGCAAGCTGCGCAAGGTTGAGCCGCTCTTTAAGGCCGTTGCCGGTTATCGCGTCTGGATTACCGGCCTGCGCCGCGAACAGGCAAAGAGCCGGACAGCACTTGAAGAGTCTGCGCTCTTCACGCTTCCCGGCGGCAAGCAGGTGCTCAAGCTCGCGCCGCTGGCCGCGTGGACGACGCGCGACGTCTGGTATGCCTGCGAATCGCTGGCGATTCCGCTGCTGCCGCTCTATGCGCGCGGCTACTCATCCATAGGTTGCGAACCCTGCACGACGCTTCCGCTTGATCCCAACGATCCGCGCTCCGGCCGCTGGGCGGGCCGCAAGGTTGAATGCGGCATTCACATCGAAGCAGCGCCTTCGCGATAGATCAGGCGCGGAAATTGAGGCTGCGAAATGCAATATCTTCTCGGATTCATCATCGCTCTCTTTATAGCGTTCACCGGCGTTGGCGCTGGCACCGTCACCGTGCCGGTACTGGTTTTATTTCTCGGTGTGCCCGCGCCGGTTGCCGTCGGCATCGGATTGATGTTCGCTACTGCGGTCAAAATGATTCTGGTGCCGGCGCAAATTTTACGCCGCAACGTGGCATGGCGGACCCTCGGATTTATGCTTCTCGGCGGCGTCCCTGGAGTCATCATCGGTTCGCTCTTTTTGAAGCATCTGGTGAATGTCGGCTCGCAAAACCTGCTCAATGCAATTCTCGGATTGATTCTAATCAGCACGGCCGCTTGGCAGATATTTTTTTCCTTCCGCCCGATGAAGAAAAAGCCCGGCGTGCGTGATCGCAGTTCACTGCTTTCATGGTTGATGCTTCCGGTTGGAACCGAGGTCGGATTTTCTTCCGCGGGAGCGGGTGCGCTGGGTTCGGCGGCGCTGCTCAGTCTTACCGCATTGGCGCCTGCGCAGGTGGTCGGCACGGACATTACCTTTGGCTTTATCGTCTCGCTCATCGGCAGCGGCGCGCATTGGTTCTCGCACGCATCCAATCCAGAATTGCTGAGTCACTTGATTCTTGGCGGCGCGGCGGGAGCCATCACGGGAACCATCTTTAGCGCCCGCGTTCCGCGTCATCAGTTGCGCTTTGCTCTCTGGGTTTGGCTGCTCGTCCTTGGCGGCCAACTCCTTCTCAATAGCTATGAAGCATGGGCGACTCCGCACAAACAAGCCATCAGCTACACTCAATCATTGCATCGAAACTAGTAGCCAGCTAACCAATTCAGACTTAATGAACAATCCAGTTAGAAATTGACCTTAACAATCAGGAAAATGAGAGTAATTCATTCACATCGACAGCACATTAAATGTTAGTCTTATCCAGTCTTCCTCGTATTCCGCTTTGCCAGTAAATCAATTGATAAGTAGAGGAGTTATTCTCTGCTTGATACTGTTGTCGGATAGGATGCGTCTATTACTGCTCTCGCGGATTTTATTTGTCAAAGTACCAATAATTGCGTATGGTAGTTATGAAGCAAGTGGCGTCCCGCGGAGTTGTTAGTTAGGCTCGCGAATTTGAGCCAGTTGCCTAAACGAACAGGGAGGTAGCATGGCAATATCAGAGATTCTGGCAACAATCGATAAGGAGATCGCCCAGTTACTGCAAGCGCGCGCGCTTTTGAGCGGCAGCATTGCGGCGGCTCCGAAAAAGAAACCAGGCCGTCCAAAAAAGTCGGAGGCCGCGTCCAAAAAATCAGTTGCGCGCGTAGTCGCGAAGCCCGCTAAGAAAAAGAAGAAGAGGCACATCTCTCCTGAGGGACTGAAGCGGATCCGCGAGGCTGTCAAGAAGCGTTGGGCGGCGCAGAAGGCTGTCGCTGCGAAGTAACACGCAAATTACGAAAATAAGTTGAGCCGGCGCGTAAGTTACTAGCTCGCCGGCTCGCATCTATTCCTTAACTTCCTCGTCAGGCCAAAGCGGCGGCTGAACGGCGCGCGTGCGCTCGTGTCTCAGGTCGGCTACGATCCGCGACCAATAAAGAATACTGCGCTCGGATCGTGTCAATCGCAGTTGTGCTGCTCGGAGTTTGCCTTCGGCATAACGCATACGCCGCCGTCTGGCTCGGTCGATTTGTGCTTTGTCGTCCATTGCAATTCACAAAGCCCAAGAATTCTTGCAGACCTTCCCGCCTGAAAAAGCCGACAGCGCAAACCCCAAGAGGATTCGCGCTGTCGGCGTATAACTCATCGTTGAAAGTTATTCCGTCCAGCGCCGCATAACCAGCGAGGCGTTAATGCCGCCGAAGCCGAATGAGTTCGACAGTGCAACATCGAAGCTATGCGCGACGGCCTTGTTGGGAACATAATCCAGATGACACTCCGGATCGACGTTCTCCAGGTTGATCGTCGGCGGAAGCATCTGGTTCATCAGCGCCAGCACGGTAATGCCAGCCTCAAGTCCGCCAGCGCCGCCCAGCAGATGCCCGTGCATCGACTTGGTCCCGCTCACCTTGAGTTTGTGGCTGGTAGCGTGCTCGCCAAAGACCGCCTCAATCGCCTGCGACTCATTGCCGTCGCCGGCTGGCGTCGAGGTCGCGTGAGCGTTTACGTAGCCCACTTCTTCCGGCTTGATTTTGGCGTCCTTCAGCGCGGCTCTCATGCTGCGCTGCGCTCCCTGTCCTTCAGGAGCGATGCTGGTGATGTGATGCGCATCCGCGCTCATGCCATAGCCGATAATCTCGGCCAGAATCTTTGCGCCGCGCGCCTTGGCAAACTCCAGTTCCTCAAGAATCAAAATGCCCGAGCCTTCGCCGATGACAAAGCCGTCGCGATCCTTGTCAAAGGGCCGGCTCGCTCGCGTGGGATCGTCGTTGCGTGTAGACAGCGCGCGCATCGATGCGAATCCGCCCACGGAAAGCGGCGTCACCGCTGCCTCCGCGCCGCCCGCGATCATCACATCAGCGTCGCCGTGTTCAATGATGCGCGCCGAGTCGCCAATCGCATTCGCTGATGTCGCGCAAGCCGTCGCCGTAGCCGAAATCGGTCCTGTGGCCCCGTAACGAATGCTCAATTGCCCCGCCGCCATATTGACGATGGCCGCCGGAATGAAGAAGGGCGAAATCTTGCGCGGACCGCCCTGCATCAGGTTGGTGTGTTCGCGCTCGATAATTTCGAAGCCGCCGATGCCGGAGCCGATGAAGACGCCGACCCGCTCGCCCATCTCCGGCGTAATCTGCAATCCTGATTGGGTCATCGCCTCATGCGTGGCGGCAAAGGCATAGTGGATAAAGCGCGCCATCTTGCGCGCTTCTTTCTTGTCCACAAACTCCAGCGGGTCAAAATTCTTGACCTCGGCGGCGAAGGTGGTCGAAAAGCCTGTGGTGTCAAAGCCCGTGATTGGACCCATCCCGCTGGCGCCGGCCATCAGCTGACGCCATACTTCGGGCGCGGTGTTGCCCAGACCGCAGACCAGCCCCAGGCCGGTGATAACGACTCGGCGGCTCACAGGCTACTTGCCGCCTTTCGCGTTCTTCTCGATGTAATCAACCGCGTCCTTGACGGTCTTGATCTTCTCGGCGGCTTCGTCGGGAATCTCGATGTCGAAGGCCTCTTCGAACTGCATTACCAGTTCCACTACATCCAGCGAATCCGCGCCCAGGTCTTCCTGAAAGCTCGCGCCGGGGGTGACTTCAGCCTCGTCCACCTGCAATTGATCGACGATGATCGACTTGACTTTATCTGCAACGGCCATGCGTATTTCTCCTCGTGATTTTTTGAACTTCGGAATCGCTCCGGGGCTTGCCTTTTTCAAAGCGCCGCTTGTTTACCATACCGGCTCAAGGCACAGGAACACAACCGGCACGCTAGAAAAAAATATGTTCTTCCCCGAGTCTCCAGTCTATCGGGCGCCTCCGGGGCGTGTAAAGGCAAGGAAGCCGAGAGAATAGAGATTAGGTAATAGGAACAGAAAAACTGTTGATAATTGTCAGGAAAAGCGCCGCCAAAAGGCGTACATTAGGCGAAGAGGGTTTTTGCCGTGGGAACTTCCGCCGTCATCGTTGCACTGGTCGCCGTCGCCGTCTTTTTCTTTGGCCTTTGGATCGGCTACAGTCAGGGCCGTTCCAGCGTTCAACTCCTGCTGAAAAATGAGGAAGAGAAGTATGCGCAACTGAAGGCCGGGCTTGACGCGGCCTTCAAGGGTGCCGCTGCCGACGCTCTCCGTGCCAATACAGAGTCCTTTCTGGCGCTGGCCAGTCAGCAGTTTGGCGGACAAGCCAAAGAGGCGGAGCAAACCCTTGCGGCAAAAGAGGCGGCAATCAAAAATCTCGTAGACCCGCTCAAAGAGACCCTGAGCAAGCTCGATACGCAAACCCGCGAAATGGAGAAATCCCGCTCCGGCGCTTACTCCGAAGTAAAGACCCTCGTCGAAACGATGCAGAAATCCATCCCCGCCTCGCTCGATGCTCTGAAACAAGAGACCGCGCAGTTGATTACCGCCCTGCGCGCGCCCAAGACGCGCGGCAACTGGGGCGAACTGCAACTCAAGCGCTGCGTCGAGTACGCGGGCATGGTGCAATACTGCTCCTTCTCCGAGCAGGTCACCGCCCGCGACGATGACGATAGAATGCTGCGCCCCGACATGACCATTCAACTGCCCAATGGCCGCGAGATCGTCGTCGATGCCAAAACTCCCCTCGATGCATTTCTCGATGCCGGCGCAACCGCCGACCCAGCCCTGCGCTTTGCCGCCCATGCCCAGCGTGTCAAGGCTCATCTCAAGGAGCTATCCGGCAAGGCCTACTGGAAGCAGTTCGAACGCGCACCTGATTTTGTCGTTTGCTTCCTTCCCAGCGAAGCGCTCTTCAGCGCGGCCCTCGAAGCCGATCCATCGCTGATTGAATTCAGTGCGCAGAATCACGTCGTCATGGCCACGCCGACAACCTTGATTGCTCTCCTTCGCGCCGTCGAGTTCGGCTGGCAGCAATCCGAGATTACTCAGAACGCAAAAGCTATTCACGAGCTAGGCCGCAAGATCTATGAAAAGTTGGTCGTCGCGCAGGGCCATATCACCCGGCTCGGCAACGCCCTCGGCACCAGCGTCGAAAGCTATAACCGCCTCCTCGGCACCATCGAAGGCAAGGGCGGTGTCTTCTCTTACGGCCGTCAGTTAGGTGAGTTATCCCACGCCGAAGGCGAATTATCAGAGATAAAAAAACTGCAACCCGACCTGCGCGAGATGGAGTCGCAAGAGTGGTCACAATCGGGGTTGGCGCTGGCCGCTAGAGCCGATGATAGCAACGATGCGAAGTAGCTTGTTCTCATAAACTCCGGTTTCGCGGCAGGCGCTTTGTAACAGGGCACGACTTTAGTCGTGCCGCAAAGGAGCAAAAAAACAGGGCTTTAGCTCCTGAGGGAAGACTCGTCAAGTACCTCAGAATTATTCAGAGGTTCTTAGCGCAGTGTTTGTAGCGAGGATTGGTATGAGAACTTTTATCGTTGCTGTCTCTATTGCTTTATTATTAGGTTCTCTGTGTGCGCAAATGCCTGTTTGGCAGCCATCGCCGGGACATACGCAAGTGACGATATGGCCTGGGGAAGCGCCTGATCCGCAGCCTGTTGCAGGGCCAGAGGTTGTCAAGTTCACTGGGAAGAGCGAACTGATTGCCGGTAGAGAAGTGATAGAGGTAGAAAACGTCACGCGGCCTACGATGACGGTGTATTCGCCAACCGGAAAGAATACAGGCGCAGCAGTCGTGGTTTTTCCCGGCGGCGGCTATCAGATTCTGGCCATCGATCTTGAAGGCACCGAGGTCTGCGACTGGCTCACGGCCAAGGGGATCACCTGTGTGCTGTTGAAGTATCGCGTGACTTATGTGGGGCCGTATCCGAAGTCGGGTCCATACCCGGAATCGCCAATGGCGCTCGAAGACGCGCAGAGAACAGTGGGTCTGGTGCGCTTTTACGCGGCGGTGTGGCACATCGATCCGCACAAGATCGGCGTGTTGGGTTTTTCAGCTGGCGGGCATCTGGTGGCGGCGATCAGTACGCATTTTGAGAAGCGTTTATATGCGACGGTCGATGCCGCCGACAAGGAAAGCTGCCGCCCGGATTTCGCGGTGGCTCTTTATCCGGGGCATCTGTCGCTTGCCGCCGCGGAATGGGATGCCCAGCAAGGCGCCAAAAAGTTTGCCGCCCCTCATTCGGCCAATGCGGATGAGAATCTGACCTTGAACCCAGAGGTGCCGGTCAGCAGCCAGACACCCCCTACGTTTTTGTTGCAGAACGAGGATGATCACGTCGACAGCGTGTACGACTCGCTGGCTTACTACATTGCGTTGCAGAAGGCCGGGGTTCCCGTCGAATTACATTCGTATGCCCAGGGTGGTCATGCCTTCGGGCTGCGTCGCACGAAGCTTCCGGTGACCGCATGGCCTGAGTTGGTGGAAACATGGCTGGGATCGATCGGAATGACTTCCGATTAGGTGCGCAGAAAATGCGTTAACCTCGATCCTTCGCAAACTCCCCGCGCATCCTCTTCCATGTCGTCTCCAGCTCCTCCGGCAAAATCCGCGTCTCCGCTACCGTCGTCATGAAGTTCGTGTCGCCCAACCAGCGCGGCATCGCGTGCAGATGCAAATGTCCTGCAACCCCAGCTCCCGCCGCCCGCCCCAAATTTAATCCAAAATTAAAACCCTGCGGATGATAGAGATCGTCGAGTGCCGCCTCGGTCCGCTGCGCTAGATCCATCAACTCGTGCGCAGCCTCAACCGGCAGCGCGGCCAGCCGGTCCAGATGCGCATAAGGCATCACCATCACATGGCCCGATGTATATGGATAGGCATTCAGGCAGACAAAGCAATGCTTGCCGCGATAGACCAATCCGCCTGCGGCCTCGGCCTCCTCCGCGCTCATCCCGTTAGCAATCGCGTGATCAATGCACGCAATCAGGTTGCAGAAGACGCAGTGATGGTCGCCATTCCAGCCCGCAAGCCGCGCGGGAACACCGGCGCGTTCGCTGCCGTCGGCCGAGGTGATATACGCATAGCGCCAGGGAGTCCAGAGATAATCCATCGCTCGTATCCGCCTGCAACAGTATAGAACCCGGCAATGAAGAACAGAAGGCTCAATGTGCTTGCTCAGGATGTCAGTTAGTTTGGGTTAGGATTCGTGGATTCCCGCCCTTTCCTCAATTTTGAATGATGCAGATTCTTCGGCTCCGCGACGCTTCGCTCAAAATGACGCTGAGAGGATGGGGATTTGATCTGTTGGGTTGCGTCAAGGGCGGGGAACCAGGCGAGTTCATTTACGGTAGAGAGCGGGCCGGTTTGTGTATGCTGGGAACGACTGCGAATAATTGACTACGGAGAGCCTGTACGGGGTTTTCCGCAGCGGCATTTTTCGCACTCTGAAAGAGAGCAGCCCGATGAAGGTCTTTCCGCGAATGGCGGCAATGATTGGCTTGCTTGCCTGCGTGATTGCGGCTTCGGAAGCCCACGCGCAGCAGGAGTTTCCTCCGCCGCAAGGCAAGGGGCGTGTCGTGGTGCTGGCGTCGGGCGTCTCCGGTCCGGCGCATTACACCACAGTGGCGCGCGAGATCGCCGAGCTGGGCTACGACGTCGTGCTCTTCGACGGCAATCTGATGCTGGGAACGCACGGCGACGGCGTGAAGACGATCATCCAGCAGGCGCAGCGGATGCCGCACGCGCTGCCGGGTAAGGTTGCTCTGGTGGGCTTTTCCGTAGGCGGCGGGATGTGCCTTTACTTCGCTGCGCAGTGGCCTGATCTGGTGGCGGGCGAGGTGCTGTGGTATCCGATGAACAACTTCATTCATGATGTGCCGGGATTCGCAAGCAGATTGAAGGTTCCGCTTGTGGTCTTTGCCGGTGCAAAAGATCACTTTCGCGATGGGTGCTGTCTGGTCGATCTGGATAGAAGGCTGGCGGCGGCTTCCGCAGCGGAGGGCAAGCAGTTCAAGCTGATCGTCTACCCCGACGCCGAGCACGATTTTGTCTACGGCGGAGATCACTACAATCCCAAGGATTATACCGAGGCTTTTCAACAAACTGCTGAGGCGCTCAAGGTATATTTAAGCCAATAGCAGGCACATCGAATGGGGTAGTCCCCCCAGGAAAGAGATCATGTCGCACGTCTTCATCAGCCATTCGAGCCGGGACAACGAGCAAGCGGCGCGGCTGCTGGAGTGCCTGCACGCGCATGGATTTGTCGAGAGCTTTCTGGACTTCGACAAACACGCCGGCCTCGCTCCCGGCTCCGATTGGGAGCGTACGCTCTACAGAGAGATCGCCGGGGCCGAGGCGGTTGTGCTGATCCTGACGAAGAATTGGTTTGACAGCAAATGGTGCTTTGCCGAGTTCACGCAGGCGCGCGCGCTGGGCAAGGCGATCTTTCCGCTGATCGAGTCGCCCACCGGCGAGGCATTCGTCTCCAGCGACATTCAGCATTTGGACCTGGTGAAGGATCGCGAGGGCGGGCTGGCGCTGTTGGCGGCGGAGTTGACGGAGGTGGTGGTGAATGCGCGCGGCGGCTTCGACTGGGAGCAGACGCGGCCGCCTTATCCTGGATTGCTGGCATTTGACGAGGCCGATGCGGCGATTTATTTTGGCCGCGATGATGATATTCGTCGATTGATCGAGCGGCTGAATGCGCGGCGTGCGCAAGGCGGGGCCAAGCTGGTAGCCGTGCTGGGCGCATCGGGATCGGGAAAATCCTCGCTGCTCAGGGCGGGCGTTTTGCCGCGGCTCAAACGCGACAAGCGAAATTGGATTGCGCTGCCGACCTTTCGTCCGCAGCTTTATCCGCTGGATGAACTCTCGCAGGCGGTGGCTGTGGCGCTGGGCCGCGGTGGGGATTGGCGCGAGTGGCGCAACGCCTTTGCGGGAGATGATCTGAAGCGAACTCTATCTGGACTGGCGCGTGATCTGCGCGCGGCTCATGGCGCGAATGAGGCGCAAATACTCGTCACGGTCGATCAATGCGAGGAACTCTTCGGCGCAGCGGAGAAGTCTGGAGCAGAGGAGTTTTTGCGCGTTGTGCAGGCGATGCAGGATGAGCATCTGCCCTTCATTGTGGCGCTGACTCTGCGTTCGGATTATCTCGGCGAGTTGCAGCAGGCGCCGGGGTTGACGGCCCCCTTCGAGGAGTTTTCCCTGAAGCCGATGCCGCTGGCGCGGGTGCGCGAGATTATTGAAGGCCCTGCGCGCGTGGCCGGATTGACCGTGGACGAAGCGCTGACGACTGCGGCGATGAAGGATGCCGCGACCGACGACGCACTGCCGCTGCTGGCCTTTGCGCTGCGCGAGCTATACGACCGTTTTGGCAGCAAGAAGCATCTGACGCTGGAGGCCTATCGCTCGCTGGGCGACGATGCGGGCGGGCTTTCGCCGCTTGAAAATGCGGTGCGGCGCAAAGCGGATGAAGTGTTGGCCGCGGCCAAGCCGAGCGCGGAAAATCTGCAGGCGCTGCGCGAGGCCTTTGTTCCCGCGATGGTGCGTGTGAACGCGGAGGGGGAATATGCGCGCCGTCCGGCCCGCTTTGATCTGTTGCCGCTGGATGCGAGGCCGTTGATCGAGCGGCTGGCGAGGGCGCGTCTGCTCATCATTCAAAAGGAGCAGGATGTAACGATGGTGGAGGTGGCGCACGAGGCGCTCTTGCGCAAGTGGCCGCTTCTGCGCGGCTGGCTGGACGGAGAACGCGAGTTTCTGATTGGCAAGGATCAACTGGAGCAGGATCTGCTCGACTGGGAGCGGGCGGCGGTCGAGGATAAAACGGATGCGCTGCTGACCGGGCTGAAGCTGACGCGGGCGCGCGGCTGGATGGTGGAGAAGCCGCTGCAATTGGCGGAGGGCGAGCGCAAATTCATTCAGGCCAGTATTGCGCATCAGGATGCGGAGACGGCGCGGACGGAGCGGCAGCGGAGGCGCATTCAGCAGGCGAGTGTGGCGGCGGCGCTCGTGCTCGCGGTGTGCTTTGCGGGAGCCGTGGGTGAGTGGTGGCTGGCGAAGTCGCGCGAGGCGACGGCTGAGTCGCGTGAGCTGGCAGCAATCGCCGAGCAGACAGTGGCGTCAGGCGGCGATCTGGGTTTGGCGTTGCGGACTGCGGTAGCGGCGGCGGAACGGTCGCCGACCGATCAGGCCGAGCACGCGCTGCGAACAGTTGTCGAGGGGCCAATCGAGCATCTGATTCTGCATCACGGCGGCACAGTTTATACGGCTGCCTACTCGCGCGATGGAAGGCTGATTGTCACTGCGAGCATGGACGGCACGGCGCGCGTGTGGGATGCGTCGAGCGGAAAATTGCAGGCTACGCTGAGCGGGCACAGCGGGCCGGTGAACGATGCGGCCTTCGCGCCCGATGGAAGGCTGGTTGTCACAGCCAGCGATGACGGCACTGCGCGCGTCTGGGAGGCGATGAGCGGGAAACTGCTGGCGACACTAAGCGGGCCGGGAGTGGAAATGCGCAAGGCTGTCTTCTCGCCCGATGGCAAGCGCATTGCGACAGCCAGCGCCGACGAGACGCCGCGCCTGTGGGATGCCGCAACCGGACAACTGCTGGCTACGCTGAGCGGGCATATCGGAGTGGTTTTCAATTTAGCTTTTTCGCCGGATGGAAAACGCATCGTCACGGCCAGCGACGACCACACGGCGCGTGTGTGGGATGCGGAGAGTGGGAAATCGCTGGCCACTCTGAGCGGACATGGACGCGTGGTTTATGCGGCGGCCTTCTCGCCCGACGGCAAGCGCATTGTCACTGCAAGCTGGGATCAGACCGCGCGCGTGTGGGATGCGGCGAGTGGAAAACTGCTGGCCACTCTGAGCGGGCACAGCGGCGCGCTCTATGATGCGGCCTTTTCGCCGGACGGGAAGCGCATTGTTACCGCCAGCGCCGACCACACCGCGCGGCTGTGGGATGCGGACTCCGGCCAATCGATTACGACGCTGAGCGGGCATACCGCGCCGGTGAACAGCGCTTCATTTTCGCCGGATGGAAGACGCATCGTGACCGCCAGCGAGGACGCTACGGCGCGCGTATGGGATGCGGATTCGGGCCTATCGCTGGCCACTCTGCACACCGGCTCTGCGGTCGTCAACGACGCGGCCTTTTCTCCCGACGGAGCGCGCATTGTCACGGCGGGCAATGACGGCGCGGCGCGTGTGTGGGATGCGGAGATCGGCCACCCGCTGGCAATTCTTACCGGGCACACGGGCAGAATCTTCGACGCCTCTTTCTCGCCCGATGGCAAGCGCATCATCACCGCAGGCGAGGACAACGCGACGCAAACAACGGCGCGTGTGTGGGATGCTGACTCCGGCACACTGCGGGCAACGCTGACCGGGCACACGCTGATGATCTACGCGGCCTCATCTTCGCCCGATGGCAAGCGCATCGTCACCGCCAGCGCCGACAAGACGGCGCGGGTGTGGGATGCGGAGACAGGCCGTCCGTTGGCAACTCTGACCGGACCAACCGCTCGCGTCAACTATGCCGCCTTCTCGCCCGATGGCAAGCGCGTCACCGCCGCCAGCGATGACGGCACGGCGCGCGTCTGGGATGCCGAGTCCGGCCAGTTGCAGTTGACTCTCACCGGCCACACTGCTCCGTTAAATGTTGCCGCGTTTTCCTCCGACGGCAAACGCATTGTGACCGCCAGCGCGGACGCGACAGCGCGACTGTGGGATGCGGAGACGGGCCGCTTGCTGGCTACTCTCACTCATGCCGCCGCAGTCAACGACGCCGCTTTTTCGCCCGATGGAAATCGCATTGTCACCGCCAGCTATGACCGCACGGCGCGCGTGTGGAACGGCAAGACCGGCGCGCTGTTGACGACTCTCACCGGACACAGCCTTTGGGTTTACACGGCTGCATTTTCGCGCGACGGCAAGCGCATTGTCACTGCTAGCGCCGACCATACGGCGAAGGTTTGGGATGCAAAGAGCGGCCGGCTGCTGGCAACCATGAGCGGCCATGCCGCCCGCGTAAATACGGCCGAGTTCTCCTCCGATGGAAGGCGCGTCGTCACTGCGAGCCAGGACAACACAGCGTGTTTGTGGGATGCTGATTCCGGCGTGCTGTTGGGAAGGCTCACAGGCCACTCCGATCAGGTCTATCGAGCAACCTTCTCGCCCGATGGAAGGCGCGTCGTGACCGCCAGCAGCGACAGAACGGCCAGAGTCTATATCGGCGATCTTCCCGGTCTTTTGCATTGGGCAAAGAAGCAGCTTCCTGCCAATGATGGATCGAAGTAAGTTTTAGAGGCGAATGCCATGGGATTTTCAAACCAGTTGCCGGCCACGCTGGCCATCGGATTCACCGGCCACCGCGCGCTCGGCGATGAAGCCAGATGCGGAAAGATGATCTTCGACTTTCTTGAGCGCAAGAAGGCTACGGCATCCGGGCTGGTCTATGGAGTCTCGTCCATCGCGGCGGGCGCGGACCTGCTCTTCGCCGAGAGTTGCATTCAACTGGAGCTGCCTCTCTGCGTGCTTTTGCCGCTGCAGGTGGAGGAGTTTCGCAAAGACTTCGACGAAGCAAGCTGGTCGCGAGCCGAACGCGTGTTGAGCCGAGCGGCCTCAGTTGAAGTGAGCAACGGCAATCCGTCGCGCGATGAGTGCTACTACGAGTGCGGCATCGAGACCGTGCAGCAGAGCCGCATGCTACTGGCGCTGTGGAATGGAGAACCGGCGCGTGGACTGGGCGGCAGCGAGGATGTGGTGGCCTTCGCAAAAGGGATAGGAAGGCCGGTCGTCTGGCTGCACAGCAAGACGGGCGAAGTGAGCGCCTTCAATGAAAAAGCGGACGCGGAGTTATGGGAGGATGCGGAGCTTGAATTCCTGAATCGCCTGCCCGATGCAAGCGCTCCGGCAGCAGCGGACCAGCCCGAGGCTCTGGCGCGCGCGTGGTTTCAAAAGGTGGATGAGTGCGCGACGCGGACCGCTCCGCAGTTCCGGCGGCTCGCGGCAATTCCCATCGTACTCACCGCGTCGGCGGCTCTCTTCAGCGGGGCAGGTACGTGGACGCATCAGGCCGCGAGCTGGCTGACGATTGGCGCGGCGCTGGGAATTATGGCCGGCGTAATGCCGATGGCGCTCGGGCTGAAGCGGCGGCAGGCGCGCTGGGCGCGGACGCGAACCGCTGCTGAAATCTGCCGCTCGGTGTTGGCTTTCTGGAACACTCCTGCTCCCTATGATGCAATCGGCGCGGAGGCGGTTCCCGAATTATCCGGAATGCTGCGGTCGCTGAATCTTTTGAAGATGCTTGATCGCGGGCGTGAAGAAGCATCGTTGACGGAGTTCAAGCTGAACTACCGCCGCGAGCGCGTGGCCGGTCAGATCGAATATCTTCGCAACCATGCGGCGCAATCGGCCTCTGAGGCGCGCCGCTATCGCGTAGCAACCTGGGCCTCGATTGCATTGGCTGTAGGCTTGAATGCGTGGCTGTTCTTCGGAGCGCGGCTGGGCTTCGCGCAGGGCGAGTGGAAGCAAACTCTGGCGCTCTGCGCCTCCATCGCATTCCAGATTGCCACCGTTGCCGGAGCGCTGCTTGCGGTCAACGACTGCGACCGACGCCGGGAGCGCTACCGGGAGTTGCATGAGCAGCTCATCAATTGGGACGCGCAGCTTGCCGCGCTCCGATCATGGCCCAGCATTCTGCGCGTTGCGGGACGAATTGAGAAGGCGCTCCTGACCGAGCTGATCGAGTGGCGATCGCTGATTCGAAATCATGAACGAGCAAGGAGAAAGGCATGAAACGCATTCTTGCATTGGACGGTGGAGGTATCCGCGGCGTCTTCAGCTTGGAGATATTGCTGCGAATTGAAGCTCTGCTGCGCGAGCACTTCAAAAATCCCAACCTTGTTCTGGCCGACAAATTCGATTTCTTCGCGGGCACCAGCACCGGCGCCATCATTGCCACGGGTCTGAGTTGGGGAATGCCTGTTGATGAACTGATGGAGTTTTATGTGCGCCATGGCGCGACCATGTTTCAGCCCGTGCCCTGGTACAACCCCTTCAAGCGCTTTCTGGTTTCGCGTTACGAAGCCAAGCCTCTCGGCGATATGCTGCGGCGCACTTTGTCCGAGGATGGTAAAGGAGAGCAGCCTGCACTGCTCGATTCCAAGCGGCTGCGGACGCTGCTGCTGGTGGTTTTGCGGAATCATACAACCGGCTCGGCGTGGCCTGTGACCAACAATCCGCTGGCCATGTATAACGATCCCAGCCTGCCCGACTGCAACATGAAAATTCCGCTCTGGAAGCTGGTCCGGGCCAGCACCGCCGCGCCCACTTACTTCGATCCCGAAGAGATTATGCTGGGCGGCAAGCGTCATGTCTTTGTCGATGGAGCGATTACTCCCTACAATAATCCCGCGCTTATCGCGGCATTGACGGCGATCCTGCCCTGCTACCGGCTCGCTTGGGAGACCGGGCCAGAAAAGATTCGCCTGATCTCGCTGGGCACGATGCGCTTTTCGTTGGCCGAGGCCGATGTGAATATACGCAAGATGTGGCTCGGCTACAACGCTCCGCGAATCCCCGCCGCGTTGATGCAGGGAATGGCGCTGGAGCAGGATTACCTCTGCCGCTGCCTCGGCCAATGCATTCACGGCGAAGAATTGGATTCAGAGATCGGCACGCTGGAAGGAGCCGCGCTCGCCGGAAGGAATTGGTTCAGCTATGTTCGCTACAACCAATCGTACATGGGCAAAGCAGCCGATGATCTGCTCCGCGAAAGGCCGCAACTGGCGCGTCTGGATGCAATCGAGGCAATCCCCGCCCTGCGCGAAATTGGCCGCGCCTACGCCGAGGAGCACGTGCGCATCGAGCATCTTGTGTAGCGGGGCTATTGCAGTATCTCCGTCAACGGAAACTTTGAAATATCCACGGTGACCTGCGACGAAAGTTGATTGATCAATCGAAAGACATCGCGATTCCAGTACTGGTTCTCCGTAACCTCGGCGCTCAACTTGTCTGCGATGCGATAATTCTTTCCCCGGTAATTTACCTGAATCACCGGCTGAGTCTCCTGTTCTCCCGGCGATCCGGTCATCGTCAACAGCGGCATCCGCTCAATCGCCGGAACCGCATCCATGAATCTGGGCGGAGTCATCGCCATATGCTCCGGCGCAAGATAGCGGCTATTCGGAACGACCGGATTGGCTTGCATCAGCGAGTCAAATGGAATCTGCTCCTGCGCGGCGGCTGCCATCAATCCAATCAAAGAACGCATCACCAGGTGAGCCGACAATCCCGGATACGCGGACCCCTCGTTGCACGATTCCTGATGATTGGAATCGCCCTCAATAGCAAAACCCTGAGCAAGGCTGGCAAGAATTGCCTTCAGCGCCGGTCCCTGCCGGAGTTCTCTCATCGCCGGATCATGTATGATCTCTTCTTCAATCTGGTCAATGTCGGGAACGAGTTTTGTTTTGTCCGAGTGCAGCGGATAAAGCGAGAAGGCAGGGCTGAAAACCTTTCTGCCTAAAATCCACTTCGTGCCAACGTGCTCCCATACTGCGTCTTTTTGCGCGGCGTTTACGATGTCCTGAGCCTTCGGAGCCTCATCCAATCCGGAGTTGTCGTCATAAGGAACGAACGTGTAGGAGCCGCGCAGCAGCAGATAGCCATGCTTCTGCAGCCAATAGACGACCGCATTGATCCTGAGAAATGTTGCGTAGCTGGAGAGTGCCTCTGGATCGCGAAGTTCATCGGAACCCGCGGCGTCATCCGATTTTGGATAAACCGCCGGAGGCGAATTGCGCAGCGTCTCTACCGTGCAATTCTGCGCCGAGACCCGGGTGAGTTCAATGCGATCCACCATCAGCCGAATCAGTTGATCGGCTCGCCAGCCCTGCTGATAAAGAATATAGAAAGTGTCGGCCGGAACCGGCTTCAACAAGAGCTGTGCATTGGTTTCATCATTGACCGGAATGAAGGTAAAGATCGGATCGTTCTCATAGCTCGCAATAGAATTACCACCGCCTGCAGGTCCGCCGATCAGCGGGTTGGAGGTTGAGGTTGCGTACGTGCCTGTTCCCGTAACAGAGGCCGCCATCCGATAGGCGCTGGTGATCTGACCGATTTTGAAGAAATAAGTCGGATCGCGATTCTCAAGCCGCGCTAGATTTAGCAGCACATCTCGATTCGAGGTCTCCGCATAAGCCTTTTCAAAGCCAGTGAAGTCCACCTTCAGGCGCTTCGCCGCGCATCCGGTGAGGCCGAGCAGCAGAGCTCCAATGAGCAGTAGCAGAGAGACCGCCATCCTGCTAATCGGCGAAGAGGATGCAAGGACAGGGCGCGCAATGCAGTTCGAGGCCATTTCAACTCCAGTCAATCAATTCACAGCACGAGGGATTGGAGCGATTCTAATACACCGCATCGGGCCATACAAGCGTCGAATGATGAATGCGCAGGACAATTGCATGAATCTTTTTTGCGGATTTTGCACATAATTTCCCCTCCAGCGCGCACAATAAGCGCATGACCACCAACCAAATCCCCGGGCTTTTTTTATTCCCTATTGCCTATTCCCTAGTCCCTGCTTTTGTACCCCCCCACCCCCCTATTTTCTGTGAAACTGTGAAACTGTGAAGGAATTGCATTCCATTCGTGCAATTGCCCTCGGTTTCTCAATATCGCCGTCCGCTTGACAGAGAGAAGCAGCGTCCACTATCAATGACCGGGAGGCGAAATGAGAACTGCCGGATGCATTGAGTTGCTTACAGTCATTCTTCTTACTGCTTTTGTACTGCCCGCCGAAGCATCAACGGCTGGAACACGGATTGAATTTTCATCACTAGACGCCAGTCACCCGCATCAATTGTCGGGAACGCTCTACCTGCCGGAGAACGCCACGGGACCATCGCCGGCAATCGTTCTCTGTCACGGTACCGTGGGAATTGATATGCGCAACGAGTTTTATCGCGAACCACTGCTGAAGGAGGGCATCGCTGTCTTCGATGTCGATTTCATGACCGGAATCTATACTTCTACAACGGACCGGCCGGGGATCGACACCTTCATGCCGATGGCCTTTGCCGCGCTGAAGGAGTTACGGAAGCTGCCTACGATCGATCCCAAACGAATCGGAATCATGGGCTTCTCGCTGGGTGGCGCCATCACGCTTAGAAGCTCGCTGGAAGACGCGCGCAAGCAATGGATGGGCGACGGGAAGGGATTCGCGGTTCACGTGGGATTTTATCCGGTATGCAAAGTTTTCATTCCGGTGGCCGAAAAATCCAGCGGGCTGACCGGCGCGCCGATGATCGTTCTTTTTGGAAGCAAAGATTCGTACGGAGATGGCAAAGCCGCCTTCGAACTCAAAGACCTTCTGCAAAATAAATTTAACTTCAAATTGCTTCTGGTCGAGTATCCCGGCGCATCACATGGATTCAACCGCAATGCGCCTTCGATGACTTACTTTGACCCAGCCGCCGACCATCACTTCGGCCATGTGGAGTGGAACGCCGAAGCGGCCAATGATTCAGTCATCAAAGTCGTTGCGTTTCTTCATCAGAATCTGACAGCCAGATAGACTCTGCCCGTTGCGGCTTTCGATGTTATTGCGGCGCGGGCAGATTGGCCGTCATCTCCGGCGGCGGCACGGCGGCCATCATCTCCGTCTCAACAGGAAGCGCGGTGGGCAGCGGGCCTTCCAGAGCCAGCTTGAGCACCTCGTCCATATTGTCCACGAAGTGCAGCTTGATGGAGTTCTTGATATTCTCCGGCAGCTCGGCGAAATCTTTTTCGTTGGCGCGGGGCAGGATCACCTCAAAAATGCCGGCGCGCAAAGCGGCCAGTAGTTTTTCCTTCAATCCGCCGATGGCCAGCACCTTGCCGCGCAGCGTGATCTCGCCGGTCATGGCGATGTCGCGTCGCACGGGAATCTTGGCGAGCGCCGAGGCCAGAGCCGTGGCCATGGTGATGCCGGCTGAAGGGCCGTCCTTTGGAATCGCGCCTTCCGGCACGTGCAGATGCAGGTCCATGTTGCGATAGAATTCGCGGCTGAGGCCGAGAGCCTGCGCGCGCCCGCGAATGTAACTGAGGGCGGCCTGCGCCGACTCCTGCATCACGTCACCGAGCTGGCCGGTGATGGTCATCTTGCCTTTGCCGTCCATCACCTGCACTTCAGTAGTGAGGATGCTGCCGCCAACCTCGGTCCATGCCAGACCGGTGACAAGGCCAACTTCGCTTTTCTCGTGAACTTCGGAGTCGCGGAACTTGGCCACGCCAAGGAACTCGTTGATGTTCGCAGCGGTGAGTTCTTCCTTGTGCTTCTTGCCGCTTTTGATGACCTTGCGGGCAACTTTGCGGCAGACGTTGCCGATCTCGCGCTCCAGATTTCTTACGCCCGCCTCGCGCGTGTAATTGCGAATGATCTCAGTAATTGCGTCGTCTTTGAAAACGATATTCTTATCGCTCAAACCGGTCTGCGCGCGTTGCTTTTTGACGAGATATTGCCGCGCGATCTCCAGCTTCTCCTGCTCGGTGTAGCCTTGCAGGCGCAGAACCTCCATGCGGTCTTGCAGCGCGGCGGGCACGGTGTGTAGCACATTGGCCGTAGCGACAAAGAGGACCTGGGATAGGTCGTAGTCCACGTCGAGATAGTGGTCTTGGAATGTTGTATTCTGCTCCGGGTCCAGCACCTCCAGCAGAGCCGAGGCCGGATCGCCCCGAAAGTCCGAGGCCATCTTGTCTACTTCGTCGAGCAGGAAGACGGGATTCTTTGTTCCCGCTCGCTTCATGTGCTGGATAACCTGGCCGGGCATCGCGCCGATGTAAGTGCGGCGATGGCCGCGAATCTCGGCCTCATCGCGAACGCCGCCCAGCGAGAGTCGCACGAACTTGCGGCCTGTGGCTTTGGCGATGGACATTCCCAGCGAAGTTTTGCCCACGCCCGGAGGCCCGACAAAACAGAGAATCGAGCCTTTGGGGTTTTTCACCAACTGGCGCACGGCGAGAAATTCGAGGATGCGCTCTTTGATTTTTTCCAGGCCGTAGTGGTCGGTGTTTAGAACTTTTTCCGCGTAGTCGATGGAGCGGGTTTCCTTGGAGCGTTTCTTCCACGGCACAGCCAGCAGCCAGTCAATGTAATTGCGGCTGACGGTGGACTCGGCCGACATGGGCGGCATCGCTTCCAGCTTTTTGAGTTCCTGAATGGCCTTGTCGAGCACATCCTTGGGCATTCCGGCTGCTTCAATCTTTTTGCGCAGTTCGTCGAACTCACTCTTTTCGCCGCGACCCAATTCCTTTTGAATTGCCTTGATTTTTTCGTTGAGGTAATACTCTTTTTGCGCGCGCTCCATCTGCCGCTTGACGCGCGACTGAATGTTGCGGTCGAGGTCGAGCTTTTCAATCTCGATGTCGAGCACATCGGCGATGCGCGCCAGACGAATCGCGGGATCGAAGAGCGCCAGCAGATCCTGCTTTTCTTCAATGCCCAGTTGCAGATTCGCGGCGATGATGTCGGAGAGCTTGGCCGGTTCGTCCATGCGCGCGCTGGCGATGATGGTCTCGTAGTTGAGCGATTGCTGTAGCTTGACGTATTGCTCGAAGAGCGTGGTGACGCGCGTCATCAACTGCTCGACGGCCGGCGTCATCTCGAAGCTGCTCTTGCCGACGCGCACCGTGGCCACGAAGAATCCATCGCTGTCGTTGACCTCGATGGATTTGGCGCGCTCCACGCCCTCGACCAAAACTTTAATGTTGCCGTCGGGCATTTTGACGCTTTGCACGATATTACAAATTGACCCGACTTGATAAATTTCTTTGGCCTTCGGTTCGTCGATGGAAGCGTCGTGCTGCGTAGCGAGGAAGATCTTCCGGTCGCCGAGCAACGCTTCTTCCAGCGCGCGCACACTGGACTCGCGGCCCACCACGAAGGGCGTCATCATATAGGGAAAGATCACCATGTCCCGGATGGGCATCATGGGAAGCTTGCGCGCTTCGGTCTTCTCACGGGATGCGGTCATCGATCCACCTTGGAATTAGACGCTCGTGGTCCGCTTTCGATGCAAAGCTGGATCCACGGAGCCTATTGAGATTGTACAGCGGAATGGATTGTGGAAGAAATGCGGCGCAGCTTCCCATATCCGGAAACTATGGTGGGCAGTGAGGGATTCGAACCCCCGACATCCTGCGTGTAAAGCAGGCGCTCTAACCAGCTGAGCTAACCGCCCACGCGTGGTGGGAAGACGTTTCTTTTCTTATCATATCAGCGCGCGAGCTTTCGCGGTGAGCTGGGAAGGCTCGACGGGCGAAGGAGTCTCTATTGATACACTTGCCCGGTGGCCCGTCTTATCCTCAATGCCGATGATTTTGGGCTGACTGCCGGAGTCAATCGCGCCGTCATCGAACTGAACCGCGCCGGAGTGCTGACGAGCGCCTCGCTGATGGCGCGCGCGGCGGCAACCGATGAGGCAGTCGAATTGGCGCGCTCCACACCGACGCTGGGCGTGGGTTGCCATGTGGTGCTGGTGGATGGATTGCCGGTGCTTTCGCCGCGTCACGACATTCCCAACTTGGCTGATCCGATTCGCGGAGGCTTTCGCAAATCGCTTGCGGGATTTTTTCAGCGGCTATTCACTGGGCGCATCACTTCCGCAGAGATTGAAGCCGAGACCGCCGCGCAGATCGCGCTGCTGCAATCGAGAGGCGTTCGGCTCACGCACATCGACACGCACAAACACACGCATATCTTTCCCGCTGTGCTGAGGCCAGTGCTGCGGGCTGCGCGGGCGGCGGGGATTACTGTAGTACGCAATCCCTTCGAGCCGAAGTGGAGCCGGCGCGCAACGAATGGAGCATTGTGGCTTCGCCGCGCAGAGGTGGGCATACTACATGAGATGGAGCCTGCCTTCCGGCGCATTGTGGCCGAGGAGGGATTCACAACCACAGACGGCGCGCTCGGCGTACTGGCGACGGGAAGGCTCGACGCGACAACGATTGCTTCCTTGCTGCGGAATTTGCCGGAGGGCGCGTGGGAGCTGATGACGCATCCCGGCTATAACGACGCCGATCTGGCGCAGGCGCATACCCGGCTGCGATTTTCGCGTGAGAGGGAGCGGGAGGCGCTGGACGCGGTAAAGCAGTTTCCGGCAATTGAGTTGATCTCGTTCGCGGAGTTGCAGGCTGCATCTTCCCGGCAGAGTTAAACGTCCAACCAAAGACGTAGAAAGAATAATCATGCGCATTGGCATTACCTGTTATCCCACTTACGGCGGCTCGGGCGTGGTGGCCACGGAGTTGGGCATCGAGTTGGCCGCGCTGGGCCACGAGGTTCACTTCATCTCCTATTCGCAGCCCTTCCGGCTGAGCGGGCGAGACAGCGGCATCCTCTACCACGAGGTTCCCGTCTCCAGCTATCCGCTCTTCGAGTTTCCTCCGTACGATCTGGCGCTGGCCTCGCGAATGGCCGAAATCGCCGAGTTGTATTCGCTCGATCTGCTGCACGTGCATTACGCGATTCCTCACTCGGTGAGCGCGATGCTGGCGCGTCAGATGCTCGCTGCGCGCGGACGAAGGCTGCCTTTCGTCACAACGCTGCACGGCACCGATATTACGCTGGTAGGCCTGGATCGCGGCTATTTGCCCATCACCCGCTACGCGATTCAAGAGAGCGACGGCGTTACCAGCATCTCCAACTATCTCCGCGAGGAGACTGTGAAGCACTTTGGCATCGCGCGGCCCATCGAGGTTATCACGAACTTCGTCAACTGCGATGAGTACACGCCGATCAAGGATGAAGCTGCGCGAGCGGTTTCGCGCAAACGCATTGCCGCGCCCGGAGATGCGATTCTGATGCATCTGTCGAACTTCCGGCCGGTGAAGCGCGTGGTGGATGTGGTGAAGGTCTTTGCGCTGGTTGCGCGCGAGCTTCCGGCGCAATTAATTCTTGTGGGCGACGGGCCGGATCGCTCCCAGGCCGAGTGGCTCGCGCACGATCTGGGCATTCACAGCCGCATTCATTTCATGGGCAAGCAGGAGCGGGTCAACGAATTGCTGCCGCTGGCCGATCTGATGATAATGCCGAGCGAACTGGAGTCCTTTGGCCTGGCGGCGCTGGAGGCGATGGCCTGCAAGGTTCCGTCGATTGCCACGCGCGTGGGCGGTGTGCCGGAACTGATCGACGACGGCGTGACGGGACTGCTTTATCCCGTGGGCGCTGTGGAAGAGATGGCCGCCGGAGCGGTGAGCCTGCTCAAAGACCGAGACCGGCTGGAAGCGATGCGTGACGCTGGTCGCAAGACGGCGCAGAAGCGCTTCTGCTCGTCGCTGGTGGTGCCGCATTATGTGCGCTATTACGAGTCGGTGCTGGGGAATTCCGGGTAAAACTCGTACCATTCAAGTTCGAGATGTGAATCCGGCCCGCGAATACGTCCGCAGGCCGGGATTTGGTTGAGAGCCGGAATTTCAGTTGGGTTTACGGGGCTACGAACTCCCACATCTGCCAAGCGCTGCCTTGGTAGGTGTACTGGTCGATATCCGCGCCGGAGGTTTTCACGCCGCCAACGATATTGAGCGCCAAGCCGCTGTTGACGCTGGTCAGTTCGTATTCGCCGCTGCCCAGGGAGATGACTTGCCATTGCTGGTTCGTCGCGCCGTTGGCCGGATATTGATCGACCAGAGCTTTAATCGCCTTGGAGTCACCGGTCACGTCCAGCATCTGACCGCTCGCTCCGTTCTTCAGCGTGATCACATTGTTTCCCAGGTTGTTGACCGTCCATTGCTGGTTCGTGCCGTTGGTCACGGTCAACTGCTCCATGTCCGTACTATTGGCATCTGAGGAACCGGGATCGCTGAGCGCAAGGCCGCTGTAGACGTTCTTGATCACATAGGTGCCGTTCGCGATCAAGTAGGTGCTGCCAGCGCTTGTTGTGGCAGTCGCAGTTGCGTAATCCGAGATGGCGTTGGTCAAGATCGCGGCTACACGGTAGTAGTAGGTTGTGCTTGCATTGAGTTTGGTGTCCGAGTAAGTGGTTGCGCTGGCCGCTGTCGTGCCCGCCAGGGTCCAGGTCTTATTGTCCGTGGAATGGAAGACCTCGAAGCCGGTCTGGGTGGTGGAATTGATCGTCCAACTTAAATTGATCTGGGAGGAGGATGCCGCCGTTGCCGTTACAGCGGAGGGCGCGGGCAATGTTAGCAAGACCAGATCATTGTAGGTTGGGTTGGTCTCGACCAGGATGTCCTTGTATTCATCAGAGACTTTGGTCTGGTGGCATTGAATGGCGAATGGCGTCGGTATGTCCTGAACAGGGACGTTGGCGTTCTTGAAGTACATGATGTGATATGCCGTGGTGTTGCCGAGGATGGCACAGGCCGAGTCCGCGCTGCCATTCGCCGTATTGACCAGCATCTCGCAGCGATACCAGACGCCGGTTTCCTCGGTTCCCGGAGGTCCGCTGTTGTATGTTGTGACGGGAAGGGCCTTGTTCGCGTATTCGCCGGTGGTCTGGTAGTCCCAGCCGTAATCCTTGGGCAGTTGGAACTGAAGGGCATCCATGGCGTCGGCGGTGTCGCTCGTGCCGAAGAAGAGCACGGTCGGCCAGTGCAGCCATACATTCTGCCGGACTGTATAGAGAACGCGATATGTGGAGTAGGTAGCCGTGGTATACAGAAATCCCCGCGCGCTGCCTGTTGTCTCAATGGTGCCGTCGGTTGTATTCACTTCAAAAGAGCCGGCGGGATTCTGGTTCCAGCCGGTCAGGGTGGCGCCGTCAAAGATCGAATTGAGCACTGGCGTCTGTGCGATTGCTGCCGGAAAAGCCCAGGCAGCGCAAACAATGACTGCAAGAGCCATTGCAATTTTGCTACGGAGATTGTTCATTGGATTTCCCTTCTGGAGGTTTTCATTTGGGTTTTGACGCAAAGCCTAAGATGCAGGACATTGCGTGGGTGAGTTGCAGACAGTGACGCCTGCCAAATAAATCCCGGCCCGTGAATAGGTCCGCGAACCGGAATTCTGTTGATAGTTAAAATTCAGTTGGTCCTACGGGGCAACAAATTCCCACTGCTGCCATGCTTTGGCGTTGTAGGTGTACTGGTCGATGTCCGTGCCGGAGGTCTTGGTGCCGCCATCGACATCCAGCGCCTTGCCGCTATTGACGCTGGTCAGTTCGTATTCGCCGCCGCCGAGCGAGATGACTTGCCACTGCTGGTTGGTATTGCCATTGGCGGGATATTGATCGACGAGGGCGCTATTGGCCGTCGAAGCCTTGTCCACGTCGAGCATCTGGCCGCTCGCGCCGTTCTTCAGCGTGATGATATTGCTGCCCAGGTTGTCGACTGTCCACTGCTGGTTGGTGCCGTTGGTCACGGTCATCTGCTCCATGACCGTACTATTGGCGTCCGAGGAACCTGGATCGCTGATAGCCAGACCGCTATAAACACTTTTGATCACATAGGTGCCGTTGGCGATCAGGTCGCCGCCTGTGGATGTGGAGTAACCGGCACTGACGATGTTGCTTTGAATGGAATTCATCGACGCGGCGGATGGCTCTCCGGCGGTCATCACCCCTTCAAAGAAAGAACCGATTGAACCATTGCTGTTGTCGCCGCCGGTACCGAGACCGATGGCGCCTTCCTGTTTCATTGGCTCATGAGAAGATGGCAAAGCGCCTGAGTAGAAGGTAGTTAAAACGCCGCTCTGCGCATTACCGCCCATCAACGCAAATTGGTTCTGGCCATTGTTCAGCAAGACTGCCGTGACAAAGGGATCGGGCAAGCCGGTATCGCTGGAGTCGAGGCTGTGTCCATCATTCGATTCGTAGAGCCCATTCTCGATGTCGGCCTGCACCCAGGGTCCAGAGCCGTAACAGGGTGTGTACCAGCACTCGTTGCCGAAGTTGATGGCATCCATGTGCCCGTCGCCGTTGTCTTTGTTGTTGGTTTCCATGTTGCCGTAATCGAAGCAGCACTGATTGTTGTAGTGAGTCCCCGAGGTAACCATATACATACCTTCCGGCTTACCCGCAGTCGCAACGCCTTTAGTGCTGTCATTCCGGTAGCCCATGCCTGCCGAAATATTCAGGCCATAAACCTTGTGGCCGCCTGCAGTGATAGGCAGCGCGTCGGCAGACGCGCCTACATCTTGCTTACCGTTGCCGCCCGGACCTTCGATGGTGAGATTGTTGCCCTCGGCAGTCTGGTCGTAAATTTCTGTGATAATGCAAGTAGTGTCGGCACAGAAACTATCCTGCGCCGCGGCATTCGCATAGCCGCCCGCGGAGAGGGTATCGATGTTGAGATACGTTTTGTCGGAGGAACGCTGCACCTGATAGAGAGCGCCGTTATAGGCGGCAAAAAGGGCGCGGGTCGTGCTGTGCGCCGCCACACAAGATGTGCCTGCGGTGGCGAGGATATCGCATGGTAGCTGCGCTGCCGCGGACGTTGCCATTCCTACTGCAACGATAAAGAAACTAGCTGCCAAGGCAGTTGAAAGCAATGATTTTTTCATTCTGATTCTCCTGGTGAATTGTTGTTCTTGTGTGGGGGTGAGGTATCTCCAATATCCCAGATTCGGAACCTGGGACAACCAGATTCATGGATGGGGATCTGCGCCACCCAAGCGCTATCCCGGCTCGCGAATACGTCCGCGAACTGGGATACTGTTGAGAGTTGGCATTCGGTTGGTTCTACGGGGCTACGAATTCCCACTGCTGCCATGCTTTGGCGTTGTAAGTGTACTGGTCGATGTCCGTGCCGGAGGTCTTCGTTCCGCCATCGACATCCAGCGCCTTGCCGCTATTGACGCTGGTCAGTTCGTATTCGCCGCCGCCGAGCGAGATGACTTGCCACTGCTGGTTGGTATTGCCATTGGCGGGATATTGATCGACGAGGGCGCTATTGGCCGTCGAAGCCTTGTCCACGTCGAGCATCTGGCCGCTCGCGCCGTTCTTCAGCGTGATGATATTGCTGCCCAGGTTGGTCACCGTCCACTGCTGGTTGGCGTCATTGGTCACGGTCAACTGCTCCATGACCGTGCTGTTGGTGTCTGAGGAACCGGGATCGCCGATAGCCAGACCGCTATAGACGCTCTTGATTACATATGTGCCGTTCGCGATCAGGTTGCCGCTTGAGGCGGATGTGGAGTAACCGACACTGACGATGTTGGTTTGAATGGAATCCATCGACGCAACAGACGGCTCGCCGGAAGTAATCACCCCTTCAAAGAAGGAACCATCCGATCCGTTGCTGTTGTCGCCTCCGGTGCCGAGGACGATGGCGCCTTGTTGTTTCATCGGCGAATACCCACTCGGCAGAACGCCTGAGTACCAGGTGGTTAAACCGCCGCTCTGCGCATTACCGCCCAATAACGCAAAATCAGTCTGCCCATTGTTCAGCAAGATTGCTGTCACAAAGGGATAGGGCATACCGGTATCGCTGGTGTCGTTGGGGCCGCCGTCACCTACACCGGAAAAGTAAACCCCAGCTTCAAGGTCGGCCTCCACCCAGGGTCCGTTGCCGTAGCAAGTGAAGTGGACATCGCCCCATGAATAGCACTGGCTGCTGAAATTAACAGTATCCATGGCTCCGGCGCCGTCGGCATCATTGTCGGTTTCGGCATTGCCGAAATCGAAGCAGCACGCTGCGTTGTAGTGAGTTCCAGAGGTCACCATATACATACCTTCCGGCTTGCCATTGGTCGCAACGCCCTTGGTTTTGTCGTTCCGGTAGCCATCGCCTGGCGCGATATACACGCCATAAACATTATGGCCGCCGGCAGAGATGGGCAGCGCAGTCGCATTCGCGCCCGCATCTTGCTTACCGTGCTGACCCGGACCTTCGATGGGAAGATTGTTGCCCTCGGCAGTCTGGTCGTAAAGCTCTGTGATTATGCAAGTGGTGCCCGAGCAGAAACTATTCTGCGTCGCGGCATTCGCATAGCCGCCCGCCGAGAGGGTGCTGATATTGGTGGTCGTGCTGTCGGAGGCGCGTTTCACCTGATAGAGCGCGCCATTATAGGCGGCAAACAGGGCGCGGGTCGTGCTGTACGCGCCCACGCAAGGTGTGCCTGCGCTGGAAAGGATATCGCAGGGCAGTGCCGCCGCCGCGGTCTTTGCCATTCCGAGGGCCATGGCAAAAAAGAGGATACAAGCTGCCAACGGGGCCGAGACAAATGATTTTCTCATTCTTATTCTCCTGTTGAATTGTTGTTCTTACGTGGACAGAAGGCGCGAGCTTTCACGCCTAAACGATGCGCATTGGAAATGATCTACCATTCCTGGTTCGTGCCGCCGTCGGCATCATCGGGCCAAGCCACCGTATCTTCCAGGGGGATGTAAGCGTTAACATCTGGCAGCCCACCTCTTATACTTCCCTGAATTTAATTCTGTCAATACAAAAAACTATCCGCATTTGAAATGAGAAAGATAGACCAAGTTTTGCGTCCCAAAGGACTGGGTGCCCGCATTGGAAGGGCTTGCCGATGTGAAGCGGCGCTCCGTGACAGAGTCGCCTCATCCGCGATACTCTCATAAGGTACGCATTGCGAGCGTCGAAGGAGTTTTTTAATCCTCATGCCCATCCAAAGCACCTCGAAAATCTGGCACAACGGCAACCTGATTCCCTGGGAGCAGGCGAATATTCACGTGATGAGCCATGTGATTCATTACGGCTCCAGCGTCTTTGAGGGAATCCGCTGCTATGGCCAGCCGCAAGGTTCGGCGGTCTTCCGCCTGCCGGAGCATATGCAGCGCCTGCTGGACTCGGCCAAGATCTACCGCATGGAGCTGCCCTTCGACATCGAAGAGCTATGCGCTGGCGTGGTGGCATTGATTGAAGCCAATGGCGTTGCGCCCTGTTACATTCGCCCCATCGCACTGCGCGGCTACGGCGAAATCGGCGTCAGCCCCAAAGGCTCGCCCATCGAGGTGTACATTGCCAACTTTCCCTGGGGCAAATACATCCCAGGCCACAGCGGCGCGGATGTCTGCATCTCCAGTTGGAATCGTCTTGCGCCGAATACCATGCCGTCGCTGGCCAAGGCCGGCGCCAACTACATGAACTCGCAACTGATCCATATGGAAGCCGAGATCAACGGCTACGCCGAGGGCATTGGCCTCGATGTGAACGGGCTGGTCAGCGAAGGATCCGGCGAGAATATTTTCGTTGTCCGCAACGGCGTAATTTTTACGCCGCCACTGGCCAGTTCGGCGCTCTCCGGCATCACGCGCGACTCGGTGCTGACCATTGCGCGCCATCTGGGACTTACGGTGAAGGAACGGGGCATCCCGCGCGAGATGCTCTACATTGCCGACGAGGTCTTTTTCACCGGCACAGCCGCCGAGGTGCAGCCGATCCGCTCCATCGACCGCATACAGGTCGCCGACGGCAAACCGGGCGAGATCACCAAAAAGATCGCCGACGAGTTTTTCGGAATTGCGAATGGCCTCAAGCCGGACAAGTTCGGCTGGCTGACTCCGGTGAAGGTGAATGCCAGCGAGCCGGTCGGCGCGTAAAATCTGGCCGTTGAAAAATAATAGGGACGTATCGGCAAATGTGCTTCTACGTCCCTATGTTTATTCTGTTATAACTGCCACCGCATGACTTCCTGAGGTGTTTCTATTGAACGGTGAGGCTTACTGTGGCCGAACTCGCCACTTGGTGCGACTGAGCCGCTGGCTGTGTAGTCGTCGTAGAACCGCCGCCGCAACCCGAGCAGGCAACAGCCGCGCCGGCCAGCAAAACCAGCGTCAGGCAGGCCGTAATCCATGCACCCCGCGCCGCCAATCTCTTCCTCATGAACATCAGCGGCAGAAGAAGAAATGGCAGCAGAATCCAACTGGAGGCCGCGCCGGAGACCGTCTCCGAAAAGACAATTGTAATCTGATACGTTCCCGCAGGGGTTGATGCGGAAGTGCTGATCGTCACCGTGTTGCCGGAGTAACTGCAACCGGCTCCCTGAGGCAGATTCAGGCAACTTACCGTGGCACTTTCCACCGTGGAGGGCAGCGTCACTGAATAGGTAGCAGAAGAGCCTGGATTAACGGTCGCCGTCACAGTAGTGACTCCCGGCGCTGTTGAACCTGATCCGGCAGAGTCCACTTCAAAGGTCAACGCCGCCGATGTGCCTCCGCCGGGAGTTGGAGTCTGCACGGTAATCGCATAGGCGGTGTTTGCCGTGGCAATGTCAGAGGCGGGAACCAGCGCCGTCAGTTGCGTAGCGCTGCCGTAGGTGGTGGAAAGCGCGGTCGTGCCCCAGTAGACCGTCGAACTGGAGATGAAGCCCGACCCTTTTACCGTCAACGTGAAGGCCGAGCTACCCGCGCTGGCGTAGGCCGGAGAAATGCTGCCGATGACCGGCACTGGATTGGACACATTCGGCTGATACTCCCACAGGTCATTGAGAAGGCCGCTATTTCCGTTGGCATCAAACCCAAAGGCCCCAAAAAGCCAGAGATGGCCGCTGGCGTCCTTCCAGCTTGCGGAGTAATAGCGCCCGCCAGGAATATTGCTGGCCGCAGGCGTTCCCAACATTCCGTAGACTCCAGGAAAACCGCTATTTTGTTTTGGAACCGAGTTGCTTCCGCCCATCCAGGTCCATAGCATGGTGGAAGGATTGAACTCCCACAAGTCGTTGAGAAAGCCTCCAGCACTGCTGCCGGAGATACCACGGCCCCCAAAGAGCCAAAAATTGCCGTTGTTGTCTGTCCATCTTGAAGACGAATAGCGGCTACCGGGGAGATTTCCCGAAGCAGGCGTACCCAACGTGCCGTAGACTCCGGACTGGTTAACAGCAGTGCTGCTTCCACCCATCCAAGCCCAAAGCTTCGTGGAAGGATTGAACTCCCACACATCGTTGAGATCCCCAACCACGTTGAGATCCCCATCCTCGTTGCTAGTAACAAAGCCTTGGCCGCCAAAGAGCCAGAAATTGCCGCTGCTGTCTGTCCAGCTTGAAGACGAATCGCGGCCACCGGGGAGATTTCCCGAAGCAGGCGTTCCCAGTCTGCCGTAGACTCCCGGCAAGTCAGCAGTAGTGCTGCTTCCCCCCATCCAAGTCCATTGCTTGGTGGAAGGATTGAAGACCCACATATCGTTGAGTTCGCCATCACTTCCGCTACCATCGTAGCCAAATCCGCCGAAGAGCCAGAGATTGCCGCTGTTGTCGACCCAAGTTGTAGCGAATTCACAGGCTCCAGGGATATTTCCGGCAGCGGGCGATCCCAATGTGCCGTAAACTCCCTTCGCGTTGTAGGTGTTGCTGCCGCCCTCCCATGTCCACAGACTCGTGGCTGGATTGTAGACCCACAGGTCGTTGAGGTAGCCGTCATCTCCGTTGGCATCGTAGCCATAGCCCCCAAAGAGCCATAGATTGCCGCCGCTGTCGACCCAGGTGGCACCGCCATTACGACCTCCCGGTATATTTCCGAGGGCCGGTGTTCCCAGCGCGCCATAAACTCCTGAATTGCCGCAAAAGTTAGGGTAGCTACAGGCTGGCACCGTGTTGCTGCCGCCCATCCATGCCCACTCGCCCATGGCTGAATTGAACTTCCACAGATCGTTGAGATAGCCTTCATTTCCATCGGCATCATAGCCGTAGCCGCCAAAGAACCAAAGATTGCCACTGCTATCGGTCCAATGGCTACCATTCCTGCCTCCAGGGGTGCTCCCGACAGCGGGTGAGCCTAATGTGTCGTAGACTCCGGGCTGACCTCCCGTGTTGCTTCCGCCCACCCAGGTCCATTCGTATGCGGCAGTGGTTTGAGCGGCGGCGGAGAGTGTGAGGAGGATCAATCCGATAAGAAGTCCAATCAGAGAACTGGGGAGCACACGAGGGTTGGTGGATAGCATTGGAATTTCCTTATAAAGAAGATTGCCAATCATGTTAGCGGGGGGGGTGGGGGGTACCCTTCAGGGTACGGACCGGGCGCATTCCTGACAGATTGGACCGGGGGCATGGTTGACACT
>CAYOYX010000029.1:0-39057 GCA_964408275.1 uncultured Occallatibacter sp.
AGTGGCGCACGTGGACGCGGAGGTGGAGATTGAATCGGCTGGAGTCACACAGTCCACGCTCGCAGTAAGCTGTAGGGAATCGGGCGTGATGTATCGTGTTTTCCCTCCGCCTACTACGCGTGTCGTCACACTCCATCCCGGGCGCAACGTGATCGATATTCCCATGGAGATTCGCCAGCCTAAGCTGTGGTACCCGGCCGGTTATGGCGAGCAGCCGCTTTACGAATTCACCGCGCAGGCGGGTACAAAAGGCCAGGTCGCCGACGAGCGCAAGGCGAAGGCCGGATTGCGCACCATCGTGCTGCATCGCGAGCTGGATAAGTGGGGCCGATCCTTTGAGCTGGTGGTGAACGGCATTCCCGTCTTCGCCAAGGGCGCTGACGTGATTCCCTTCGACAGCTTTCCGAATCGCGTGACCACGGCCAACTATCGCCGCATTCTGCAATCGGCGCGCGACGCCAATATGAACATGATTCGAGCGTGGGGCGGCGGCTACTACGAGAGCGACGAATTCTACGCCATCTGCGACGAACTGGGCATCATGGTCTGGCAGGATTTCATGTTCGGCAACGACTGGCAGCCCGGGACATACGCATTCAAGCAGAACATCGAAGCCGAGGCCGAGGATCAGGTGCGCCGCTTGCGCAATCACCCCAGCATTGTTTTGTGGTGCGGCAACAACGAGACCGAGCTGGCCTACAACTGGGGTACGCGCCCTTCCTTGCCCACGGATGTGAGGCTCTATATGTGGCAGGATTATCTCACCGAGTTCAGCGGCATCCTGCCCAGAGTTGTAGCACGGCTCAATCCGGAGACGCCCTACTGGCCAAGTTCGCCCAGCGCCGATTACGAAGCGCTCAGCGAACATTACCAGAGTGGCGACCAGCACGATTGGAGCGTCTGGCACGGTCGTGTGCCGTTTACTGATTATGAAAAGCACCACTACCGCTTCGTCAGCGAGTACGGCTTTCAATCCTTCCCGGAGATGCGCACCGTGGAGAGCTTTACTCAGCCCGAAGATCGCGCGGGAATTTTTACTCCGGTGATGCTGGCGCATCAGAAAAACAACGAAGGCAACTCGCTGATTCAGGATTACATCAGCAAGGATTATCCCGCGCCCAAAGATTTCGCCAGCTTTCTCTACGTCAGCCAGGTGGTGCAGGCCGAGGGTATCAAGATCGGCGCGGAGCACTGGCGCCGCTCGCGCCCGGAGACAATGGGTTCGATCTTCTGGCAGTTGAATGACTGCTGGCCGGTGGCCTCGTGGTCGTCGATTGATTACTACGGCCGCTGGAAGGCGCTGCAATACTATGCGCGCCGATTCTATGCGCCGGTGATGGTTTCGCCGCACGTCGAGGATGGCTCGCTCAAGGTCTACATCGTCAGTGACAAAGTCAAGGCCGAACCGGCCACGCTGCGCGTGAGCCTGATGGATTTCGACGGCAAAGTGCTGCTCGAAGAGACACACGCCGTCGATGTCGCGCCACTCACGAGCAAGGTTTATCTCGATTGGCCGCTGAAAAAACTCGCCGACGCGGGCGCTGCTGACACTTCGCGGGTCTTCGTTGTAGCTGAACTCTCAACAGGGAACGCGCAACTCTCGCGCAACCTGATCTATCTAGCGCCGACCAAGCAAGTGCATCTCAAGCCGGCACAACTGAAGGTCGAGGCCACCGGCGCAAATGGCCGTTATAAGATTCGCGTCAGTTCGCCGGTTCTCGCGCGCAGCGTTTATCTCTCCTCTGGCGATCTCGACGTCGAACTCTCTGACAATTACTTCAATCTTCTCCCCGGAGAAACGGCAGAGATCACGGCCACGAGCGCGGCTTCGCTCGATGCGCTCAAGGCGCAGTTGAAGGTCATCTCGCTCACCGACGCCTTCGCAACCATCGGCGAGACGGCCACGGTGACGGCCGACAAGTAAATCAATCGTCAAAAACAAAAAGGCCGAAGCATTACGCTCCGGCCTTTTTGATAGGATTGCTATCGGTTGATTAGAAGGAGAACACGGCCTGGAAGAAGATGCGTCGCGAGGCCGCGCCACCGGCGCCTGAAAAGATGCCGCCGGCAAGATTCGTTGATTGATTGAAGTTCCGCGAGGTGATGGTTCCCGTCGGCGTTCCCTTGTCGATGTCGTTGAAGAGGTTTAATGCCTGAGCGCTGAAGGTCAGCGAATACTTGCGGCCGGTGCTGTTTCCGCCGCCGCCCATTCCCATAGGCCCGCCAAAGCCGCCGCCACCGCCAGGGCCACCGCGTCCTCCACCACCGCCACCGGGGCCGCCGCGTCCGCCACCACGCCCACCACCATCTGGAGGCGGGCCTCCTGGGGGTTGGTCACCGGCTGCCTGATTGTTTGCGGGAGCAGTTTTTGGTCCGAGGCCGAATCCGCGGCTGATGCGCAGATTGACGGCGACCGCCGAGGGACTGTTACCGAGGTTGACCGGGATGGGCGTGTAGCCGCTTGCCGGTGTTGCGTTAAAGCAACCGTAGGAGGTCTGCACGTCGCCGGAATTGGTGCAGACAAGAGGGTCGGCAGCAGCCGCTGGCCGCTGATCGCCAAAGTTATTCAAGAAGTCCGTGGGCAGCGTGATGTTGAAGGGGCGACCGGACTGCGCCACCATGAACGGACTGAAGCGAATTCCCCAGGGAGCGCTGTAATTGCCCATCATGAAGAGCGAGTTGCGAGTGACAAAACCGGCTCGCCCGTAATCCTGGTCCAGATTGTAGCTGTTGGTCGCTCCGCCGTTGCTGTTGCCGTTGGCAAACGACAAGCTGTAAAAGCTAGTTAAGCTCAGGTTCTTGGTGATCTTTGAATTCACGCTGACGATGAGCTGATTTTCCTTGAAGATCGCTTCGGGGTAAGTCTCGTTGAGGTATCCGCCGGAGCTGTTCTGCGGAGTTCCACCGGTAGCCTGATTGGCGTTGCGCGTTACAACTTGGTGAACGCCGAAGGTGTGCATATAAGTGAGCGTAAGGCTGGTGCCGGAAAAAAGCTGCCGCTCCAGGCTGACGCTGCCCTGTTCGTTGTAGGGCGAGTGATAGTGCGGATCAACCTCGTACTGCACTGGAGTTGAAGCGGTGGATGTTCCCTTGGTGCTGGTGCAGGTCGTCATGTCGATCACATCCAGCGACGTTGCCGTGGAGGTGCAGGTCGGATTGTTCAGCACGATCTGACTCTGCACGTGCGAGCGGTTGATGCCCAGCAGTGTGCGGCTGTCCAAGCGGTCATAGAAGAAGCCGTATCCGGCGCGCAGTACGGTCTTGGCCTTCTTGTCCTTGCCGTTTCCATCCAGGGCATAAGCAAGCGCGGCGCGCGGCGCCCAATCGCTGTGGTCCGAAATATGATTCTGCGACTCCCAGCGAAGACCGCCGGAGAGCGTGAGGCGGGGATTGAACTTCCAATCGTCCTGCACATACCAGGCCATATCGAAGACATTGGCGAGAACGGAATTCTCTCCGGTTGTGTAGCTGGCGGAGGTAGGACCATCGCCTTGCGCTGGCGCCGCCCAGTAGTTGAAGCCTTCGAGTGGATTGTTGAGCGCAAGCCCATTGGCCATTGCCTCATAGCTCGCCGGCGTGGCAAAAGTGAACGAGCCATTGAAATTTGCATTGGTGAAATTGGCGTCGCGCGAGTCGCGCAAACGGGTGCCGAACTTGATGGCGTGAGCGCCGTGGCTCATGGTCGTCATATTCTGAAACTCAAGGCGCGTGGTGTGATCGAGACTCGTCTGGCCGGGGAATCCGCCTCCCGTGAAATCGCCTGTGACGCTAATTGTGCGCGCCGCTGAATCGGGATAATGATTCTCATTCTGACGCTCGTACTGGAAGCGGCTTTCGTTGACAATGTGATCGTTGATGATGATCGCGTCGCTCATCTGCACGGTATGATCGGTGTTCGATTCATGCCAGGAATCGCTGGGTAGCGATCCGAAGTTCAGATCGCCGTGCTCGGACTCGGACCAGAATCCATAGCGCGCTGTGAAGGTATTTTTCGCTCCCATCTGCCAATCGATGCGCACGGAAGCATTGTCGCGAATGCGTTGATTCGGGAGGTTGACGCCGTAATTCGTGTTATCCACGTAAACGCCGGAGCTGTTTTCCAGCACCGCATCGGGAATCAACCACGCATCAATGTTTCCGGTGTTGCGCTGCTCGGCGCTGACGAAGAAGGAGGCCGTCTTGGAGATTGCTCCGCTGACGGTGCCGTTGAACTGGTAGCTGTAATACGGCGGAATGACTGGAACGAATGGGTTGCTGGTGTTGAATGACTTGTCGTTGCCCATCATGAAAAATTGCCCGCGCAACTTGTCGGTTCCCGGCTTGGTGAGAATCTCGATGCGCCCGTAACCGATGCGGTCGAACTCCGCGGAAAATGGATTCTGATTGATGCGAATCTCGCGGATTGCAGACTTGGGCGGCAGTTGCCCGCCGGTAAATCCATCGATGTAAATCTGTCCGCCATTCGGTCCCGCCGAGGGTCCGGCCAGCGCCGTTAACTCATTCGACAGCTCGTCAGGATCGTCCGAGAGAGCGTCCAGGTCCTTGTCCTTGAGAACGAGGGCGTTGGCGTTGCCGCCGGCCTCCACGTTGACCATCGGCGATTCGTCGGTGACCGTAACGCTCTGCTGCTCGACCGCCAGAGCCATGGATATCTTTACGTGCAGAGCCTGGCCGGCCACAAGCTGAATCGGTTGCGACGCAAAGCCGGCGAAGCCCGGAACCGAGGCCAGTACAATGTAGCTGCCGGGGGTGAGATTATTTACCTCGTAACCGCCGCCGGCGTCCGACGTTGCCGTAGCAACGGTTTGTCCGGTCGCAGTAGTGATCGTCACGGTTGCGCCTGGAATCAACGCGTTCGTTGGGTCATAGACGTGGCCGCGCAAAGTAGCTTTTGCTGTTGAAGCTGGAGTCGCCGCAGGAGCCACAGTCACTGCTGATGGCGTCGCCACCGGCGGTGCGGTTGGTGTTTGCGCAGGTGCGGCTTGCGGCTGTGCTGGCGTCGCGGGAGTCTGCGCTTGCGCCGCGGTCACGCTGGCCGCGCACAGCGCAAGAGTAATTAAAAAATGAGTAAAGCTGAACAGTTTTGGATACACGTTGTTCCTCGTTTGTTTCCGATGAATGATTGATGATCGCTTATTGAGCAGCCGCATCTCCTGCGCCCGCGCCGGAGTTCAGGCTCCAATTGGAAAGAAGGTTCTGGCTGGCTGCGGGAGCTTCAAGCAGCGGCTCAACGCCAGCCAGCAGCGTGATAGCCGAAACCTCGTCTGTCCCGTCGGTCGCCACCAGCATCACTGCATCGCCCTTCTTCAAATCGCCGAGTTGAATCGATGGCGCACGGTTGAGCAACTGCTGCGGATCGCCAAAGCCGCCTTGTCCGCCATTCCGTCCGGCGCCCGGGCCGTTTGCGCCCGCAGGAGTTGCGCCGTTTGCGCCACCCTTCAATCGCATCGCCAGCATCTGCGCCATGCGATCATCGAGCCGCCGCATCTGCGACGCCGCAGTGATGTGAATCGTGACCGGCTTCTTGGTTGCAAGGTCTTTGACCATCAGCGCCGAGGCGGGCGTATCCAGCGTTACAACCGTTCCCGCGATATTGCGGAAGCTGCCTGAAACCACATCTTCAGCGGCAATCTCCGTCCCGTCTGCATTCTTTGCGCCGCGTGCGCGCAACTGGTCGCCTACGCGAATCGCATCAATCGGCGCGAGTTTGGATTCGTCAAAACGAACCGAGGCAGGCGCATAACGCTTGAGATTCGTCGTCTTGGTAATACGAACCGTGATCGTCTTGGCCGTGGCGCCTGCGCCGCTGTTCAGCATAATCACGCCCGCCGCCGCATCCACGTTCTTCACCAGACCGCCCACGCCGCGCAGTTGCCAGTCCTCGCGATCCTTCTGCTGCTTCGCGGCCAGGTCCGCCTGCTTCACGGCGATAATCCGCAGCGCCTGCAATGTTCCGGCAGGAGCGTTGGGGTCCGGCTTCACCAGCGCGCGGTCGCCAACCGTCAGATCGCTGAAGGCAATCTTTTCGGCGGCGCTCAAATCTTTGGCTCCGGGTGCAATGCGCAGGAGCACTGTCGTTGAAGGTACATTCACCTGGCGAAGATCGCCGGCGTCGGTCTTCACAGTGAGCGTGCTGCCGTTGATGGCAGTGATCGTTCCCTGAAAGGGCACGGGAGCCTGCGCCTGCGCTGCCATTGTCAACAGAGCCAGCGCCACGATCAATCGCACACTCATTAGCGGAATCCTAATCTTCATCATCTTTCCCATCAACCGATCTCCATCGGACCGCGTTTTGTCGCGTCCGGAATGCGAGGGATTCACAGTCATTCTGTATACGAATCAGACCGCCAAAAAGTTCATAAGAACTACCACACTGTGGCGAGCCTCTCCCTGATCACAATAATTCGGCAAAACGGATGTTACTTAGAACCTCTTTACGATCTCCTGAACAATAATCTGAGGAAGGCTAAGTGGATCATCTGCAAGTTGGTATTCAATTTTCGTTTGCAGTTCTTCCACAGCCTTCGGCATTTTTCCAGCTACGCGAAGGACCGTTCTACGATCCAGCGCTTCGGCAGCACGACTTCAGTTGTCAGTTCTCAGTAAATGATCCCGGTGTTCGGTTGGTAGTCATGCTTTAATTGTGCGCGTCGGAGGGGAAAGAATCTGCAAAGCCCATTTGTAAATTTGCAAATGGTTTAGGATAAAGAGATTAAGTCCGATCTAGAACGTAAACCCTCAATATGGACAAGTCCATCCCGTTTCTAACCATTCTTGAAACGCTCACTTGGTAAGCTACGAACTCTATGCGAGCGTCCGCATGTACGCAAATTTACCAGCCGCGGGTTTGGAGTTGGTCCTTCGCTTCGATTCCTGCGGCTGCAAGGCCTTTCATAGTGCCGGTAACCTGCTCGCTGACTTCGGCGAGAATCTTTGGGTCGTTGTAGTGTGTGGTGGCCATGACAATGGCTCCGGCGCGGCTGACTGCCTCGGCGCGCTCCTTGGGGTTGTTCTCTACATCGAGCGGCGTGGACGTGCCCTTCATGAAGATTCCTGAACCAACGAAGACAGCTTCGGCGCCGAGCTGCATCATCAGAGCGGCGTCGGCTGGAGTGGCGATGCCGCCGGCGGAAAAATTCGGCACGGGCAGCTTACCGGATTGCGCCACCATGCGGACTAGTTCGTAGGGAGCCTGATGGTCCTTGGCGGCGGCGTAAAGCTCCTGCTCGCTGAGCACGGTGAGAGCCTTCATCTCGCGCGTGATCTGGCGCATATGCTGGACAGCGTGGACGACATCGCCGGTTCCCGCTTCACCTTTGGTGCGGATCATGGCTGCGCCCTCGGCGATGCGGCGCAGAGCCTCGCCCAGGTTGCGCGCGCCGCAGACAAAGGGCGTTGTGAAGGCGTGCTTGTCGATGTGATGCGCCTCGTCGGCGGGAGTGAGAACCTCGCTCTCGTCGATGAAGTCTACGCCCAACTCCTGAAGTATTTGCGCCTCGGCGAAGTGGCCGATGCGGGCCTTGGCCATGACGGGAATGGAGACTGCCGCGATGATCTGCTTGATGAGGCCGGGCCGCGCCATGCGGGCGACGCCGCCCTCGGCGCGAATCATCGCCGGGACGCGTTCGAGAGCCATGACCGAGGTCGCGCCGGCCTCTTCGGCGATGCGCGCCTGCTCGACATTCATGACATCCATGATGACGCCACCCTTGAGCATCTCGGCCAGGCCGACTTTGAGGCGCAGGCTGGTGGCGGAGTTGTGATTCGATGCGGACATGGCGTTAGGACCTCGCGTGGGGGTTGATTTCAGGGTTGATGCTTCGTCAGAGAGCAACGTGACGCTACCCTCAGTGTAACAGCGCCGGAGAAGTTGTGTTTTATGGTGCGATACGACAGATGATCATCAGAGTTCTTACCGCCGCGCTCACGGTATCCGGCAAACAGCCAGCGCGCCGTTATGCCAGCGGCAATCCAACCCGGTCGCTTCAGGATAGGCGATCAACACCCAATCCACCCCAAACTCCACTTTGAGCCGCTCGAAATCCGCAATCTGAAAGTGCCGCCAGCCCTGCTCGGCCTTAACCTGCCGCTCCCACGTCTCAGCCAGCGCCGGAACCTGCGCCACCACCGCCGAATCCTTGATCTCGTCGGCCAGTTGGCTGCGCTCAGCCAGCGCGCGAAAGCCGTGATAATCCTCACCCGGGGCGGCAAGGTACTCCGGGTCAAGCGCAAAATAAGCCTCTGTCGGCGTATTCAGGCGAATCCAGTCGAGGGCTTGTACCCAAGAGTTCTCCGTTGGCTGGCCGGGTAATTCGAGATGTTCGCTCGCGTTGAATAGTATTTGTTGCGACAGAAACATTCCCCCGTTGATCGCCGCCAGATAGACAGCCCAGCGCCATATGCTCGCTTTCAGCAGATATTTTCCCAGAAGGCAGCCGCTTACCAAAGCCATGAAGAGATAGACCAGATGCAAAAAGCGCATTGGCTGCAAGGGCGTAACCCGGTTTAACGACGGAATGCCCAGCAGGATCATCGCCACCGCCAATTGAAAGATTCCATAGAAAAAAACGGCCAGCGCAAAGCGTTCCAGCATCCTCTCGCCGCGTCTGCGCGCGATGCGCCAGATCAGCCAGAAAAGTAGAAGCGGCGCCACTGCGCCTATCCACTCATACCAGGCCCATCGATACAAGCTCAGGGAGCAGTGCAGGTTCACTGCCTCATGCCATGCGGGAGTGGACGGCGCGAAGACCCAGCCCAGCGGAACAAAGCTAGCTGCCCAGCCGCCTCCAGTGTTCGGAATAAATCGCCGCCAGCCGCCTTTCTCCTCCAACATCGCTATTGTCAGGAAGAAGCAAAAGGAACTGCCCATCACGGCCATGATCGGATGCAGTAGAAACGCCGCCAGCAGCAGCGGAAGCGCCTGCCATCTCTTCCCGGAGAGAATCCGCCAAACCGCCAGAAGAATAAAGCCCGTTGCGATTGAGCGCGGATGCAGATGCTGATCGACAATATACAGCGCTGTTCCTGCCACCGGCAGCGTGAACATCGCCGTCGCCATAGCCACGCCTGCCCACTGAGCCCGCGTCTCGCTGAAGAGCCTCTGCGCAATCAGCCGGCATCCGCAGACAATCAGCATGATCGACGCTATCTGCAAAAGCAACTCCGCGACCGCTAATGGAATTGCGCTCCAACGCGCAAAACCGGCCACCAGTGCATCAAAAACGCTGGCCTGCATCTGCAGCCGGAAGAACTCCGCATTATGCGGATAGAGCGCCGGATTCAGACGGGCCTTTACAGCGGCAAGATAAATGCCGTCGTCCTCCAGGCCGGGATGGTAGCCCATCACCGCAAAACCCAGCAGAGTAAAAAAAATGATCAGTAGAATGTTGACCGGATAGTTGCGCTTCAACCGCATGAACCCCGTATACTCAATTTACGCATGTCGTCAGATATAGCTTCATCCTACACGCCCACCGGCGGCGCGGCAACGCGTTCGGCACCCTCATCAGCAGTGAACTCAGAGCTCCGGCGCAACTTCGCGCTCGTCATTCCCGCCCTCCGCGAGGCGCAAAACCTTCCCGGATTACTCGCCCGCATACGCGCCGCTCTTGATTCCACTGAGGCCAATTACGAGATTTTGGTTGTTGACGATGACAGCCGCGACGGCACCGAGGAGATCGTCTCCGCCATTTCCCTTGCCGACCCGCGTGTGCACCTTCTCATTCGCAAAGGAGAGCGCGGCCTCTCCGGAGCTGTCCTCTACGGCTGGCGTCACACCGATGCAGCCATCCTCGGTGTCATGGATGCCGACTTGCAGCACCCCCCGGAGCTTCTGCCAGCTCTGCTCTCCGCCATTCGCACCGGCAACGACATGGCCATCGGCAGCCGTTACACTGCGGGCGGTGAGCTGGGCAAATGGAATCCCATCCGCAAACTGCTCTCCACCCTCGCCGTCTGGGCCACATGGCCCATTCAGCGTCCCGGCGTTCGCGCCCATGACCCCATGACCGGCTTCTTTCTTCTCCGCCGCGAGTGCATCGACGGCATTGAATTCCAACCCTCCGGCTTCAAGCTACTCTTGGAGATTCTCGTTCGCGGACGCATCCGGTCGGTCGCAGAGATTCCACTTGCCTTTGGCCTTCGCGCTCAGGGCACGAGCAAAGCCAACTTCAAAGTCGGCTGGGATTACGCCAAGCTGCTGGCCCGTCTCTACGCGGAAAGATTCGGCTTTCGCCACAAAGGACGATAGCTCAAAAACTAGGTGCCACATCCATTCACGCACTTTGTGAATGGGTGGGAATCCATGATGCACATGGTTCGGGATCAAAACAAGAAGTCTTTACAACGCCGGCAAAATCATCCGCAGCAGCAGAAACCCGCCTACGCCGGCAAAAAACACCAGCGCCATGCGAATCCCCGGCTCGCGGTTCACCTCCGGCACCAGGTCGGTGGCCGACACATACAGCGCCACGCCCGCCGAAACCGGCAGCCCATACGCCAGCCAACTCGGGACCATCTGGATCACCAGCACTCCGGCCAGCGTCGCCGCGGCCAGCACAATCGCCGAATACAAAGCCATCGTACGGCTGCGTCCGCTCGCCAGCATCACAGAGGCCATCGTGAAGCCCTCGGGCGCTTTGTGCAGCAAAATCGCCAGAAAGATCAGCCAGCCCAGCCAGCTCGAAACCAGAAAACCCGAGCCGATGGCCACGCCGTCAAAGAGCGCATGAAGGCTCAGCCCCGCCATCACCGAGTTGCCCGTATGCTGCGAAACAAATTCGCCGTGGTGCGTCTCTTCGCCAAAGTGAAAGTGCGCGTTGATGGTGTGCTCCAGCAGATGCACGATGCAATAGCCACCCATGATGAGAGTCGGTCCAATCATCGAGTTCGGATTCAGCTTCAGCCCCTCAGGCACCATTTCAATCAGCGCCGTGGCCATCAAAAAGCCCGCGCCCAGCGCGACAAAATAGCGCAGATAGCGCTCCACGCCCCGCGCCCGCACCAGCACAAATCCGCCGGCCATATCCGCCAGCGCGGCAATCGTTCCGAGAATGAGAGAGAGCTTTAGCATACGCGCCTACCCGCTATGCCGGATGTGCATCACATCCCCATCCTGCACAACGTACTCCTTGCCCTCCAGGCGCAGCGTACCCTTCGAGCGCGCCGCGGCCTCCGAGCCAGCCTCCAGCAGCGCATCCCAGCGAATCGTCTCGGCGCGAATGAAATGATGCTCCAGATCGGAGTGAATCGCACCCGCTCCCTGCGGCGCCTTCGAGCCTGCCGGAATCGTCCACGCGCGGCACTCATCCTCGCCCGCCGTGAAGAAGCTGATCAGCCCCTGCAACTCATAGCTCTTGCGAATCAGCCGCACCAGGCCGCTTTCATGCAGCCCATAGCTCCCGAGAAACTCCGCCGCTTCTTCGTCGTCCATCTCCGCCAACTCGGCCTCGACTTTGCCGCAGATCGCTGTTGCTCCGGCGTTGGGACGATGCGCAACCTCGTCCAGCTTGAAGCGACTCACCGCCGCATCCAAATCGTCGCCCAGCGTCATGCTTTCACTAATGTTAAGTGCATATAAAATGGGCTTCTGCGACAAAAACATAAAGCCTTTGATGAGCTTCTTCTCCTCGGCCGTCATCTCCAACTCGCGCAGCGGAATCTCTTTTTCGAGAGCCTCTTTTGAGCGCAGCAGCAACTCCTGTTCACGCTCCAATTCGCTGGTGCGCCCCTTCTTCAAATCCTTTTCCAGCCGCTCCAGCCGCTTCTCCACTTGAGTGAGGTCGCTGATCATCAGATCAAACTCGACGCTCTTGATGTCGCGCAAGGGATCGATCGGCCCCACGTGCGCAATCGATTCCTCCTCGAAGGCCCGCAGCACATGAATCAGCGCGTCCACATTGCGCAGGCTGGTCAAAAACGCCGTTTCCTTCAGCGCCTCCTGACCAATCGCCGCCACATCCACAAACTCCACCGATGCATAGGTCGTCTTCTTCGGCGAGTAGAGCGCAGAGAGTTTGTCAAGCCGCTCGTCGGGCACACGCGCCACGCCGATATGCTCCTGACGCGAGTGGCCACGCTCTTCGAGTTTAGCTTTGGTCAGAATCTTAAAAAGAGATGTCTTGCCCACTTGCGGCAGGCCAATGATGCCAGTCTTCATGAACTTCCCATCGTGCTCTCGGCAGAGTGAGTTGTGCGCACGAGAGCCTCTTCGATGATACAGGAGCAGGGAATAGCGAGCAGTGATCAGGAATTAGACGTACGGGAACCAAGCCATACTCCAGCTTGATGCCGTCATTTGTAGATTGCGAAGCGAGTCGGAGAGGCTCGTCTTGCTTCTTTATCACTTGGGCGGAATACCGCGAACTCCAAAGCATATACGCGCTGAGCATCTTAGGTCCGTGTTTTCGGAACAGGAAATTAAAGAAGCCCTTGCGCGCAAGCTTGTAAACTGAATCAAGGCAATGTTCGACACCTCAACCAATGCGGAGTCTTCTGTAGAACCGGTTCAAACGCCCGAACCGATCATCGCCTTCAGCCACGTCGGCATCTCCTTCGATGGCCGATCGGTCCTGGAGGACGTGAGTTTCCATGTCAATCGCGGCCAAACCCTTTGCATACTCGGTCGCAGCGGTGTGGGTAAATCGGTGGCACTGCGTCTGCTGATGGGCTTTCTTGCGCCGGATGGGGGTTCCATTCGCGTGGAAGGCCAGGAGATTACAGGCATCGATGAGGAGGGTATGCGCACCATTCGCAAGCGTGTCACCATGGTCTTCCAAAACGGCGCGCTCTTTGATTCACTCAGTGTGCGCGAGAACATTGCCTTTCCTCTTCGCGAGCGCGGTGATTTGAGTGAAGAGCAAATTCAGCGGGAGGTAGACCGGCTGATAAGCCTGGTCGGAGCCGAAGATGTAGTGGATGCCTTTCCGGCCAGCCTTTCGACAGGCCGAAAGCGTGCCGTGGCCATCGCACGCGCCTTGGCCGCGCGGCCTGAGGTAGTGCTGTACGACGAGCCTACTACGATGGTTGATCCGATCATCGCCCGCCGCCTCGGCGACCTTATTCAACGGCTCAAGAGGCATCTTGGATTCACCAGTATCGTGGTTACCCATGATATGCGCTTTGCCGCGCGACTGGCTGACCTGGTGCTCTTTCTCCATCAGGGCCGGGTTCAATATTATGGTCCCTTGCAAGGATTTCTTGCTTCTCCCGACACCCATATTCAGCAATTCCTTGCTCTCGACGCCTACCTATTACCTTCGGAATAAGGCGCCTCCCACACCGTAACTGCCTCCAAACGAATTCTGTTGCGACGATTCTTCACTTTAAGCCATTCTGTCTTTGTCGGCTCGAGCGAAGATAGGAACGGTTCTGTAGGCTCTCGATCGATGGTTTGTGACTCCTGTCACTCTGGAGAATTAGAATTGCTGTATACTTTTTTCTTGCAGGTTTATGCGTCGCATGGTCCGATGAAGTCTCACAGCGATGCTTTCTCCCCAGGATTGGCCCGATGCTGTCAAATCAGCACCATAATGGGCTTAATGATCAACAGTACATTCCGCGATGATTTACTGAACTACGCGGCAGTCGATACGCGATTGATTTTTCAACCGGGTGAGAATAACACTGCAAGCTCCGTTATAGCGATGAGATTCCCTCGTTTTTGTAGGCTATGTCACATATTGGCTTCGATTCGGCATGGGCGGGATTATCGTTGCGTATGGCTTCCTGATCTAGTTTTTTATCGGGAAACGTAAGAGATTTTTCTTGCGTCTAACCTCGTTGTTACTGGACTGTGAATCGGTTATGGCAACATCGGCTTTCTGGCAGAGGTTTTCTGCTTCTGTTTCTTCTTCGCAGGATAGGGTTGGAGCGTCAGTGCGAGAATCTATGCATGGAGCACAGGGCAAGGCTAAGGTTTGGATGGCTCTGGATGCACTGACCATTCTCGCTTCCGCGATGATTGCCACGCTATATAGAAAACATCAAACACTAATGTCGGGCATCAGAGAATTTTGGCACGGCACGCTTATCCCAAGCCGTACCATGGGATTCCTGCTTGCCTTTTTGTGCTTCTTCACTATCACGCTAATTGTCACCAGCCGACGCATGAATCTGTATACGCCCACACGCCTCAACCATGCCCTCAATGAACAGCGCCTCAGCATTCAAGCCTGTCTTACCTCCGGTTTGTTGCTCACTGGAACTCTTTATCTGGCACATGCCGAGGACATCTCCCGCGCCATTGTTCTGGTCACCATAGGGCTGGTCACCATCCTCCTCAGTCTGCGCCGCCTGCTCTACCGCATCTTGCTGTATCGTAATTTCGAGCGCGGCATTGGCACGCGTAACGTGCTCATCGTAGGCACCGGACCGGAGGCTCAGGCCCTACGCCTTCACTTGGATAGCATTCCTCATCTGGGTTATACGTTCAGGGGATTTGTTGCATTCCCCGGCGCAGCCGCCAGCGATGATGTGATCGGTACCCTCGATACGCTCTTCCAGCACACCCGCAAGCAGTTTGTGGATGAGATATTTTTTGCGACCCCCTGCGAGCGCAGTGTCTTCCAAGATATTCTCGGGCAAGCTCGCGCCTTTGGCGTGGACCTGCGCATCGTCCCCGAAATGTACGACGGCCTTGCCTGGAACAATGCTGTCGAATACGTCGGCCAATTTCCTACAATCCCGCTCCATTGCAGCCAGACGCCTGAAGCGGCGCTGCTGTTGAAGAGAGCGCTCGATCTCGTCTTTTCTATCGGGGTGTTGATCCTTTTTTCGCCGGTTCTGCTGGCCGTCGCCATTGCGATCAAGCTGGATTCCCCCGGCCCAGTCTTCTATCTTTCCGAACGTCTCGGCAAGAAGGGCCGCGTCTTTCGCTGCATCAAGTTCCGCACCATGGTCTATGACGCGGATGAGCGGCGTTCAGGCATGATGCACATGAACGAGCGTGAAGGCGTCCTATTCAAGATTTCGCACGATCCGCGAGTTACAACACTGGGCCGTTTCCTGCGCAAGTACTCGCTGGATGAGTTGCCGCAGTTCGTTAACGTGCTGCTCGGCGATATGAGCGTCGTTGGTCCTCGTCCGCCCATCGGCAGCGAAGTCCGCGAGTACAAGCTGAGCCATCTGCGCCGCTTGGACGTGACCCCTGGAATCACTGGCCTGTGGCAGGTGCAGGCCCGTCAGGATCCCTCCTTCGACAGCTATATCTCGCTCGATGTGACCTACATCGAGAACTGGAGCATTTGGTTAGATTTTCATATCATTCTGCGCACTATCGGAGTTGTCTTTGCCGGAACCGGAACGTAGCTGGCTTGCTCAAGGGATTAAACTGGAAGTGTGAAGATCGCGCTGGCCCAGATCAATCCTACCGTCGGAGATTTCAACGGAAATCTTGAAAAGATTCTCGCGGCCAGCCGTCTCGCTGCCGCTCAAGGCGCGCGGCTCACTGTATTTTCCGAGTTGGTCCTCTGCGGTTACCCTCCAGCAGATTTTCTGGAAAAACCATGCTTCCTCGCCCGCTGCCGCACTGCCGTCGATGAGTTGGCCGCCGCTACACGCAACCTGTCTACTGCTGTCCTGGCTGGCGTGGCTCTGCCATCAGGCGAGAGAGAAAGCGGAAAATCGAGGTCCCCGGCAACGGATCTTGGTTGCTGGGGTGATAAGCCAGCCGTTAACGCCGCTGTCCTGCTTGATCGCGGCCGCCTGCTCTTAGAGCAGCACAAGCGCCTCTTGCCCTTCTACGATATCTTCGACGAACAGCGCTACTTCGCCCCGTCGAACTCGCAGAAGGTTGTAGAGTTGGATGGCGTACGTCTGGCCGTCACCATCTGCGAGGATGCATGGAACGACAAGAACTTTTGGCCGCGCCGTTTGTACGCCGTTGATCCTGTCGAAGAGTTGATGCGCCAGCAGCCCGCCGTGCACATCAACCTCTCTTCGTCGCCCTTCTGGCACGGCAAGCGAATGCTTCGCCGCCAGATGCTCTCGGCCATCGCCAAGCGGGATGGTGTGCCCGTGCTGCTTTCAAACCAGGTGGGCGGCAACGACAGTCTGATCTTTGACGGCTCCTCGCTGGCCCTCAATGCGCGCGGAGAGTTGATTGCCCAGGCAGCATCTTTTGAGGAGGATCTGATCGTTCTTGATCCCTTCGCCGCTGCGCCGGCGCCAACGCCCGAAGACAATGACACCGAGGCAGCTTACCGAGCTTTGGTCCTCGGCACACGTGATTATGTACGCAAGTGCGGATTCAGCAAGGCGCTGGTGGGCTTGAGCGGCGGAATCGACTCCGCGCTGGTGGCGGCCATTGCCGCCGAGGCCCTGGGCGCGGAGAACGTCATCGCCGTCGGTATGCCCAGCCCTTACTCCTCCGCCGGCTCTATTGACGACAGCAGGGAACTGGCCGCTAACCTTGGCATCCGCTTTGAACTGATCGGCATCAGCGGCCTTTTTGCCGAGTTCACCAGCGCACTTGGGCCACTCTTCGCCGAGACCAAACCCGATACCACCGAAGAAAACATTCAGTCCCGGATTCGCGGCGTCCTGATGATGGCGCTCTCCAATAAATTCGCAGCACTGGTACTCACTACCGGCAACAAGTCGGAGATGGCCGTCGGTTACTGCACTCTCTACGGCGACATGGTCGGAGCTCTGGCGGTCATCGGCGACCTGGTGAAGACGCGCGTCTACGACGTTTGCCGCTGGATCAACCGGGGCAGGGAAGTCATTCCCCGCGCGATTCTCGAAAAACCGCCGTCGGCTGAGCTGCGCCCTGACCAGAAGGACACCGACTCGCTGCCGCCCTACGAGGTTCTTGATCCCATTATCGAGGCCTACGTCGAGCGTTATGAAACTCCGGAGATGATCGCCCAGGCAAACGGTTTTCCACTCGAACTAGTCCAACAGGTGGTGCGCCTGGTCGAGCGCAGCGAGTATAAACGCCAGCAGGCCGCCCCGGTCCTCAAAGTGACCAGCAAATCCTTTGGCATGGGCCGCAGATTTCCCATCGCCGTCAAAGTACAGGTGTAACCTAAGAATGGGGAGCCATCCCGCAGTTTAGCTTTTGCAATGTTCCCGTAGTTAGGCTTTTGCCATGTTAAGGAGAAACAACTTGATCCGTCCTTCCATTCGTTTTGCCGGCGCATTGGCGCTGATTGCCCTCTCTCTGCCCGTCATAGCCCAGCAGGATCTGCCCGCAGCGCCCGCACCAGCCGCGTCCGTATCAGCTCCCGCTCCTGCGCCAATCCTGCCCAAACCCGATCCCGCGAATTTTACCGCTGCCTCGCCCACGGCTGAGACCGTCAATGCCTTTCTACAGACCGATTGGGGTTACGATGACAGCCGTATCTGGGAGGTCTGGTCAATTCAGAAGACTCCGGAGCAGGGCGTCAGCAAGGTGACCGTTCTAGTGGGAGATAAGGCCGGCAAGCAGAAGCCCAGCGTCGCGGAGTTTTTTGCTCTTCCCGACGGCAAGTACATCATCGCCCAGAACGAACTGATTCCCTTTGGCGAACATCCTTTTGCGGATGCGCGCGCCATTGCCCAGCTGCGCGCTGATGGACCCTATCGCGGCTCTGCATCGAAGGACCTTGAGATTGTCGAGTTTGCCGACTTTCAGTGTCCCCATTGCAAGCTCGCGCAGCCCAACATGGATAAGCTGGTCGCGGATTTTCCCAAAGCCCGCATCGTCTTCCAGACCTTTCCTCTGGAGTCGATTCATCCTCAGGCCGCGCGAGCTGCCGCATACGGTGTCTGCGTGACCAAGCAGGGAGGCAGCAGTGCCTTCTTCACTTTTGCCGCAGCCGTTTTTGACGGTCAGGACGGGTTGGCCTCCGCCGACGGCGCCACTCTGACTCTGAACAGCGCCGTGGTCAAGGCCGGTCTGGACCCAGAGAAGATCGCGGCTTGCGCCTCGGAACCGGCAACCTCCGCTTCGGTAGAGGCTATGGTCAAGCTGGCTACTGATCTAAATATCCTTGAGACGCCCACGCTGCTGGTGAACGGACGCCCGGTTGCGGCCAACACACCTTATGACACCCTCAAGCAGATCATTCTGTTCCAAGCCAAACTGGACGGAGTGGCTGCCCAGTAAATGCTGCGTTCTCCCATCCTTTCTGCTTGTCTACGGAAAGGATGGGAGGCAACAATACCGAATCCGGGGTCTGTCATCCGATTCCGCGAGGGCAGCGACCGCCAAGCGCGCCACAAAAAGCGCTCGCCGTTCTTTTCTTTGCTCCCCCAGTCTTCACAGTGCTTATAGTTCATAATTGATAAATGCAGCCATATTGGAAACGGACTGGGATGCTGCTGGTGGGAGTGGCTATCGCAGGTTTGCCGTGTAGCAATATGCAGACGGCCCGCTCGGCACAAGTCGGGGCGCGCGTTGATGTACAGTGGCAACGCGAAGTTAACCGAGCCTCGCGTGAAGGTTCCGATGCGCGAGTATTGATTCTGGAGATCGACTCGGGACATCTTCTTGCGTCGGCGCACCTCGCCGAAGCGAGCCGAACACTGGCGACGCCTGGATCGACATTGAAACCGCTGATTCTTTACTACGCTCTTGCCTCGGAAGGTTGGGATGCGAAACGCCGGGTTGTGTGCAGCCGTCAGATGCGGATTGGCAATCACCAGCTCAACTGCACTCATCCATTGGCTGATCCGATGGACGCGGAAGAAGCGCTTGCCTGGTCGTGCAACTCCTATTTCGCAGAGTTGGCAGGCGGGATCTCACCGGAGAAACTTCGTCGCGCGCTTAGTGCGCGAGGGCTATTGGCAGCCACGGGACTGACCGCGCAAGAGAGCGTGGCCGACTTTCGCCAGCCGCGCACACGAGAGCAGGTTCAGCTTGCCGCGCTAGGTGTGGAAGGGATTCGCGTAACGCTGCCGGAGTTGGCGGAGGCTTTCCTCAATGAATGCAGCGATTCTAACTCAAATCACTGGTATTTGTGCGCGATCCGATTCTTCGTCATGGAATGAATAGAACCGTCGCGACCTAAGTCTCGCCGTAAAGAATCTGCACGTCTGATAACATATATTCTGTACACCGCACGCGAATACAATACTCTTTACTGCTTTCCCTGTTGTTCATATCGAATAAGAACGTACTGATGCTTGGATGTATGCTGTAGACTCTACATCTTATAGCGTCCCAGATCCTCGTCGTTCAGCCCTTCCAGCCAGCCGCGCAACTGCTCAGCAACCTGTCCTTCAGGCTGACCTGAAGTATTCAGTTTAGCAGCCTGCAAGACTTGCTCGGTGATATAAATCGGACAATCCGCGCGCAATGCAAGTGCGATAGCGTCCGACGGCCGCGCGTCGACTACGATCGGTTCGTTACCCTGGCGAAGCCATAAGGATGCAAAGAATGTGTCATCCTTAAGTTCCGATATAACAACACGTTCAAGCTGCGCTTTCAAGTGATTGATTAAATTATTACCAAGATCGTGTGTCATGGGGCGCGGCACTGCAACTTTCTCAATTTCGATTGCGATTGCGTTGGCCTCGAATATCCCTACCCAGATTGGCATCACCGTTTCTGAGGCCACATCTTTGAGCACAACAATAGGCATACTAGTGGTCGGATCCAGCGTTAGTCCGCGTATTCTTACTTCGACATCCATGGATTCCCTCACCGTTTCACTCTGCAATTTTAGACTGTCTCGCCAACCAAACTGTTGGGGTGCGTGGCAGTAATCTTCACCTTCTGATATGTCCCAGGAGCAGGCGCAATCGGCTGAGCACAAATAAAATTGACCGGCTTGTTCTGACTGCTACGTCCGATAACCTGCTCGCGAGCTGGATTGAATCCCTCAACCATCACTTCGATTATTTGACCTAAGTGTTTGGCATAGTTGACGCGTTGAATCTCTCTCTGGGAATCAAGAATCGATTGAAGCCGGAGAACTTTTTCCGCTTCCGGTATTGAATCGATCATCGTCAATGCCGGCGTGTTAGGCCGGCCCGAGTACTTGAAGCCGAAGACGCAATCGTACTCGACTTCGGCCAAAAGGTCCATAGTCTGTATGAAGTTGTCCGCAGTCTCGCCCGGAAAACCAACGATAATATCCGTCGAGATTGCAATGGGCCGGCGCGCGGCTTTGATCCACGAAATCCGCTCCAGGTAGTCCTCACGGGTATACTCGCGATTCATTGCACTTAAAATCTTCGAGGAGCCGGATTGCACGGGCAGGTGTACGTGATCGCAGATCGCGGGTACGGCATCGATGGCCGCAACAATATCACGGGTAAAGTCGCGTGGGTGGCTGGTCATGAAACGAACTCGGCGAATGCCTGCAATTTCTCCCACGGCGGCCAGCAGTTCCGCGAAGCTCCGCTTCCCTTCCGTGTCGCGATAGCTGTTCACATTCTGGCCGAGCAATTGAATCTCGGTGAAACCTTCGTCGGCAATACGCCGCGCCTCAGCGAGAACTGACTCAGATCCGCGGCTGCGCTCCTTGCCTCTGGTGTACGGAACCACACAATACGCACAGAACTTGTCGCATCCTTCGATGATAGTGATATAGCCGCGATAAGGATTCTGCCGCGAGGTGAATTCAGTCTCGAAGGTCTCATCTGTCTGACGGTCGTCAAGGCCCGTGATCCGTCTCTCACCGGCTTCTAGGCGTACAAGCATCTCCGGTAAACTACGGTACGAGGCTGAACCTGAGACCAGCGAAACGTATGGTGCACGCTCGAAGATCTTCTCACCCTCCTGCTGCGCCACACAGCCCAGCACACCGAAGCGCTTGCCGGCTTTGTGCAGTATTTTGTGGTCGTTGAGGCGATTGAAGACCTTTTGTTCTGCTTTATCGCGGATCGAGCAAGTGTTATAGAGGATGAGGCCTGCCTCATCCTCCGACTCCACCTGCCGGTACCCCTCGTGCTCCAAAGTGCCAATGACTTTCTCTGAGTCATGGGCATTCATTTGGCAGCCGAAGGTCTCTAAATAAAAAGTTTTGCCGGTTGCCATAGCAATCTTGAGTATAGCGCGATTAGCGAAATCAATCTTTTGCAATCCGCCAATCGCTCTCAAATTGCCTTTACTTCTTCTTGATCCAAATCTCCACGCGCCGGTTCATCTCTCGTCCATCGCTGGTGTCGTTCGAGGCAACCTGTAGCACAGAGCCGTACCCGCGCACTACTGCGGGCTTGATTCCGCGCTGGACCAGTTCACTCTCAACTGTTTTGGCTTGGTCTAAAGACAGCGCTTGACTCGCTTCCGGTGTGCCCAGATTGTCAGAGAACCCAAAGAGCAATATACGGCTTCCAACACCTTGCTGGTCCGCGATCAGAGAAGCGATCCGGTCCAAGTCTGCCTGAGCCTTACTGTCCTGCTCCGATTTTCCGGCCTGAAAGCGAAAATCTGTTGACAGCCGTTGTGCGCCCTCGGTCAGCAGTTTGTACTCTTCCGGCGCGCCATCCGATACTGTCTGAGCTATTGGCTGCACATTCTGAGAGACAAATCCGCTTTCTGCAACCACTTCCTGGCCTTGTTTAGAGAGTGTGAACTCCACAAACATTTGCATATATTTGTTCCGGGCGGTGCCTGGTGTATAGAGATAGAGCCGTCTGGAGAGCGGATAGTCTTCCGTCGCGACGGTCAAACGAGTGGGCTTGAGTGCCTCTGCTCCCTTATCCGATACAGCAATGGATTTCGTATTATGGACATCTGGAAGACTGACGAAACCTATACCGTTCGGATCACCAGAGACGGCGTCGGAGAGTGCATTACTATTTGCGAAGCGCCGGGCCGATGTTGCCAGTGACTTTCCAGCTAACACTACGTTGTTGAACGCCTCGAAGACTCCGGACTGTTCGTCCCTTGCGTATACCTTGATAGCTCCGCGTGAAGATCCCACCTGCGACCAATCGGTAATATCGCCGGCGAAGATGCGCCTGAGTTCATCCTTGCGAAGCTCGCTGATATGGTTGGAAGGGTTCACAATCACTGCAATTCCATCAAGTCCGAGAATATGTTCGCTGCCGGCGGATGTCATATTGCCTAAAGTAACCAGTTTGGCTGCTTCGTCCGGTTTGATCCTCCGCGAGGTCATCCCTATGTCACAAGTTTCCTCGGCTAGTGAGGTAAACGCTCTTGTGGAATCACTTGCGGTGATTTCAATCGAGGAGGGATCCGTATCTCCGGGCAAAACTCCTTCAACGATCTTTTCCTCCGAATTTGATCCAGGAATAATCTGAAGATTCGTTGCTCCTTGAGATTGAAGAAATGCCTGAGCTAAAGCTGGTCCAAGACGATCTCCAACAATGTCAGAACCCGCCAGACGTAGAATCGCATTCCGATGAATCAGCTTTATCTCAGCTGCGTTGGCGTTTTGCGGCGCCTTGATCCAGTCCTTACCCGCAGCGACAACGAGAAATGCGATACAAACTAAAGCCAATGCCAGATCGGAAAAGATTGAGTTCACTTTTTGGCGCGGCTCCGGTCTTGATCGACAACGCACTAAAACACTGTCTTCAATTCTGTCTTCCCTGGGAGCAACATACATATTTTCGACGGCTGGCACAGTGTTGTCTTCCCTTGGAGCAACAAATCGATCCTCATTAGCAGGCCTAAGTCTGCCATCCTTGAGAGACGCATACAGGTTATCGATGGGAGCTAGATGCGTATCCTCTTTCGAAGCAGCATATAGATTTTCGACAGGCGCCACATTTTTGACATCACTGAGCGCCATATCGATGACGTCAGTGAGAGCCGAATCGCAAAGTGGACAAGAGTTCATGACTTCATTTTCATTAGAAAAGTCTTCATGATCGTCCGCGAGCGCGCATTTCCCGTAGTTAGTGCAGATTCTCTGAACCATGGTCTCTCACCTTCCTGGGTCACGGTTGTGCTTGGTACCGTGGGCCTTCCTGCAGTACGCGATCAGTAACTAGAATATGCGCGGAACTGCAACACTCGTAATCTACACTTATATTGTTACTGGTGTGTAGAACATTTATACATTCGGTCAGTACTATGGTAATGAACTGAGCCAAAGTGATGCGCGTCACTCAGGATCCATTGCGAAATTGGCGGCAAACATGATGATTTACTGGATTTTGCGGTCATTGAGAAGGCACTGTGGTCTAATCGTCGATCACTCCTGACTTGGCGCCAAATGCATCAATCGCGACCGCCTCAAAGACTCAAATGGCTCCTGTTCCTTCCGTTGCGCGAGGCTTTTGCCGTTTGCACCTGCCATCGGCGAGAATGAAAGAGCTGATGACTGAGACCGCACGCACCTTCGAGCTTCCTTTCACCGACGTTCCCGGTGCGCTCGCCGAGATTCGCTCCGGGCGTATGGTTGTCGTCGTCGATGACGAGGACCGCGAGAACGAGGGCGACCTGACGCTGGCCGCCGAGTTTGTCTCGCCCGAGGCGATCAACTTCATGGCCCGCTATGGCCGCGGCCTGATCTGTCTGGCGATTACCGAGGAGCGCGCGGATTATCTGCGTCTCTTTCCCATGACGCAACAAAACTCGTCGCGCTTTGGCACGGCCTTCACTGAAACCGTCGAGGCGCGCGAGGGTGTAACGACGGGCATCTCAGCAGCCGACCGCGCGCACACTATCCGTACGGTGATTGATGCCCGCTCGACGGCAGCCGATCTCGCCCGTCCCGGCCACGTTTTTCCGCTCCGCGCGCGCAAGGGCGGCGTGCTGGTGCGCGCCGGACAGACCGAGGCTTCGGTCGATCTGGCGCGGATGGCCGGGTTGAATCCGTCAGGAGTTATTTGCGAGATCATGCGCGACGATGGCGAGATGGCGCGCATTCCCGATCTGATTCCTTTTTGCAAGGAGCACGGGCTTCGCATCCTGACCGTTGCCGAGTTGATCCGCTATCGGCTGCGCCACGAACGCACCATCGCGCGCGCGGGCGAGAGCCGCATCCAGACTCGTTTCGGCGAATTCCGCATGATCGCCTACGAGAGCGAAGTGAACGGCGGCGAAAGCCACATCGCGCTGGTGCGCGGCGACCTCTGCGCCGATTGCCCAGCCTTCGCTACAGGAGAACCGAGCGACGGCGCAGAAGCGCGGAGGCCCTGTGAGCGCGCCGTTCTCGTCCGCGTTCACACTCGCTGCACGGCAGGCGATCTCTTTGCCGCCGACTGCCGCTGTCGCGAGACGCTCGATCAATCCCTGCGCATGATCGCTGATGAGGGCTGCGGCGTGCTGCTCTATCTGCACAACACCTCGCGCGGCTTTGAGATCGACCATGTCCCGGCGCCGGCCAGCGCCTTTGATGCCAGCGGAGCGGCAGTGAAGGCCACGCAGGACTCTGACTCCAGCCGTCTGATTCTGCACCAGGAGCTGCGCGCGCGCGAAGGACAGCAGGCCCGCAGCGGGCGCATTCTGCGCGCCATAGGACTCGGAGGCCAGATTCTCTCCGAGCTTGGCATACGGCGTATTCGCCTGCTCTCGAATACCCCCATGCACATTCCCGCGCTCGAAGGCTTTGGTCTGGAGATCGTCGAGCAAGTGGCAATTCCGCTGGAAGAGTGCCATCGAGTATTGTGAAGCGCATAATTCTTCAGTTATTCATCGAAATCTATCCTGATCAAGCCATTAGTGGTCAGTATTGACCATTTCAAACCACCCGCTGCGTGTAAGATCACAACACAGTCTAGCGGTGAAGAATCGTCATTGGCTCCAATTGCGGAACTGAAACTTCGCAATCGTTGTTTGTGATTGCAATAACGCTCTTCGAACCACCACTCTGATGTGAGGAAAGGTTGGATCTGATGAGCGTTCATCTGGTCAATCCCAGCGATAATGCATTTGGCACCGCGGTCATCACGCCGCGCTGGTTATTTGTGCTTGCGGCGGCCACGCCCCAGACGGCAGGAGTTCCAATCCTCGTCGATGAATCGCTGGAGCAGATTGTGCCGGAGACCATTCAGCCGGGTGATATCGTTGGCATCAGCGTCCACACCGGCAATGCGCTGCGCGGATACGAGGTTGGAAGAATGGCGCGCAGCCGGGGCGCTTGGGTGATCTATGGCGGAATTCATGCCACGCTCTTTCCCGATGAGGCATTTGATCGCGGGCAGGCGCACGCGGTCGTGACCGGGGACGGCGATATCGCCTGGGGCAAGGCGGTCATGGATTGCATGGCCGGCAAGCTGGAGAGGGTCTATGACGGCGGGCGTATTGGCGGCAGCGAATTCCTGGCCGCGCGCTGGGATCTGATGAACCCGGAAAAATATATGTGGGCCTCGGTGCAAACCATTCGCGGCTGCCCCAAGCACTGTTCCTTTTGCAGCGTCTGGCGAACCGACGGGCAGAAGCCGCGGCAAAGAAAGTTTCAGAGCGTGGTGGACGAAATTGTAACTCTGCGCAGGCTCGGTTTTCGCTTTATAGCCCTGGCTGACGACAACTTCTATCCGGTGACCTTCACTGATCTGCGTCTGGCTCACGAGCAGGGCAACACGGCCAGAGTGGAAGAGCTGACTGCCATTCGCGCTGATCGCTTTCATCTGATGGAGGAGCTGGCCCGCTTGCCCAAGGATATGGTCTTCTTTACTCAAATGACAATGGAGGCTGGCGAAGACACCGCCTTCCTCGATGCAATGAAGAAGGCTAATATCAAAGGCGCGCTGGTGGGGATCGAAGCGGTAACGCCGGAGGGACTAAAGGCAATCTACAAGGACTGGAATCTCGCCGGCGATGCGATGGCGAACCAATTGCAGACCTTCAAAGAGCACGGCGTTCACGTGCTCGGTTCTTTCATCTTCGGGCTGCCCACGGACCGACCTTCGACCTTTGACGCGACAGTGGCCATGGCGCAGAAGGCGGGCATCACCTTTGCCCAGTTCGTCATGATGACGCCTTTTCCCGGCACAGTGGATTTTGCGCGCTGGGAAAAAGAGCAGGCCGTGAATCCTACGCTAGTCGGCAATGTGCCAATCACTCGCTACTGGCTGATTCCCTCCGCCGTTCGGCCCAAGATGTTTACGCCTCATCCTACGATGAGTTCAGATGAAATCAGAATGCGCACACAAAAAGTATGGGACAAGTTCTATAACTGGAGGGCAATCTGGGAAAGGTCCGCATGTTGCCCGACAATTACCTCCAGAATCGCATTTATCTTTCTATCCAAGCTCTACCGGCAGATGTATGCGGGCACGGGAATTTCGACCGACAGCGCGCGCCGCAAGAAGTCTCAGGCTGGAGCCAAGTGGACGGCGCGCCATTGCAAGAAGCTATTTCGGGCCAAGCCAATGCCGGAGCTTGAGCCGCGCGTGTGGGCGCCGGATTTGATTCCGTCCATTGCTCAGGCAGCGTTTGCCGGCGCGGATCAAGCAGAGTCCTGAGCATAATTCCGTAGCTCACCCGCCGTTTTCTTCCACCATATCTCCCTCGCCCGGAGCCAGGAAAAGATTCGCTTCCAACCCATGCTGGCGCGTATAGAGATCGTAGTAGCGACCGCGCAGCGCATACAGCTCCGCGTGGCTGCCGCGTTCGACAATGCGACCGCCCTCAACGACGAGAATTTGATCGGCGCGGCGAATTGTCGAGAGCCGATGCGCAATCACAAACGTCGTCCTTCCCTGCATCAGTTGGCTCAAACCGGCCTGAATCATCGCTTCCGATTCGGAGTCGAGCGAACTTGTGGCCTCATCCAAAATCAAAATCCTCGGCTCGGCCAGCAGTGCGCGTGCAATTGAGAGCCGCTGGCGCTGCCCGCCGGAGAGCTTCACGCCGCGCTCGCCGACAATAGTGTCGTAAGACTCCTCATAGCGCTCGGCAAACTCATCCACGCGCGCCGTGCGACAGGCAAAGAGAAATTGCTCTTCAGTGGCGTCGGGCTTTGAAAACAAAATATTCTCCCGAATCGTCCCGTCGAAAAGAAACGACTCCTGCAAAACCACGCCAAGCTGCGAGCGAAAGGTATTCAGGTCCACCAACGCAAGGTCCACATCGTCCACAACGACGCGGCCTTTGGTTGGCGTGTGGAAGGCGCAGAGCAAGCTGATGATCGTCGATTTGCCCGATCCCGACGAGCCAACCAGCGCGGTCACTGTGCCCGGAGTCGCCTCGAAGGAAATGCCATGCAGCACAGGCCTCTCCACCTCATACGCAAACTCGACCTCTTCAAAGCGCACCGTGCCCTGAATAGGCGGCATCTTCACGGTGCGTCCTGTGCTCTGGTTCTCTTCCAACTCGGCCATAATCTCGTTGGTGCGGTCGAGTCCGGCGAAGGCCTCCGTAAGTTGTGTGCCGATATTCACGATTTGAAAGACCGGCGCCACCATGACCGCCAGAAAGACGTTGTATTGAAAGTAGTCGCCGACCGTCCATGTACTCTTCAGCACGAGATTTCCGCCCAGCCACATCACGAGCGAAGACACCAGGCCCAACACCGTGGTGGAGGCGGCAGATAGCGAACTGGTCATGGTCAGCGACTTCATCACATTGGCGAGCAGCCGCTCAACGCCAACGGAGAAAACACCTGCCTCGCGCTCTTCAGCGTGATAACCCTTGATGACGCGCACGCCGCCCAGCGACTCAGTCAGGCGGCCCGTCACTTCGGCATTGATTTTGCTGCGTTCGCGAAAGATGGGGCGGATGGTCTTAAAGCCATACTGTAATACGATGACGAATGCTCCAACCACAGCAAAGACAGTGAGTGTTACGATGGCGCTTCGATGCAGAAGAAAAAAGAAGACCATTACGGCTGTCAACATCCCGCCCACAAACTCCACAAGCCCGGTGCCGACCAGATTGCGCACACCCTCGACATCGGTCATAATGCGCGCCACCAACGTGCCGGTGCGGTTCTCGTCATAATAGGAGACCGAAAGCAGACCCACATGGCGCTGCACCTGCCTGCGCATCTCGGCAATCAGCCGCTGGCCTGCCTTGGAGAGCAACTGCGTCAGCGAGAATGAGGTGATAGCCTGTACCACCATCGCTAAAAAGACCAGTATTATGATTTGGGGCAAGAATGTCGGCTGCGGATGGAGTTGAGAAAACACCTTGTCCACCAGCGCCTTGCTCTCATAGGGCAATACCAGTCCGGCTACTCGATTGATGGCCATCAGCACCAATCCGGCCAGCAACAGCCCCTTTCGCGGCGCAACCAGAGAGCGAATCTGCGGCCACAGTTTTTTCAGATTGGGTTTGCGCTTGGGCAGATCGCTCTGGCCTGCGCGCGCTCCGCGTCCGTGCGCCGTGCGTTCGGCGCGCGCGCCCATGCCCATTCCGCCGCCGTGCCCCGGCAGACCACCCATCCGCTAGTCCTTCCCGGAGCTGCGCACAGTGATAAAGGAGCGCACACAGAGAAGCATATAAATGAACAGCAGCCAGAGCAGCGCCAGCTTTGCCAGCAATGCGGTAGCCGCAACATCATCCAGAGGCTTGGAGGATGTGACGGTGCGCATAATTTCCGCGAAGGTTCCCACAAATCCCAGAAGTCCAATGGTTACGTTGATGTGCATGAAGAGTCTGCGACGGTTCTCATCTGGGCTCATTGCCAGCACGCCGCCGACGCCCAGCACCAGGCCGATCCCCGCAGGAATCAGCGCGGTGTAGTGCGTGTGGCCGGTGCCAAAGAAGCCAACCACTCCCAGCGCAATCATTAGAACCGCAAAGAGCAATGTCACTTTCGCCATGTCAGGCCTCCGTTCTTCATTCTTCACCCGCACCCAGTCAAAAATCCAGTGAATTCTACATCTGGTCCATGTTACTTCAATCCACGTTTCAAATGATCTCCGGCCCCAGCAGGTCGTCCATCGTTTCGCGGCGGCGGATCATCCGCGCCTTCGCGCCCTCCACCAGCACCTCGGCGGGACGCATACGCGAGTTGTAATTCGAGCTTTGCGCCATTCCATAAGCTCCGGCATCGAGAATCGCAATCAGATCTCCCGGCTCAACCGGCGCGAGTTTGCGGTCGTGGGCAAAAAAATCGCCCGACTCGCAGATCGGTCCCACCACATCCACCGCGCGCGGCTTCCCTGCCCTGGGCCTCACCGGCACAATCTCGTGATAAGCCTGATAGAGCGCGGGACGGATCAGGTCGTTCATCGCCGCGTCGGTAATCACGAATGTCTTTTTGCCGTTGCGCTTCACATAAAGTACACGCGCAACCAGCGCCCCGGCCTGCGCGACGAGAAACCGCCCCGGCTCCATCACCAGCCGCCCCTCAAAGCCCTGCAATGCCTCTTCAATCGCTGCCGCGTACTCGCGTACTTTGGCTGCTGCGTCAAACTCTCCCTGGCGGTAGTTGATCCCCAATCCTCCGCCCGCATCGATGGCCTTCAACTCAATGCCTTCGCGCTTCAGTTGCCGCACCATCTTCACCACGCGCGCCATCGCCACGCCGAACGGCCCAGCAGAGAGAATCTGCGAACCAATGTGAACACTGACGCTGTGCGCCTCCAGCCAGCGATTGCCCGCCGCGCTCTTGTAAATCGTCGGCGCCTGTCGAATATCCACGCCGAATTTATGCTCGCGCAGCCCCGTCGAAATGTATGGATGCGTCTCGGCAAAGACATCGGGATTCACCCGCAGCGCAAAGCGCGCCTTGCGCCTGAGCCTGGCCGCCCGCTCGCCTAGCAACTCCAGTTCACCAGCGCTCTCCACGTTGAATTGGAGAATCCCCGCCTTCAGCGCAAGATCGATCTCTGCAGCCGTCTTGCCTACCCCGGAGAAGACAACCCGGCCCACAGCCTCCGGCGCGCCGGCCAGCACACGCGCCAGTTCCCCTCCGGAGACAATATCAACCCCCGCTCCACTGTCCGTGAGCAGCTTGAGTATCGCCAGCGCGGAGTTGACCTTGATCGAATAGCAGACCAGGTGATCCCGGCCCGCAAAGGCCTGCTGAAAGAGCCTGAGCCGTTCAACAATCTGGTCGGCGGAATAAACGTAAAGCGGCGTCCCGTAGCGCTTGGCCAGCGTTTCCAGCGAGACTTTGCCGCAATGCAGGGCGTTCGCCGACTGCGGATAATGAAACGGTCGTGGCGAAGAGATCGAAGATGGTGTCAAGATGAGCTTCCAGAGAAAAGATTCTCTCTTGAGCCTACAGCATTTCGCTGCTCGATTCGAGCGATTGGCTCCTCATCAGCCAACCGCGCATCCTCGACCATGCCCAGGTGGCCACCCATAAGGATAGGGCGATAGTGACGAAATACAGCCATCCCAGTAAAGGATGCGCACGCATATCTTGACCGCTCCACGGCCCGGGATGAAGATAATTCTGATAGACACTTACAAGAAACATTGTCGGATACACGCTAGCATAGTAAATAAATACAGAGGCAAGAAAAATCAGCGATTCTTTGCGTAGCTTGCTTTTTATAATAGATGCAGTGGCGAGAACCAAGGCTCCTACGATGCATACAACCAAAACCGCCGGCAACCACCAGAGATAAATGACGGCGGTGATTAAACCCGCATACGCAAGTGAAAGCTGAGCCGACCTCTCCTGTAGGCCGTAGCGAATCGCTGAAAAAAGAGAAAAAGCCCACAAAGCGCTGCCGATCAAACCGAGCGCATTAAAGACTGGCATCCATAGTTGAGGCGGCCGATGTAGCGCATTCATTCCATGGATCGCCATTTGAAACCAGCCGGATACCCACGCCCAGGCATAAAACGCTGCTACAAAGGCGATGGGCCGCCGCCAGAAAAGCGAGATCGCCACGCCGGAGATTGAGAGCCAGAACCGCAGCAGCCCCTTCTTCTCTTGAAGCTCGACTAGATCGCCCACCATGGCGGCGGCCCGCTCTTTACTCGTTACCCGTCTCAAAATCCATTCAGCAATTGAAGCAGTACGCATGAGCGCCTCCAAGAAGATCAAGCCCATTGAGCAGGCTTTGATATGCACGCTGTGCACTGACCACTGCGACAAGACCGGCCTTGGTCAACGCGAAATATCGTTTGGCCCGGCCGCCTCGTTGCGGCGTGGCCTCTCCCAGCCAGGAACGCACGATTCCCTTTTCCTCCATGCGGTCCAGTGTTGTATAAAGCGCACCTGGAGCGGGGTCGCGCCCGGTGCATTTGGCTATCTCGGATCGAATTGTCACCCCATAAGCGTCCTTGTCAAGGCGCAGAATCGCCAACAGAACGACCTGTTCAAATTCACCGAGAGTGGCTGGAGGTTTCATTACAACTACAATGTAGTATATATCCTGGATTTCGTCAAGCACTCCCTGGAATTAATTCGGAAGCCGCATTCAGCCTCTTCGCGCCTCGGCCTCGGTCAGCCATCCCCGGCGCAATTTATCCGCGGGGATGTTGGAGAGATATGGCTTGATGTCGAGGATCGGCGTTCCCTCCAACATATCCACGCCGCGCACATGGAGCTTGCAATCTTCGCGGCGCAACAACTCGACAATCGTCAAGCCGATGGGGTTAGGCCTACGCGGCGCGCGCGTAGTGAAGATGCCGTGAGGCCGGTCATCGCTGGGCGGAGTCACCAACAGATCAAATCCGTCGGAACGGTCGAAGGTCCACAGCACGATCAGATGCGAATAGCCTTCAATGTCCGTGAGGCCGAGGGCAAACTCCGGCAATATCTCCAGCACTCCCTCTTCCGAGTGCTTTGCCCCCAGCCCCTTGGGAATCGCCGAGGCGTCCGTGAAGGGGCTGCGAACATATCCAATCGGCTGCGGCGTGAACATAAACTAAAACCGCCCCATCTTTACGCGAACCACCACCGGCTTGTCATGGAAGCAGAGGCCGCGGTCGGTCTCGTCGCCATTCAGCAGCTTCGCCGGCTTCCAGACGCCGTTCTCATATGCACCCTGCTCGGCGGTAACGAACTCGCTGTGAATCCACGGCATCTTTCCGGGAAGATGGAAGATGACGCTCGCGTCCACGCCGGTCACCAGGAACTCATCCGGTCCGAGTTGCGCCACCAGAGCTGTTCCATGCGCATCCTTGGTTCCCGGCGCGCGCTCTCCGTCGCGCTGCGGAAATCCAAAGGCAACCGTTGCCTGCCAGCCGCCAAAATCGAGTTCCTGTGTGGCCTGCCCCGGCTCCTCGACCGCCGTCTTGAGCTTGCCGTCAAACTCCAGTTGGGCAATCTCACGATCCATCGGGCCGATCAGCGCAAAGTTGTTGGCGTGCGCCTTCCATGGCTCGTCGCCCAGAATATTCCAACCTGACTGATCGACGCCGAAGGGCGAAAAACCGATGCCGCCCTCGCCAAGCATGTAGTAGAAAAACTTAGCGAAATTATCGCTGCGCGCGGTCTCGGGAATCATCAGAGGATTATCGGGACGATGATAGGTGCGAAGCAATTCCCGGTAAAAGCTGGAATCCGAGCCGTAGATATCCGGGCCAATCACGTCGATGGCGGGCGCGAGAGCCTTCCACAATCCAATCATCTTCTGCACTGGCCCGCCGCTGGGATACTGGATGCCGGGAAGAACAATCTGACGCTGCGGCAGTTCCTTCACCGGAGGACTGATCCAGACATTGATGTAGAGCGGGATTGCAAACTCGGCCTTGCCGGCCGCGGCAATCTCATTCATGTACTTTGCCTGATGGTAAACCTGGAAGGTCTCGTCTGCCTCCGTTCCAAAGACCTGGCTCCAGCTTCCCGGCTGCTTGTGCGTCGCGGCCAGCAGATCGGCCGGCACGGCTCCGGCAAACTCACGGTTGGCCTCGGGTGAGTTGTCGCGCACGCTGCCGAGGTTGCCCGATTCATTCTCCACCTGCACCATCAGGATCGTATGTTGCTCACCGTCGATCTGCTTCAAGTGGCGCATCAGAGCGGTAAATGCCGCCTTGTCCGCCGCCAGCGTGTTGCGCGAGATCGGCGAGAGCACGTCGATCGGTTCGCCGTCGGGTCGGATGGTATGCGGGAACCGCTTCGTATCCGCCTTCACCCAGGCCGGAACATAATGCATATTGCCGTTCTTCCAGGTGCCGAACCACAGGAAGATGAGATGCAAATTGTGCGCCCGCGCGCCTTCGACGAACTGGTCCACATTGCTGAAGTCGAAGCTGCCCTCCCGCGGCTCAATCTGCTCCCAATAGACAGGCGTCTCCATAGTATTGGCGTGCAGAGCGGCCATCGAATCCCATATCTGCGGAAGTTCGCTGGGCCATGCGCTGGAGTTATGTAGCTGCCCGCCGAGCATCAGGTACGGACGGCCCTCCACAAACAATGCGTAGCGGCCGTCCTTCTCCACGATCCGCGGCGCTTCAACGGCCAGAGCCAGCGGAAGCGCAACGAAGCCTACTAAAGTGCAAACGAGAAAACGAGGAAGAACGCCAAGACGCATGGAAAGAAACCTCCTAGGGAAATGTAATTCTCTCAAGTAGTTTGCGCAAGCTCATCAATTACGCATCAATCCGCCGGAGCCATTCGATCAACAGCGCTGTGTGGACCTAGTAGGTCAGTGCCTCAGCCCTGATAGCTTGTCCTTTGGAGGAAAGGAAACGCCCTAGCGGATTATCGTTGAGTGCTTTGAGTCCAGCTACCACGCACTCGGCATTCAACTCCGCTCCCGCACGGCTGGTGTGCGTATGAGGATCGGCGAAGAGCAGTTCCACTTTAGCCTCGCCCAACGCATCGTAGCGCCGCGCGATAATTTCGTTGAGGTCAATAAAGGAGACCTTTGCCGCAGCCGCGGCCTGCATCGCCCAGCCGCCATAGGTATCCGCGTTGCGTGCAACCTTTCCGTTTATCCATGTCTTGCGGGGAACGGGCGAACAGACGATGGGCGTTGCGCCCTTGGCGAGCGTATCGGCAACATACTTCCGCATATACCAGCCGTATGTGTGAACCACTTCATGCTTCTTCGTGATAGGGTTGTCGATCTCCTTGCTTTCATCACCCACCCCAGGGAGTGTTCCGCGCGCGCGGCTGGTGTCGTCCAGCGGCCCGGAATCATTGTGGCCGAATTGGATGAGAACAAAGTCCCCAGGCTTGAGCATGGCGAGTAACTCATCCCAGCGCCCCTCGGTGATATATGTACGGCTGCTCCGACCGCCGATGGCGCGATTGACGACGTTGATCTTGGATAGGTCAAAATAATCAACCAGAGGCTCTCCCCATCCCCACTGTCCGCCCGCGCCGTCCGCATTGCCGTTGCGCACCGTTGAATCACCAACAAGATAGAGGCTCGGTAACTTTGGATTTGCCGCAATAGGTAATAGTGCCTTCACCGTCGCGCCCGGATCAGTAGTTGGGGGAATGATTCCTGTCTTTGCTCTTGCTTCGGGTGATGCAGTCGGCGGGGTAACCTGACTCTGGGCCATTGCCCTTGCACAAAACAGCAAAGCCATAGTAATACCGACAATTACAAAAATTTTCTTCATCTACAAATGGTACCCCTCATGGGTGGCTGGCTCAAGCAGGCAGCAAATCCTGCCGCTCTCAGCCTTCAATCTTACGCAGCCACTCGGCCATCAGCTCCGCAGCTTTGTGTGGTTGTTCGTACGCGGCAAAGTGCCCCGCGTCAGGCAGCAGATGAAACACGCAGTTGCCCGGCGCAGTGTGAAAGATCTCCATCTCCGCAGGCGCAACTCCCGGATCTTCGCCGCCTGCAATCGCCAATACGGGAACGCTGATCGTGGCCACATCCGGCACCGAATCAGGCCGCGTGGCCAGACCCGCCTGCACGGCAACCAGCGCCTCAGGAGTAATCGTCATGCGAACGCGCAAGGCAGTCACAATCTCCGGATGCAGCTTGCGAGCAGTCGCGCCGATCAACGTCTGCGCCATGCCGTCAAAGAGCGCCTCACGCTTGCCCTCTCGCGCTTGAGCGATGGTAGCGGCGCGCTTCGTCAGATTGGCCTCCGCGTCCGGTTGCGGCTTGGAGCAGATAAAGGCCAGACCGCGCACCCGCTCCGGCGCTCGACGCCAGATCTCCAGCAGCACATAGCCGCCAATCGAGCAGCCGGCAAAAATTGCATCGCGCAAATGAAGATGATCGAGCAGTGCGAGAACATCCGCAGCCAGCCGCGCCACGCTCAGCACCGGCGCATCAGGAACCTGCGCAAAGCCGCCCACCGGCAACCTCCCCAACTCCGACCCGCCATGCCCGCGCAAATCGGGAACAATTGCGCGCACGCCCGACAGTTCTTCGCTGAGCGGCCGCCAGTACTCCCTGTCAATTGGCGTGGGATGAAGAAAGACCACAGGCAAGCCCGCCCCGCTCTCGCGATAAGCCAGCCTCGCTCCGTCCGATAAATAGGTCGCGCTCATAGCTTGAGAATAGCCTACGGCATCGAGCGCGGCTCCTCGGGTATGCCGATCCAGCAGGCCACATAAACCACGCCAACCATCCCGCCGGAGAAGAGCAGTCCGAGCGCCGCAAAGATGCGCACCAGCGCCACATCCCAACCGTACGTCAGTGCCATCCCGATGCAGACCCCGGCAATCTGACGGCCCGCAAGCGGACGAACCAGCGGTCTGCCTGGAATATAAGGCGTGGCGGAAACCACCGTGCCGCAGCTTGAACAGAAACGCGCCCCGGGCGGCAACCCCGTCCCGCATTGTTGACAAAAGACAGCCATCATTCATTCCTCCCTAACTAAGTTTAGATACGGCAACTCTGCGTCGGCGGTTCCATTCAAAGTGCCGAGACCAAACGTGATCAGATTACCAGCGAAGGCTCTTCTTCACCATGATGCACGTCATTTCGCGGCAAACACAGCTTGACTGTTGTATCGTAAGTGGAAAGTCCCAAAGGAGGTTTTGTCCGTGAGTATGCACGATCTGATGGATTGGTTAAGACAAATTTCCTTGCAATTTTGGCTTTTTCTGGCCATAGTGCCATTGGCTTTGCTCTGGAAGCTTAGAAAACCTCTGGCTGACCGCCGCAAGTCACAGATAGCAGAGAACTGGCCCACAGTACAAGGCTGCCCAATATATGCCCACGTAATGAATGCTGTGATCGAAAACAGACCTGAAAGTTATAATGCGTCCTTTACGTACTACTTCAGCGTGAACAATAACGGCGAGACTGAATATTATTCCGGGGAATTCTCGCACATATTCTCTGATGAAGAACCGGCACAGAAGTGGCTAGATTCTATGAAAGAAAAGAAAATCCCAATTCGCATCAAGCCCGACGATCCTAACGTCTCAGCTGTGCTCTACAAAGACCTGGTAGCCAAGTATCCCATTCCAATCCCCGCGATGTTAGAGAGCGGATTGGAAGTTTCGGAGGCAGGGTCTAAGCTGCCGTATTTTCTGCGTATGCCAACAGAGGTGATGGCCTCACTGATCACATTGGCTTTCTGCTTTGGCCTGGTGGATCATCTCTACCGCATTCTGGCGGACAGACCACTCTACCCCAAACTGTTTATCGGACTTTGGATAGGATTTGCCGTGGTAATGATTCCGTTTGAGATTTGGTTCAGCCATAAATCAGGAAGGATTTTTGGGGGACTGCACAAAGGTATCAAGGGGCCACCGTTATTACGCATCTCGAACTTTGCACTCAATTTCTATTTCGCTTTCAATTGGCTTATTGATGGAACGAACTTCTATAAGTATTTCCATCTGCACAGAGATCGGTTCGATCCGATGATAAACGGCGCGTTTCTCGCATTAGTTCTTGGAAATTATGCAGCCTCTCTCTACAGAAGACTGGAGCGGATCGAAGAATCACCTGTCAGTTCCGTGTCCGTTCTTCATCACGAATGAGTCACGTACCCCGGTAAGCATTGCGCAGCCGCTTCCGCGCAATATCCGCTCGCGAGGTATTCGGCCCGGCATCAATCGCCATCTGATAATCCTTGACCGCAACGGTGCGTTCACCGTTCATGTCGCGGCACTCGCCTGCAGCCAGCAGCGAACGAATCTTCAGCTCTGGGCTGACATTCCTCGTCCATGCAGCCTGTTCATAAGCCTGCGCCGCCTCGCCAAAGTGACGCTGACCGCGCAGCGCGTCGCCGAGTCCAAAGTAAGTTAGCTCCCGCCGCGCCTCCGAAAAGTATCCCGGCCTCGCGTTATCAGCCACAATCTCCCGGTAAGCCGCCACTGCGCCCATCCCCTCGCCGGCATCCTTGCGCAGATTGGCCTCCTCCAGGCAAAAGAGATAATCATGCGGGTACTGGCTCTTCAGTCCGCGCACTACCTGAATCGCCTCCTTATATCGTCCCTCGCGGCGCAGAAACAGTGCAATCGTCGTCCGCGCCTCCACGCTCGTAATCACGCCGCGATCACCGGCGTCGCGCAGCATTTCCAACCCGCGCGTCTTCGAGCCGGTGATCCCCGCAAAGCCAATCATGACCTTGAAGGGCCAGGGCAGCGCGCCCACCACATACTCGTAGACTCCCGTCACCAGCTTGGCGTCCACATACTCCGGGTCCAGTGCGAGAACGCGTTCTTCATCATCTTTAGCCTTCGTTGCTAGACGGAATCCCGCTCCAAATCCTCGCTCCACCATCGCTATGTAGGTACATTTGAGGCTGCGCACCCAGCCGCGCGCAAACAGCGCGTCAATGTCGTTCGGGTTGCGGTCAATCCGCCAATCCGCCTCGTGAATCGCCACGTCGGCCAGCCCTAGAATGCGGTCGCGCGCCTTGGGGTCTTCCTCAGTCGCGTGGCGGCCGGTCAGGAAGCCATCGTTCGCATAAAATGTCGTGTCCAGCAGATCGAGCCGGTAAAGCTCCTGAAACAGTACTGCATTCAGCAGCAGCGCCGTCGCCTGCGGATCGCCCGGATGCGCCGCATGAAAGCGCTCGAAGCGCTCCACCGCCCCCGGATAATCCAGATTGTAAAAATGTTGATAGGCCTCGCGCACCAGCGGGTCGCGGTTCATCGGATTGGTATGCGCTTCCGAAGCCCAGCCTACGCTCGTCGCCAACAACACCATTCCGCTGATCTGCAACCACCTCGTAATGCTTCTCAAACCCAATAGCCCTCTTGGTTATGGTAATGGATTCGCGTTCCGCCGCTTTCCACTCTGTTTCGCCGAAGTTAATAATCCCTTAAAATGGAAGTATGCCCATCTCCGACCGCCACAATCCGAGCTTTGCCTCCGCCCTGCCTCCTCTTGTGGACTACGTTGAAGAGGCCCGCAAGCGTTTGATCGTAGCGCTTGACCTTCCCGACGCCGCCTCGGCTCTTGCGCTGGTCGGCCAATTGGAGAAGAGCTGCTGCTGGTTCAAGGTAGGCCTTGAGCTTTTCACCGCTGCCGGTCCCGCCGTGATCGAGCCGCTTGTCGCGCGCGGCCACTCCGTCTTCCTCGACCTAAAATTCCATGACATCCCCAACACCGTTGCCGGAGCGGTGCGCTCCGCCGCAAAGCTCGGCGTCAAGATGCTGAACGTCCACGCCGCCGGTGGACCCGCGATGCTCTCTGCCGCCAGAGCCGCTCTCGACGGCATCGACAACCCGCCAGAGTTGCTTGCCGTCACCGTTCTCACCAGCATGGATCAGGAGCAACTCAAGGCTGCCGGCGTCAGCCGCTCACCCGCCGAGCAGGTCGAACTGCTTGCCCGCATGGGCCTCAACGCTGGAATTCGCGGCTTCGTATGTTCGCCGCTAGAGGTCGCCACTCTGCGCGTGCTCACTGGCCCCGAAGGCGTACTGGTCGTCCCCGGCATACGCCCATCTGGATCATCCACCGGCGATCAAAAGCGCATCGCCACTCCCGCCGAAGCCCTCCGCCAGGGTGCCAGTTACGTAGTCGTAGGCCGCCCTATAAACCAGGCTTCCGACCCCGCCGAAGCCGCCGAAGCCATCCTCAAAGAGATGGCAGATGCGATCAGCGGCTAGAAGGTAGAGCTGCCCGCCATTGTTTATCGTTTATGTTTTGAAAGGGCACGATTTCAGTCGTGCCGTAAACGACCAAAACGAACTGGGCTTTAGCCCCTGAGGGATGCGTCTTCCACGAATTCCTTCGCTACCTCGGCAGCGTCTCTCGCTCCCGCGAATTCATAAAGCCGCGCCGTTCCCCCTGCGAGCGCAGGTTGGGGTCGTGAATCGGCGGCTGGCTCTCCTCGGCATTGAAGCCGCGCGCCAGCTTGGGATTGGGCTTGAACTTGGGCGGCCCGCCATAAAACTGTCGCGCATGGCTTACCACCATCCCCGCTCGCCCATGCATCGGCCTCACAATCCCGCGGACCTGCACGTTCATGTCGCGATATTTGCG
>CAYOYX010000030.1:0-37598 GCA_964408275.1 uncultured Occallatibacter sp.
GTTATCAGTAAAAAAGCCCGGAGATGCAGTTGGTGGTCATGGTTTGATTGTGCGCTAGTGGAAGGTAATTATATGCAAGGACTGGCCGTCCAGGCGTACACGCTTCACACTTTAGTTTCGTTGCAGGGCGTATCCAAAGACCCGCTGATCGCATAAGACCACGATGAACGGGGCACAGCTTCAAGCCATACTATTTCATCGGCAGAAATTCGATGCGCGCCAGATCATCCACGGCTTTGAAATCGTAGTCGGCTGTGACCAGAACGTGATCGGGCGAGTCCATCGCGAGTTCGATGGCAAAGGCATCGGCATAAGGGAGCTTGCGATCCTCTTTGATTTCTGCGGCATGAACGGCGCGCTCGGCGGTGGCGGGGATGACATGGATATTAATCTGCAACAGGCGTTGCAGGGTCCGCTCCTGCTCCAGCGCTCCGAAACGTTTGCGCTGTATTCCAGCGATTTCGCCCCACTGCACCGCTGGAATCTGAACCTCCGCATCGCCCAGTAAAGCCATATGGAGGATGGCATCCATACGATCAGCTCCCGCTTCGTCGTCGATATGACGCAGCATTGCGCAGGAATCGAGCACGAAAACAATCATTCCGTCTTCCTACCAGCCTTCTTTGGATTCTCGCTCGTAATCCCTGCGCCGCTCTTCCAGCAGCATATCGCAGCCCGAGGGAGCACCCTTGGACGACCCGCGCAACTCATCAATCAGGCGCAGCTTGGCTGCCAGAGTCAGCGGCTCAAGAATCAGCCGCTCTCCCTCCCGGTGCACTGCAACACGCGTTCCCGGCTCAATCTCCATTGATTCACGGAACGCGGCCGGAATCACTATCTGGCCTTTTGTGCTGACGGTAGTGAATATCTGTTCCATGACTTACATGGTAGCACAAGTAAGACGATTTATAAAAGTAAGACGTGAAAATATAATCTTACTATTAGATTTGATCTTACTAAGTTCTTTTGTAGTTGATAGCGTAACTGCCGGTGGCAAAAGTCGAAAACTATCCCTCAGGGGCTAAAGCTCACGTTGATTTTGCAACACTTACGGCAGTCAGGGCTGAAGCCCTGACCTACCAGCCGTGCCTGACGCTTTTTGACCATCCAAAGAGTATTTTCGCAGCCTGTAAAGCCATGCCCTGTTACAAAGCCTGTTTGCCAAAGAGTTTTTCAGTTATCTATAGAGTCCGTCATTTCAAAGAACAACCTTTGGCACTGGCCGGTAAACCGCATGGACGGTCATCACCGGGAGCACACCGATTGAGCAGATGATGGTGGCCGGTCACGAGTGGACAGTGAAAGGCCGCAATCGCGGAGGATGGATGCGTCACCGGGCCGACGCCTTTGCCGCCCGTTCGATCAAGCGAGCCACGTCAATCGGCTTGGAGATATACACCGCATGGCTGGCCGGAACTTCGATTATTTCGCTGCCTGCATGCTTGGCCATGCTGCGCTCGAGATCGGGATTGATGTTGTGGTCGTTGGTGGCGACCAGCGCCCAACTCTTCTTTTGGCGCCATGCGGCTGCCGTCACCGGCGCGCCCCCGGCGGCCTTGGCCAACACCGGCTGGGAATGGGCCATGAACTTCGCCTGTTCCTGCGGGAGGTCGGCGGCGAAATCCGCGGGAAAGGCGGCCGGGTCAATGTACAGGAAATCGTCCTTGGTGGCGCGCATATCATTGTTGGCTGGCGGGAAGGTCGAGAGCAGACCGACTACACTATCGCCCTGGTCGGGGATGAAAGCGGCGATGTAGACGAGGCCGGCGACATTCGGCGCATTACCCGCTTCGGTGACAACCGCCCCGCCATAGCTGTGGCCAACCAGAATAGTTGGACCCTGCTGCAGATCCAGCACACGCTTGGTCGCTGCGACGTCGTCGGCAAGCGAAGTGAGCGGCTCCTGCACCACGCTGACGGTATAGCCGTCCTTGCCAAGAATGTCGGCGACGCGCCGCCATCCGGAACCGTCGGCGAAGGCTCCGTGGACAATCACAATGTTCTTGACCGGCACGGTCTGCGCCGGAGTGACGGCTGTAGACAAAAGCGCGACCGCTGATGCGGCAATGAATTTTCTGAGCATTGGACTCTCCAGTCTTCGATATTGCAATAACAGTTATCGAATAATACAGATTAGGAGATAGTGGAAAGGTCGTCCGGGATTTATTTTTTTGCGATCAATATCACTCTATCCGCTGAGAGCAAGGAGGCCGGATGCGGCGCGGCGATCAGGGTTAAGAGGCTCGATGGACTTCAGGTAGACTTGTCGTAAGAATCAGGGCGATCCAAAACGGCTTCGGTTCTTAGGTGGAGTAAAGATGGAAGTCAAAGGTGCAATTTTTTTGTACACATTGGCTGGCCTGATGATCACGTTCGCGGGGTTCTCGGCACTCTTGTTGGCGCTGCGGCCGGCCTCTGGAGCGAGGTTGTCACTGCTTGACAGATACCTTGCAAAAACGGTCATGACGTACATTTTCGTATTGACGGCGGGAGCGCTGCTGCCGGCGCTGCTTGCGCTCTACGACATTCAGGAAGCGTGGATTTGGCGATGCTCCAGCGTGCTTTTCGCTCTGCCGATGCTGTCTCTTCAGCTCACCTATCCGCGGCGGCGCCGCAAGGTGGCCGGCAAAGGACCGCCGCTCGCGATATTCGCGGTCTTCGTTGTGCTCGGCTCCGCTGTGACACTGGCGATGCTTGGCTACGTATTAGCAGGCCTCCGATACAGCGCCGCAGCCTATATTACGGCTTTGACGATCGACTTCTTTACGGTCGCTTTCGCCTACGTGACCGCGCTCGATGTCATTATGCAACAGCCGATGGAAGTGCCGGGGCAGCCGGCGGGAGTGGACGGCTAAACCATTTCAAGTCTTTAACTTTAGGTGGTCAACAGACTGGAGCCGCAGAGGGCCGCGCAGGAGACGAGCCTGAACGGAGAGTCAACGGAGGGGGAGGCTGACGCGCCCGTGGAGGGGATTCTGAGCGGTTTTCAAATCCTCAATCTGCGCACTGAAGCCGGAGGCGGGTTAGACTAGATGAGGCGAAGAGAATTCGACGCCGGCATTCAGAGCAGGGTACGGGTCGTTGGACTGTTCTGATTGCCATCCCCCGACGAGGATTCAAGACTGATCATGACTCATATTCAAGGACTTGCGGCCCACGCGGCCGGTGCGGAGTTGCTTTCGTTCAAATATGACCCTGGCAAGCTGGGTCTGCATGAGGTGGAGATTGCGATAAGTCACTGCGGCATCTGCCACAGCGATCTGCATCTGATCTCGAACGACTGGGGAATCAGCCAGTATCCCTTCATTCCCGGCCATGAGATTATCGGCGCGGTGACGGCGGTGGGCAGCGAGGTGCGTTCACTGGTGGTAGGCCAGCGCGTGGGCCTGGGCTGGCAGTCGAACTCCTGCGGTGTCTGCGAATGGTGTACGCGCGGCATGGAGAATCTTTGCCCGGAGTCGGAGGGAACCTGCGTTCACCGGCACGGCGGATATGCGGATCGCGTGCGGGCCAATGCGCGCTTTGTGATTCCGATTCCCGAGGCTTTGGAGAGCGAGCAGACAGCTCCGCTGCTCTGCGGCGGCATCACCGTTTATACACCGCTGCGTTTGCATGGCGTCAATCCTTCTTCGCGCGTGGGAGTTGTGGGCGTCGGCGGACTGGGCCACATGGCCATCCAATTTGCAAAGGTCTTCGGCGCGGAGGTGACGGCGTTTTCCACCTCGGCCGCCAAGGAAGAAGAGGCGCGGGCGCTGGGCGCGCATCACTTTGTCAACAGCCGCGAGTCCAAAGCGATGAAGGAAGTGGCCGGAAGCCTGGATTTTATCTTGAGCACGATCAACGCCGACCAGGATTGGGGCGTCTACATGGCGGCGCTGCGGCCCACCGGAACGCTTTGCTTTGTGGGAGTTCCGCCGTCGCCAGTGAGCGTCCACGCCTTTCCGCTGATCAGCGGACAGCGGGCGATCAGCGGCAACCCGACGGGAAGCCCGTACCGGATCAAGGAGATGCTGGATGTGGCGGCGCGCCACGGAGTCAAGGCTACCACGGAGCTTTTTCCCATGGCGCAGGCCAACGAGGCCATCGACAAGGTGAAAAAGAGCAAGGTGCGCTACAGGGCGGTGTTAAGCAACTAGCCTCCACCGAAGTATTTTTAGGCGGGGACCGCAACTTTCGCGCGATAATGCTGTCTGAGAGTGTAGTAGCCGGCAGGGAAGCGAAAGCCCCGGAGCCGGCAGTGCTGAGGGAGTTTGCCCAGGCTGTTTGAAGCGTGAAGCGGGCGGACGTGTCAGCACGAGGAGGATATTATGCGGAAGCTGCGCGTGGTTTTAGTTGCAATGCTGATGGCGCTGCCGCTTGCGGCAACGGCAGTTGCCCAGGATGCAATTGCCCCGGATCAGGATGTGGAAGCGGATGTGGGAGTTGGCCCGGCGGTTGTTGCCGCTCCCATCGTTTACGGCCCTCCGGCCTGCGAATGGGGCTATTACTCTTACTATCCCTATGCCTGCGCTCCTTATGGATTTTATGGTCCCGGCTGGTTTGACGGCGGATTGTTCATTGGAGTCGGACCGTGGTGGGGCTGGGGCTGGGGTTATCGCTGGGGTCACGGCTGGTACGGCCACGGCGGCTGGGGCGGTCGCGCTGGCTGGGGCGGTCACGGATACGGCGGCTGGGCCGGCGGACACCCTTATGCGGGACGCGTAGGCTACGGTGGAGCTGCTGCTCGCGGCGGGTTCGCCGGTCGTACGGCAGCGGGCGGCGCGGCGCGCGGCGGGTATGCAGCCAGAGGCGGATATAGTGGCGGCAATCGCGGCGGCTTTAGCGGTGGAAGCCGAGGCGGATTTAGCGGTGGTGGCGCTCGCGGCGGATTCAGCGGCGGTGGTCATGGCGGCGGCTTCAGCGGAGGCGGTCACATGGGCGGCGGCGGCGGTCACGGCGGCGGCGGCCACAGATAAGGTTTTACAGTTTTCCCCCATGGCCCGTCTGCTTGTGCAGGCGGGCTCTTTTTTCGGAATTCACGAATGCGCCAGCTCCACCAGCCGGTTGGCGATGCGCTGGGCGGCGTCGGGATGAGCTTGGGTGCGGGCGGCGGTGGACATTGCGGCAAGGAGCTCAGGGCTTTTCATCAGGCTAGTGAGCGCGGCGAGCAGCTTGCCGGGAATTTCAAGATCGGACTCAGAGAGCAGCAGCGCTGCGCCGGCTTTGACCATCTCCTCGGCGTTGCGGAGCTGGTGGTTGTCAGCGGCAGCAGCAAAAGGAACCAGCAGCGCTGGCTTGGATGCGGCGGCTAGTTCAGCAACCGTTGATGCGCCGCTGCGTGCCATCACCAGCGTGGCATGAGCAAAGCTGGCGGGCATATTGTCAATGAAGGGCTGGACCTGCCAGCGAGCGGGATCAGCGCCGGTGGCGGCATAGGCGGCTTGCGTCTGTTCATAGTGACGCGCGCCGCTTTGGTGGAGGACTGTGAGTCCAGGGACGGCGTCGAGCAGCGCCGGAAGAATTCTAGGCAAATGGAGATTGAAGATGCGCGCGCCCTGAGAGCCGCCGAAGATGAGTAGATGTGGCGCAGCACCGGCAGGCGGAGCGGCGAGTGAGAAAAACTCCGGGCGAACGGGGATGCCGGTGACCTCGGCGTTGCGGAAGTAGGCGGCAGCCGAAGCGAAGTTGACAGCGGCGGCCTGAACGCGCTTGCCGATGAGGCGATTGGCAAGGCCGGGCATCGCATTCGGCTCAAAGGCCATCGCGGGGATGTTGAGTTGCAGGGCCGCGGCCATCGCAGGGCCGGAGGCGTAGCCGCCAACGCCGAAGACTACATTGGGCTGGAAGTCGCGGATCAGCTTGCGGCAAGCGAAGATCGAGCGCGGCAGATCCATCAGCGTGCGCAGGCGGGTGACCAGTGAGACGTTCTTGAGCTGGCCGACATCGACGAGTTTCAGATGGAAGCCGGCAGCGGGGACGAGGCGCGACTCCATGCCGCGGGCGGTGCCGACAAAGAGGAGTTCAGCGGAGTGATGGGCTACGAGTTCGCGAGCCACGGCCAGCGCCGGAATGATGTGGCCTCCGGTGCCGCCTCCGGCGATGAGTACGCGTAAGTGGGACAAGCGATTTCCTTTCAAAAGAAGAATCATCGACTAAAAATTTGCACAGAAAACGTTCGAATATTCCTGATTTTTATCACAATATTTTTTCGCAACGGAAGCTCCCGCTGGGGTTATTCCTGAAACAGTTCCCAGATTTAGCAATCTCAGTTCGTTTATGTTATCCCAGTTAATCTTCTTTATATCTTCCATTGTGTATCGAATATCGAATGCCTCGATTATGTGTTCCGGTCTTGTATTTCCATAATCGTCCATTCCACCTCCAGCATCTCCTACGATATGGAAGACTATACTTTGCTCCTGACCTCCTTCTTTCGATTCATGCTTCATAATTCTCTCCATATCTTGTGCATCGCTGAACATATCCCCGGCCCCGGCATCCCATCCCATCAATTTAATAGTGACATCAAGTTCTGTTTTGCCATCGATGAAGGCAGTCTTGTGTTCCAAAACACTCTTAGGATAGGAGAACTCAACCAAACCGTGAGTATCGGCGCAGCTATAAACTATCGCAAAAAGAAAAACAGATAGTAATACAAGAATTGCTAATCCTATAATCATATTTAGTCCTTTATTGAAAGTGCCAAAGACACCTCTTTTTTGAAGTATTGGTGTACTATGCACAAGACATAATTTCTTTGATCCGCTTTTTTTAGGATCGAATTCAGCATTACAAATCACGCAATTCGCCATCAATATGTCTCGCTTTCTGGATGTAGTCGCAGAATATCTTTATATAGCTCATTTGTACTCCGCGCGGAATCTCGTTAGCTTCAATGCGCCCCAAACTACGTGGGACGTTTAAGTTCTCCACTTCCACTATCTTCATACTTCACCTCTGATTTTCCAAATCTCGTCGCATAGCAGATGAACGACTGATATTTACCGTTACCGCCTGACTTGCGAGTCTGTGGGAAATCGATGAAGATGTAAACTTCGCCCGGCAGGTGATGCCCATAATTCTCCAGAGATGTTTTGAGCCTTTTCTTCGCGTACTCAAACGAAAAATTAACTTCTTGCATCAGTCCTTCGGGCTTGCAAATTGACGAGAAAATGAGAACCTTGAATGGTGCTTTTATCGCCAAGAGTTTTTCAAAATCATATTCGACAGGAGTCCAATGTATTTTTCCGTAGCTCCTGATCCCCATTCACTTTCACTTGCTAAAAGAACGCGTTTTCCATTTTCTTCTTCCGACCATGTGTAATCGGCAAGATATTCCCCTTTTCTTGAGAGAGGATCGCCAGGTAATGCGTAACAACCTTCAGGACAGATTTCAATGAACCGTCTACGAACAGATTGTGTCCACGCTTCGTCTGAATCATCAACACTCTTCCGTGTCGCAACCGATTCTACAAACTTTTCGATAAATTTCTTAGCGACAATTAGTTTTTCTTTGAGAATTTCCTCTCCTGCTTCGCCAAACCCCCTGCAATTTTCAGGAATCTTGAATTTAGAGTCACTGCCCATAATCGTAATCTCCTTCGCATGACAGTCTACGCCTTCGAGGCGAGATTTAGTCTGCTTTTCTGTGACAGAACGGTTTACTCGTTCCGTTCTACATTTCCCCCCGAAGAGCATCCATCAGGGGCTAAAGCTCTGTCTTGCTATACTACCTCAGTGTACCCGGATGAACCCCTGTCGCTCCGTCGATATGTGCTCCGGGTAATCGAATGCCGCCTTCGGGCGGCATTCATATTTTATGGCGTGTGTTGAGATGACAGATTTTTTGTGATGCTAACAAAATTGCGACTGCAGCAGCATAATTGAACCCTGTTCCCTGCTTATATCAATCGGCCTTCCTTGAAATATTGAGCAAGATGCCGATGCTGGCTAGCGTGAAGAAGAGCGAAGTTCCTCCCGACGAAATCAGCGGCAGGGGAATGCCTTTGGTGGGCAGCAGCGAAAGGACTACGCTGATGTTGAAGAAGGCTTGCAGCAAAATTGTCATGGTGATGCCGAAGGCGGCGAGGCGGGCAAAAGGGTCTTGCACGCGGAAGACGGTGCGCAGGCCGCGCGCGGCGAAGGCGGCGAAGAGCAGCAGGATAATGACGGCGCCGATGAAGCCCATCTCCTCGGCGATGTTGGCATAGATGAAGTCTGTGTGAGCTTCGGGGAGGAAGAAGAGCTTCTGCACGCCCTCCATGTAGCCGCGCCCGGTGAGGCCGCCGGTGCCGACGGCGATCAGTGATTGATTGATGTGAAAGCCCGCGCCCTGCGGGTCGGCGTCAGGATGGAGGAAGGCGAGGATGCGGCGCAGCCGCCAGGGAACCATGAAGAGCAGCCATGCCAGCGGCGGCAGCGAGGCGCAAAAGCCGATGAGCAGGAACTTCCAATCCAGGCCGGCGAGAAAGAGCATCAGAGCGGTGACGCCGGCGAGCACCATCGCCGTGCCCAGGTCGGGTTGGCGGACGATCAGCACAACAAAGATAAACGGGATCAGAATGGCGCGCGGAAGAGTGTTCTTCCAGTCTTTCATTTTGTCGAGGCGCGTGGAGAGAAACCATGCGAGGAAGAGAACGAGAACCGGCTTGGCCATCTCGGAGGGCTGGAGCGTGAAGAGGCCGCCAAAGCGAATCCAGCGATGCGTGTTGTGCGAGCCGGGCATGATGAATACCAGCACCAGAAGCAAGGTGGTGATGGAGAGCGCTGAGTAGATGAAGAGCGGAGATTTATAGACGGAGTAATCGATGTGCGAGAGCAGAAGCAGAAAGGCAAGGCCGGCGAGCGCCCATCCGGCCTGCTTGCCGACGAAGGTGAATTCGGAGTGATAGCGCTCTTGCGCAACGACGGCGGAGGCGGAGAAGACCATCGCCAAGCCTGCGACGATGAGCAGCACCGTGATGAAGAAGAGCCATTTGTCGACGCCGGCGCGTTTGGCCATTGCTCTTAAGTTCCTCGGTTCCTGATTTTGATTGTGAGAGTGAATAAGTGAAAAAGTGAATGAGTGAAGCAAGAATATCGCGAGTTTTTCACTTTTTCACTCTTTCACTTCTTCACTTGTTTCACTGTTCCCGCAATTCGTTGACGAGTTGTTTGAAGATGCGACCGCGATGCTCGTAGTTTTCAAATTGGTCGTAACTGGAGCAAGCGGGCGCGAGCAGCACCACATCGCCGGAGCGCGCGGCGGCTGCTGCTGCGTTGATGGCGTTGGCGAGAGTCTCGCAGGAGCGGATGGCGACCACGCCGCGCAGGTCGGACTCGATTTTGGGCGCGGCGACACCGATGGTGTAGACGGCGCTGACGCGCTCACGCAGCAGAGGAGCGAGGACGGTGTAGGGAGAGCCTTTGTCTTTGCCGCCGAGGATGAGGTGAATGCCGCTGCCGAATGCGGCGATGGCTTTGGCGGTGGCGTCGACGTTGGTGGCCTTGGAGTCGTTGTAGAAATGGACGCCGTTGTAAGTGGCGACGAATTCGAGGCGATGCTCGACAGCTTTGAAGCTCTCGACGGCGCGGCGGATTACATCGGCAGAGACGCCGGCGAGACGCGCGGCAGCGGTTGCGGCCAGCACATTCTCGTAGTTGTGCGCGCCTTTGAGGGGAATGTTATTGAGCGGCATGATCTGCTCGACCGCGCCTTGGTGTACGCTGCGATAAACAACCCAGCCATCTTCCAGCCACGCTCCCGGCGCAACCGGATGCTCGATGGAAAACCAATAAACGCGCGCAGCGGTATGCGCGGCGGCCTCGGCGCAGGGAGTGTTGTCGGCATTGAGCACGAGGAAATCATCGGCGGTTTGCGCGGCAAAGATGCGCTGCTTGGCGGCGGAATAATTCTCAAAGCTGCCGTGACGGTCGAGGTGATCGGGAGTGATGTTGAGAATCACAGCGATCGTGGGATGAAACTCTACAGTGGTTTCAAGTTGGAAGCTGGAGACTTCGAGAACCGACCAGCTTTCATCGGTGCTATCGTCGATAAGGGCGATGACGGGCACACCGATGTTGCCGCCGACGAGCGTGGGCAGACCTGCGGCGTTGAGGATTTCGCCGAGCAGCGTGGTGGTGGTGGTCTTGCCGTTGGAGCCGGTGACGGCCAGCATTTTGCCTTTGAGGTAGCGCGCGGCCAGCTCGAGTTCGCCAATGATGGGCAGGCCGAGGCCGCGAGCCTGAACGAGTTCAGGCGTGTCGATGGGGACGCCGGGACTGACGACGATCAGGTCTTGAGAGCGGAAGGTGAGCAGGCCGTGGCTGCCGACCTCGACCATGATGCCGGCTTCGATAAGCGTGGGGATTTCTTTTGCCAACTGCTCTGCCGAGCGCACATCAGAGACCGTGACCTGAGCTCCGCGACTGCGAAGAAACAACGCCGCTGCCAAGCCGGATTTTCCCAGCCCAACGACGAGAACTTTTTTGTTGTTGAGGTCTAGCATACTGACGATCCTCAAAAAGGATTTGAAAATGTACCGCAGGGGCTAAAGCCCGATTTATTTGGGCCTTTGGCGACACGAATGAAGTCGTGCCCTTTCAAAAAACAAGCCATGATAAAAGTTTCCCAAAAATCATTGTGCGCCGATTGCAGCCGGTTTACCGCAATTTCAGCGTGGTGAGAGCAAACAATGCAAACACCAGCGCGCCGATCCAGAAGCGGGCGATGACTTTGGATTCATGCCAGCCCAACTGTTCAAAGTGATGATGCAGCGGGGCCATCTTGAAGATGCGCTTTCCGTTGCGCAGCTTGTAGCTGCCAACTTGCAGGATGACCGAGAGCGCTTCAAGGATGAAGATGCCGCCGATGAAAGGCAGCAGCAGTTCCTGACGGATGATGACGGCGACAGTGCCGATGGCTCCGCCGAGCGCAAGCGAACCGACGTCGCCCATGAAGATTTCAGCGGGGTGGGCGTTGTACCAGAGAAAGCCGATGGACGCGCCAACCATGGAGCCGCAGAAGACGGTCAGCTCGCTGACCATGGGCATGCGCTGGAGTTCGAGGTAATCGGCGAAGACGACATGGCCGCTGACGTAAGTGAGCACGGTGAGCGCGCCGGCGGCGATGATGGTGCAGCCGATGGCCAGTCCGTCGAGGCCGTCGGTGAGGTTGACGGCGTTGGACGAGAGCGCCAGAAAGAGCGTGACAAAGATAACGAAGGGCAGAAAGGCGAGCAGGCCCAGGTGCGGGATGGAGCCAAGCCAGTGCCATTGCAGATCGGGCCGCCAGCTTTTGATGAAAGGCACGGTCAACTGCGTGGAGAAGAGCTTGAATTGCTGGAGAACAACAAGCGCAATGGCGACGCTGGCTCCGGCGAGTCCCTGATAGAGCAGCTTAGCGCGCGCCGTGAGGCCGAGGCTGCGCTTCTGGACGACCTTGATGTAGTCGTCGGCAAAACCGATTGCGCCGAAGGCCAGCGTGGAGAAGACGATGATCCAGACGAAGGGATTGGCGGGGTCGCTCCACAGCACAGTGGGCAGCAGAATCGCGATGGCGATCAGCACGCCGCCCATCGTCGGAGTGCCGGTTTTTTTCAGATGCGATTGCGGGCCGTCGTCGCGCACGTACTGGCCGATCTGAAACTCGCGCAGCTTCTGAATCACCCACGGCCCGATGAAGAGCGCGATCAATAGCGCGGTCGCCGTGGCAAAGGCGGTGCGAAAGGTGAGGTAGCGGAAGACGCGGAAGGGGTGAAAGAACGGAAAGAGCTTTTCGTAGAGCAGCCAGTAAAGCAAGTGGCCTCCAGAGCCGGACGAGGCGGTTTCAGGTTGATTTTACTAGGTGGGGGCGCGGTGGGTGGTGGAAGGGAGGTATTCAATTGGATCTCAGCAGTTATTTAAGTGCATCAATTGCCCGCTCAAGATGGACGCCGCGCGAGCCTTTGATGAGCGCAACGTCGCCTTTGCGGAGATTTTTCTTGAGCCAGCGTCCGGCGGCTTCGGCGTCAGGCAAGAACAGTGCGGCGACTCCGCCCTTGCAGGCGGCGGCAGCCAGATGCTCGGCATTGCCGCTGACTCCAACGACCAGATCGAGTCCTGCTTCGGCGGCTGCGCAGCCAGCTTCAGCGTGCAGCGCGGGGCCTTGCTCGCCCATCTCCAGCATCTCGCCAGCAACGAGAATGCGGCGCTTGGCGGGGCGAGCGGCGAGCGTGTGAATCATCGAACGCAACGCTTCAGGATTGGAGTTGTAGCAATCGTTGAGAATTGTTGCGCCTTTGACTTCGAGTACCTCGCCGCGTTTATCTCCAGCCGAGAGCGTTGCGACAGCAGCAACGGCGGCATCGAGATCGACGCCCGCTTCTATAGCAACAGCAAGACCTGCCAGCGCGTTCAATGCGTTGTGAGCGCCCAGCAGATTGAGAGTGAACTGACCCTCGCGCTCACCGGCGCGATAGCGGACGTGCAGTCCGGCGAGATCTTCCGCGACTTCGAGCAGCTGCGGATCGGCGCAGGGACCGCGCCCAAAGTAAACCGTGCGACCGTAAAAGTCGCGGCCAAACTGCGATGCGTAAGCGTCGTCGCAGTTGAGGAAGACGACGCCGTGCGCCGGAAGCGCATCCACCAACTCGAACTTGGCGCGAGCGATGCCGGCCTGACCGTCAGCAAAATTCTCCACGTGTGCAGTGCCGACATTGGTAATGACGCCCCAGTCGGGCGAGGCAATCAGCGCCAGCGCGGCGATCTCGCCCGCATGGTTCATACCCATCTCGACAATGGCAAATTCATGCTCAGGCTCAAGGCGCAGCAATTGCAGCGGCAGGCCAAAGGCATTATTCAGATTGCCATGCGACTTGAGGACGTTAAACTTTGCGCCCAACGCCGCAGCAATCGCTTCCTTGGTTGTCGTCTTGCCAGCCGAGCCGGTGACGGCCACCACTCGCTTGCCCCACTGGCGTCGCACGTGCGCGGCCAGCGCCTGCAAGGCGATCAGCGGTTCTTCGGTGATAAGCAGCGGAACGGAGAGAGCCGCATCAGGCAGCGTGGCGACTCGCGCGCGCGAGACAACAGCGGCCACGGCTCCACACTCGACGGCGGCGGCAACAAAGTCGTGGCCATCGTGACGCTCTCCGCGCACAGCAAAAAAAAGCTCGCCCGCTGTGACGGTGCGCGAGTCAATCGAGTAACCGCAGGCCTCCAACGCGCCCGCGTTGGCCACGCTCGACGGCGCATCCAACACCGCGCCTGCGCCGATGGCTGCTTCTGCAAGTGAAAGTTTCATCGCCTACCACCATAGCCCATTTCGCCGAGCGCGAAAAGAGCAATCTGCACATCGTCGAAGGGAATCGCCGTAAAGCCGATAATCTGCTCCTTCTCGTGACCCTTGCCGGCGAGTAGAACAACATCGCCAGCTTTGGCTTCGCCGAGCGCGATGCGAATGGCGGCGGCGCGGTCTGGTTCGATAGTGTAGCGGACTCGACTTGCCTTCAATCCCGGCTCGATCTCGGCGAGAATCGCAAGCGGCTCTTCGCTGCGAGGATTGTCGCTGGTGGCGACGACAAAGTTGCTTCCCTCGCCTGCGGCAAGGCCCATCTTCGGCCGCTTGGTGCGGTCGCGGTCGCCGCCACAACCGAAGAGCGTGATGACGCGGCCTCCGGATTGCGCCGTCATTTGGCGCGCGAGAGCGGTGAGGTTAATGAGCGCGTCATCGGTGTGCGCATAGTCCACAATCACTGTGAAGGGCTGGCCCGCATCGACGGATTGAAAGCGTCCGGGAACAGGCTGGAGTTGCGGGACAAATTCGACGAGATCCGCGAAAGCCACGCCGCGCGCGTGAGCCGCAGTGAAGGCAGCCAGAAGATTGAGAATGTTCACCTCGCCTGCGAGGCGTGAAGTAACTATGGCCGCGCCCGCTGGCGTTTCCAACTCGAGCACCGCGCCACTCGGCGTGAGTGTGTGGCTCGCCGCGCGCCAGTCGCCCGCGCCGATTCCATAAGTGCGAATCTCTGCGCCGGCCTTGCGCGCGGCGGCGGCCAACTGCCTGCACCGCGGGTCGTTCGCATTAATCACTGCCACGCGCGGCGCAGGATAGAGCGTGCCGTCAAAGAGCAGGCGCTTGGCGGCGAAATAATTATCCATCGTCTGGTGATAGTCGAGGTGATCGCGCGTGAGGTTGGTGAATACGGCCACATCAAAGTTGACACCTGCGGCGCGGCGCTGATCGAGCGCGTGGCTGGAGACCTCGGTGACCAGCTCGGTGGCTCCGCGCGCAACGCCCTCGGCCATCAGCTCGAAGAGGTCGCGCGACTCCGGCGTCGTGTGAACCGAGGACCGCACCTCGCCGGCAATATGATTTTCAATCGTCCCGACTAGAACGGTCTTGCGCGCGGCGGCATTCAGCAGAGCTTCCGTCAGATAAGCCGTCGTTGTTTTGCCGTTGGTTCCGGTGATGCCGGTGGCCGCGAGCTGCCGCTCCGGATGGCCGAAGAAGGCCGCCGAGGCCTCGGCCAGCGCCTGTCGTCCATGTTCGACCTCCAGAATCGGCAGGCCCGGCGCGAAGACCAGCAGGTGATCAAAGCTCGGCGCGGAGTCGGTGATAATGCCCAGCGCACCCGCCGCGCGAGCCTTCTCGATGAAGCGGTTGCCGTCGGTCGAGCAGCCCTTCATCGCAACAAAGACCGCGCCGGGTCGCACGCGACGCGAGTCGTATTCAACGCCAGTGACCGGCTCGGCAGAGTCGCCACCCGCGCCGACAGCGGTTACTTCCAAAGCTAATTCTTTCCAATTCATCACGGGTTTAATTGTAGATTGTTGTGCTTCTGTGGTCTGAATTTGGAGGTAAGATACTTTCATGGACGAGAAGAGAAAGAATATCTATGACGATCTGGAGCGCGATTTGCGTGGGTTTCCAGTCGGCAAATATGTTAGGGCTTATGCGAAGGCGTATCTGGAAGCGGACGTGGAAACAATCATAAAACTACAGGAACTCCTAATCGGCGATGCTTCGGAACATAATGATCCCGGCGAGCCCAATGGGCCAGACGCACCCATTGGCGCGCCAATCAAACCTCGTCCGCATCTGAACTCCGGCGCTGTCGCTCTTCCTGAGCCAGACAGCACTGATCCTGATCTTCTATAGAGTTGCTAGTTATCCTCAGGATAAGTCTTTGTTGCGGTACAGCATTCCCTCAGGGGCTAAAGCCCGACTTTTTTCGCGGTCATTTCGGCACGACTGAAGTCGTGCCCTGACGCAAAGCTGGTTTTTGAAACACGCTGTAGTAAAAATCTTTCGTTCGTCACCGTCCGCAGCGCGCCACAATTTTCGTTCCCGGCGCGACCATGGTGCCGGGAGCGGGGGCCTGTTCGCGCACGGTGCCGCTGCCTTTGATCTCAACTTCGAGTCCGGCTGCGGCGGCCTGCTCGATGACCTTGCGCACCGGCAAGCCGATGAGCGAGGGAACGCGCAGCGTCTTCCCATAGTGAATGATGACATTGTCAGAGGACGGCTGCGATGTCAGCAATTGCGGCGCGGGAGCCGTGGAGTTTGGCTGCGCATTGCTCTGCGATGGCTCGCTCGCCACGGGTGGAGTTGCCGCCTGTGATTGACTGGCTGGCGCGCGCAGTGGGTCGTCGCTGGGCAGATCGTTGATCGCAGCGTAGAGGGCGTTGATGTTTTCCGACTGCTCGTGCGTGTCATCTTCGGCCAAGTGCAAATTTACATTCGACGCGCGGAACTGGCGCACATCGATGTCGTGCGGCACGGAGAGATATTCGAGAACCTGTTGCGCCACCTCGGCAAAGACCGGCGCGGAGACCGTCGTGCCGTAGTAATCGCCCTTCGGCGAATCCATGACGACGGCCACGGCGATCACCGGATTGTTGACCGGCGCGATGCCTGCAAAGGATGCGATGTGCATCGTCTTCGAGTAGAGATGCGTGACCGGATCGATCTTCTGCGCGGTGCCGGTTTTGCCGCCGGATGAGTAGCCTTTGAGCTGAGCCGGCTTGCCCGTGCCGTAGAGGACGACGCCCTCCATCATCTTGCGCATCTCAGCGGCGGTCATCGTGGAGATGACGCGATGCGCGCCTGCGGGAAGGGGATTGGGCAGCTCCTCGCCGGGTTTGAATGGCTGCGGCTGCTGCGCGACGGAAGATTTGTCATTGGCGCTTCCATCCACCTGCCCCGGCATCAGCACGCGCGGCGGAAGATAGACGCCGCCGTTGGCGATGGTGGAAACCATTGTCACGAGCTGAATCGGCGTGACGCCGACCTCCTGGCCAATCGCAATCGAGCCGATCGACGAGCCGCTCCATTTGTTCACGGGCCGCAGTAGGCCGCGCGTCTCTCCCGGCATCTCGGCTCCAGTGCGCGCGCCGAAGCCGAAATCGCGAACGTACTGATAGAAGCGATCCTGGCCCACTTTGAGCGCCAGCTTGACAGCGGCCACGTCGCTTGATACCTCCAGCGCCTGGTGGACTGGAATCATGCCGTAATGTTCGCCCTGGTTGTCGTGAATCACGCGGCCAGCCAGCGTAATCTTGCCGCCCTGGCAGTCGATTTTGTCATCGGGCTTTGCCGCGCCCTGATCGAGCGCCGCCGAATACGTCACCAGCTTGAAGACCGATCCCGGCTCGTAGACATCGCTGACGGCATGATTGCGCAGCAGTTCCGGCGTGGTGCGGCGAAATTGATTGGGATTGAATGCGGGGCGAATCGCCAGCGCAAGAATCTCTCCGGTGTGAACGTCCTGCACGACCACGGTTCCATTGGCAGCTTGAGTGCGCTGCATTGCGTGGTCAAGCGCGCGCTCGGCCATGAACTGAATGTTCTCGTCGATGGTGAGCGTCAGATTTTGTCCGGGCTGAGGTTCGCTCTCCGTGGAGCCGAGCACGTGGCGGCGCGCATCGAGCGCGGTGTACATCCGTCCGGGAACACCGTGCAACTGCGGCTCGAACTTCTGCTCCAGTCCGCCCAGTCCGTTGTCGTCCACGCCCACATAACCAAGCACCTGCGCGGCGATTTCGTTGTTTGGATAAAAGCGCTGGAACTCTTTTTGAAAATAAATTCCCTTGAGCGCGCCGGAGGCAATTTGCGCTTTGACGCGGGCACCGGCATCAGCGGTGACGCGCCGCGCCACCCAGGCAAAGTTGCGTCCGGCCTTGAGGCGCGCGGCGATCTGCTCTTCAGTGGTCTGCGCATCGTCGGGATCGGTATGCACGATTGCGGCCAGCGCCAGCGCGGCGGCTTGCTTGTCTTCAATCTCCGCGGGCACGGCGAAGATCGAATCCACCAACACGGTAATCGCCAACTCGCGACGGTTGCGATCATAGAGAATGCCGCGGCGCGGAGCCACTTCAAAGGTGCGCTGCTGCTGCTTGTCGGCGCGTTCCACATATTCGCCGTGGCGCACCACTTGAAGCCAGAAGAGACGGCCAATAATCAGGACTGACCAAGCGAGAATGAAGAGGCAGATAAGCCAGAAGCGCGCCAGCTTGAGAGGTGTGGCGCGCGGCGCGGCATTACGGTTCCAACTGGGTCGGGCGGTGGACGGCATGGACGATTGCTCCGGTAATTCAGCGATTAGGCTTCAGCTTTTGCACCCAGATAGAATTCATGCAAGCAACAGCAGTAGAATATGCTACTCCAGACAGGGCGGAAATGAAGGGTATAACAAGTGGCATAAAAAGAAGATCATTGCAATTCCCTAACACGAGAATTGCTCTATGTACGGTCAGCCACTCATACATTTCTGTGGATGCATTTTCGATCACATGAAAACACAAGCTAAGTAGTGCCCACGTTGATATAGAAGTCAGCGACAGCCGCCAGATAAAAGGTTTTTGCTGAGCAAATAGATAAATCGGCACCCAAGAGATTATCGCAATAACCACTATGACTGATGTTGCATCTATGAGTGCTATTGGATCAAATACCAAGGATCTCCCATTGTCATGTGATATCAGAGGTTTTGCAATAAAATAAACCAAATATGCAGATGAAAGCCATTGAATGACAACCGCGATGCTCATTGTCATTAGTATTTGAATAAATGACTGTTTTGTGATTTCCTTCATGCTATTCCCTTCATAATGACCTTAAGTTACCTTTGAATATGTTTTTATTGCAGCCCCACTTTCCCTCAGGGGCTAAAGCCCGAGCTGATTCCGAGCCAATTGCGGCACGACTAAAGTCGTGCCCTGTTACAAAACATCGATTTATGTAGATGTTTACTAAACTGCTAGCTAATAGCTTATAGCTAGAAGCTAGCAGCCTGGGCTGGAGGCATTGCCTGCGCCAGTGCCGGAGCGGCATCAGGAGTAGATGCTGGAAGAACGATCTGGCCAGGCTGCGGTTCGGCAAAGCCCTGCTCGCGCGCCAATCTATCAATCCTGCTGGGATCGGTCAACTGCGCTTCACTCAGTCGCAACTGGCGATTTTCCTCGCGCAACTGCTCGCGAATCTGCTTGGCCGACTCGACGCGATAACCGCTCTCGATGGCGCTGAAGTGCTGCAAACCATAGACCATTGTCAGCAGGAACAGAATACTGGTCGTAATGGAGAAGAGTCGAATCTGACGGGGGCGCGCGGGATCGGGAGCCTTGACCAGACGGCTGTTGTCGATCTGCCGGGCGAAGTAAAACTCCGGCGTGCGCGAGCCGCGGCGGCGCGCAGGCTGTAGAGCCAGCAGCTCAGTGTTGCGCTCTTCAACGCGCGCGCTCCAGCTCCTGCCCGTTTCCAAATAGCTTGTTGCGTATGCCGCCATGGTGTCCTTTCCCCAGCTATTAGCTTTTAGCTGTTAGCTTCCTCGTAATAGACTGAAACTCTCTTGCCCCAAAAAACGTTGATGAAGACTACAAATGCTCGAATTCTTAATGAAAAAACTAATAGCTAAAAGCTAATAGCTGTTCTTTCCGCCGCTCTCAACTTCGCGCTCCGCGCTCGCGGATTGCGTTCCAACTCTTCTTCACCGGCCGTTGCCGGCTTCTTGGTAAGAATCTCCCAGATTCCCTGCCGCGCGCCTTCGCGCAGACTATCTTTTGCAATGCGATCTTCCAGCGAATGAAAGCTGATTACCACCAGCCTTGCAGAGGGCTTAAGCAAGTTTGGTGCGGCCTCGAGCAATGCTTTGATTTCGTCCAGCTCGCGGTTAACATAAATTCGCAGAGCTTGAAATGTTCTGGTCGCCGGATGAATCTTCTCGTGTTTCATTGTGCGGACGGCCGATGCAACAATCCGGGCTAACTGCCCTGTGGTTGTAATCGGCCGTCCGTACACAATGGCTCTGGCAACTCTACGCGACCTCCTTTCTTCTCCAAATTGGTACACCAGGTCCGCCAACTCGCGTTCGCTCGCCTCGTTCACCACCTGTGCGGCGGTCGGTCCGGAGCGCGTATCCATGCGCATATCTAGCACTCCATCCGCCATAAAACTAAATCCTCGCTGCGCCTCGTCCAGTTGCAGGCTGCTGACGCCGAAGTCCGCCAGCAGGCCATCCACCGAAGCCGGCTGCAAATGCTCGCTCACCGAGCTGAATGCCTCGCCGATCAGCGTCACTCGCGGCGCCTTGCTGCCTAACTCACCGCAAACTTTATCCAGCCTCTCTTTGGCCAGCGCGAGAGCCTCGGGGTCGCGGTCAAAACCGATCAAGTGCCCTTCAGCTCCCAACTGCCTTGCAATCTCAGCCGCGTGTCCGGCCAAACCCAGCGTGCAATCCACATACGTTCCGCCGGCGCGCACCCGGAGAAAATCAATCGCTTCCTCTAAAAGAACCGGCGCGTGCCGTGCATTTACCACGCGCTCCCCCCTGGGGGGAATTTCGGAATCCGAGCTACACATCGAATTCATTCATCGCATCCACATCCTGCGCGCTGAACTCGCTCTGCTTCACGCTCTCGCGCAGACGGCTCAGACTCTTTACTCGCAGCAGCGTCCCCTCACCGGAGACCTTCACATCCACATTCGTCATGCCCGCGTTGCGCAGCTCTTCGGGCATCAGCAGACGGCCCTGCGGGTCCATATCCGCGCGGTCGCCGTAGAGCGAGTAGCGCTCCAACAGCTTTTTGCGCGCCGGATGACTCTTGGGCATCTTGAAGACCCGGGCCAAGTGCGCCTGCCACTCCGGCATCGGATAAATCTCCGCGTCCTCGCCCTCGCGGCTGACGATGTAAAATGCATTGAAGTCCTTGCCGTACTTTTTTTCGAGGAAGCTTTTGAACTCGGCAGGGAGTTTCAAGCGTCCGCGGTCATCCAGCTTGGCTTTGGGATTGCCGCTAAACCCAACTTGCAGATCGTCCCAGGCGCCCGAGCCTCCGCCGACAGCCTCCACCGAGGTCTCCGGTTCGTTGATCGGGTTGTTCTCAGGACTCTCTGCCATTTGCTACTCTCATGGGGCTGAATCGCGGGTGGCTCTGGAACGTTGACCCAGATTGGCCCGTCTTGGCCCTAATAGACCCAAGTATCGCGCATAATTCTGCTGCGCGATAGTGGTAAATCACGTTTTTTGCGAAGATTTTTCAGTTAGTTGCAGTCGACGGAGTGCGCCGTCGAGCAAAACCACAATCCATTGTGAGTTTTGTGATCTAGACCACAACTAATAGAGCAAGTTTATTTACTTGATTCCTGAAGATTATTTTGTTCCAGAGTGGGCTATTCTGTGATATGGCGAATAAAAGGCGAATTAGTTGTCAAGCTCTGTCTTTTGGCTCCGCTGCCGGAGCATTACGAGATTCAAAAGATAGAAGAAGACCAGCGCGTTCAGCGTCAGCAGACTCGCGCGAATCAGCGTAACTTTGCGAAGAATTTCAAAGATCTCCCACGGGATCAGTGAGGCTGTAATGCATAGAGTAAGGTACTCGCCCCATCTTTTTTCCAGATACAGCCCCGTTCCCTCAATCAGATTGAGGGCTGCATAGACAAAGCCCACTGCGCCAATCTGCCGGAGCAGGCGGTCGTTAATCAACTCAGCCCGGTGCAGAAGAAAGTCGATAAAGCGCGATTCGGGCAGGTGGTTGGCCATGCGGGTCAAATGATCGCCGATATCCTTGTGCAGCAGATGCAGCGCGCCGAAGCCGACGGCCGCAAAGAGCAGAGCTTCCACCAGCTTGAAGGCCGCGATGAGCAGCAGCCCGCGGTCATGGCGCATTGGCTGTTTATGCGGCAGTTGCGGAGATTGGGTCATGGCCTTGATGAAACTGAACCGTTGCTCCTCTTACGTTAACCGATGCGCGAGCGCTTTGTCTGGCAATCTCTAACGCTTCCCATTCAGCAGAGCATCGCGGTCGATCAGATTGCCGTCCAGAATAATGCCGGAGATGCGACGAGCATTCCAGATATTGGCTGTCGGATCGGAATCGACAATGAGAATATCGGCGCGGCGTCCGGGCGAGATCAGCCCTAATTCGTCCCAGCCGAATTGCAGGCTGTAGTTGTTGGTGGCCGCGGCCAGAGCCTCGCGCGGGCTGAGTCCCAAGCGAACCAGCAACTCAAGTTCGGTGTGCATCGAGATCCCCGGCAGAGCGGCATGGACCGGCGCGCCGGAGGCGGCCAGATAGTGCGGCGCAGCGGCAAAGATCGTCTCGTTGATCTTCCACAACCGCAGCGCGGACTGCTCGGCTTTTTTGCGCAGGTTCTCTTCCATCATCCGCTGCGCGTACGCGGGCAGGCGGCGTGCCCAACTGGCGAGGGGATAATCCATCTCGCCGGTGACGCTGTTGGCGGGTTCGTAGATGCGCGACGGGTCCAGCAGCGCCGCCGCAGGTTCCTTCCATAGATTGCGATGCGCCGGCAGCCGAGCAAAATAGACGCTAAAGGCGGGCATCAGCGCGGCGTGATGCGTGGCGACAAAGCGCGCGTAGTAGTGCAATAGCGGATTGGAGGGCGGCATACGCTCGGCGTAGTCGTAGGCTGTGGCAGCGGCCTGACCCGCGGAGTCTTCCACCAGCGGTCGCTGCATCTCGTCGGGAATCGCACCCAACTCGTAGCGGCCCATCTGGGGCAGTGCATCCACGCCGGCCGCGATGCCCACCTCGTAGGGTGTGGCGGCAAACTCGCCATAAGTGACCAGACCCATCTGGTGGGCGCGGGCTATCATCCACTGTGCATTGGCGGCGGTGATGTTGCGGCCTAACATGACGGCGCGCGTTCCCAGCCGCGCGGTCTCGCTGAGCTGGCGCAGAGAGTCATCCGGACTCAGCTCGGTTCGACGCTCGATCTCCCTCAGCTTGAGCGCCCACTCCGGCCGCTTGGCCAGCAGGCTCCAGTTGTCAGTTGTGCCGACCGAATCCAGCGCGTAGATGTGAGGACTGGGCGAGGCGGAAAAATCCACCGCGCCGTGGCGCAGATCGTTGACGGCAACGACCGTGGTGACGCCCATGTAGAGAAATGCATTCGCCTGCCCTTGCGAGTTCATTCCAGCAAAGCCATCGACGAGGCCGGGAATAAGAAACTTGCCGGTGCAGTCGATCACCCGCGCGCCTTTGGGGATAGTAACCGCCGTGCGCGGACCCACTTCGGTGATACGGCCGTCGCGCACAATGACAACGGCGTCGGGGAGATCCTTTGCCGACGCGCCCCAGCGGGTCAAATCCAACACTGTGCCGCCAACCAACGCCAGCGGAAGCGAAGATGGCCTCGCTGGAGGCTGGTTGGGCGGTTGCTTCCCGCCCGCCTGAGCAGCCAGAATCAAGCCAACAGCGCCGAAGATCAGCTTACGAGAGAGTCGCATAAAAAATCGCGTTCAAAATGTTCATAGTGGTCTCAGTGTGGATTGTCGCACACAGAGCGCGGGTTATTGTGTGCCGCTGGGCGCTTCAGCGCTCTTTTTGCGGCTCAATACAAAGGACTTTTTGCGGCTGTCCTTGCTGGCGTGGTCGATCTTCTTCCAGAAACCCACAAAATAATCGATCGCCGAGACCGTCGAGACTAGCAGCGTGAAATAGATGGCGGCGACGGCGATCCACTTCACCGGCACAATGAGAAAGCCGATCTGCCACTGATACCAGCGGTGCGCCAGAAAGGCCGAGACCACGGAGATAATCTGGATAACCGTCTTCAGCTTGCCCAGGTCGCTGGCCTCGATGGTGAAGCCCTCGGTCGAAGCAATCGAGCGCAGACCGCTGATAAGGAACTCGCGGCCGATGATGGCGACCACGATCCAGACCTTGACCACAGCCGGGTTGTACAGCACCAGAGCCACAAAGGCGCTGGTCACCATGATCTTGTCGGCCAGCGGATCGAGCAGCATTCCCATGGTGGTGATCTGCTTGCGGCTGCGGGCCAGGTAGCCGTCCAAGCCGTCGGTGATCGAGGCGAGCACAAAGAGCACGGAGGCGGCGATCTCTTGCGCGCCATACGCATGCCAGGGAAAGTGCGGTGTCAGAATCCAGAGCAGCAGCGGGATCATTACAATCCTGCTCATCGTGATTGAGTTGGGAAGATTCACACTATTTCCCTAAAACTTCGAGTTTTTATGCCTTGCCAGGATTGCGGAAAACAATAGGTCTGAAAGAATGCTGAAATCATTGGCTGTTCACGCACCCGCCGGACAAGTATGACTACATCTACTATAACCGTCTGCACGCAACGCGTACCACCGAACGGTATTGTGGCTGGCGGAGTGAATCACGCGAGCAACCGTTGAATGATGTGTCACAAAACCTCTGAACAAGTCGTTGTTGCGGTCAACTTTTTTTCAGGGGCTAAAGCCCTCGCTGATTTTGCTGCACTTTCGGCAGTCAGGGTTGAAGTCCTGACCTACAAGCCGTGCCCTGACGCTTGTTGATTATCCAAAGAGTTTTTCCGCAGCCTGTGATATTGTGCCCTTTCAAGAAATCGACGAATGCGGAGGTTTCTTAAATCCGTCATCTTATTTAACGGGATCCCTCACGCAGCAACACCGCTGGAATGGTGCGCAGGAGAATGTTGAAGTCAGTATGCAGGCTCCATGTCTTGACATACGCTGCGTCTAATTCGACCCGCTTTTCGTAAGCAACATTGTTCCGTCCGGAGACCTGCCACAATCCCGACAACCCTGGCTTGACCCGCAGATAGTAGTCCTGTTGATCCCCATACATTGACAGTTCCGCCTCGACGATGGGACGAGGCCCGATGAGCGACATATCTCCGCACAGCACATTCAGAAACTGTGGAAATTCATCCAGGCTCCAGACACGCAGAAATTTTCCGACCGCTGTAATGCGCGGATCGTGAAGCGGCTTTTTGATTCTCCATATCTCAGCACTCTGGGGCTCTGGGCACTGGCTGGAGTGCGAAGGCGCCGTTGAATCCTGACGGTCCGATCTCCAACGCATGGTGCGGAACTTCCATATACGGAACTTGCGGCCATCTTTGCCAATCCGCGTTTCCTGATAGAAGACCGGCCCCTCGGATGTGCGAACAATTGCCGCCGCAATCAGGAGTCCAGGCAGAAAAAACGCCTGAAGGACAGCCAGAGAAAACAGAAGATCGATCGATCTCTTCACAAAGCGATAACGCCATGAAGCAGTATCCGCCTCGACCTCTGCAAGACGCGGATAATTGGCTGTGTAGGCGCCTCCATATGCCACCGAATCTCCGATAGACTCAATGCGAAGACCATCGCCCAAGGCTCGATATTCCACCGATGCCATTCGACCCCTCCCAAGGAACAGTAAGAGCGCCCCAATCATCCTCCGCCCGGTAGATCAACAAGCCGAGGACTCACAATTCACAAGTTGCGGTTGCAAACAACAGGCGTCTTGAATTCATATCGGCTATTTGAGCGAATTGATCTCCAGCGTGTTCAAAGAAAGTTGCGACATGAACTGACTCCAGATCATCAGTTGGTTCAGCATGGATGGATGGACATCTTTTTCCGGAATGACGATGGCATCGCCGGGGTAGAGGCGCAACTCGTTGAAGCCGGAGCTAAAGATCGAGTTGCCCGCTTCATGAGGAATTACTGATCCATCCGCACGCACGATGTACGCGCGCCTCTGGTCGGCTTCGCGATCGGCTCCGCCGGCTAGATGAAGGTATTGGCCTACCCTGGCGCCCTTGTTATAGAGAAATGCGTGTGGATTGAAGACCGCGCCAACCAACTGAATCGTCTCCGGCATTAGAGGAATCTCAAGCCGGTCGCCGTCCTCTAGATGCATCTCCGGAAGTGCCTCCACACCTTTGCTGTAGGGATTCATCTTCAAGACAACTCTTCCGCTGGCGCGCATCTGCCGAAGCCGCGCGATCAACTGCTGATTGAGAGTTGAAACCTGCTGCCCTGCGAGGGAGATGCCTTGCTGCCCGGAGCCGCTCGATGCGTTCACGAGTCCCAAACTGCTGCGCTGCAACTGATGTTCGAGCTTGTCTGCATAGTTGTTCAGTTGCTCCTGCTCGGCTATCTGCGCGCTGTTGCGAGAGAAGTTTGCCCCATAGAGATAAGCCTGACCCGTCAACCCGCCCGCGCGCTCGACCACAGAGCGCAATGTTTCTCCGGGAGAGACGCTGTAAACGCCTGGATGCGCAAACTCGCCGGCCAACTCCACATAAATGGTCTGCTCCCTGATCGGTAGCTGAATCTCCTGCTGCGCGTAGATGGTGACCACATCGCCGGGTTGAAGATCAACATCCTGAGTCATGTCATGATCGAGAACCAGCTTGCCCAGCTTGAAGGGAATCAGCCGGGTGGTCATGGTGGCCTGGTCAAGCCGCTCGATCACCGCGCTGTTCCAATTAGTCTGCGCGCCGGGACTTTGCACAGCCAGCGGCTTTGCCGACGAGGAATCAGTCTGGCTCGCGGGATAGGGAGGAATCGCCAACTGCGGAGCGGGAAGGCCCAGCCGGGTGCGCTGCCACCAATAGTCGCGCTTTTCAAGTGCATCGCGATCGGGCATCAATTCGCTCAGGCGCATTCCCTCATGCCATTGAAAATGCCCCGGATTGGCCACCGCTCCGCGCAAGGTGACCGATTCGCGATAGGCTGAAATAATCGGATCGATGCGCACGATATCGCCGTCGGCGAGCTGAGTGGAAAGCCCTGAGGAATCCATCGCCAGTTGAATAGCAATGCGGCGCACACGGTCCTCGATACGATCTACGGAGAGCCGAGCGCCGGATGCAATTGCCGTGCGGCCGCCGGCGGTGTCGAGAAGCTGTTCAATTGACTCCTCGCCGCGCAGTTCGTAAACGGCCGCCATACGCACACTGCCGATCAGCGCAACCTGCGGCCCCGCTGCGGGAATGAAGAGCACATCGCCCGGTTGAAGCTGCACATCGCCGGATTTATCGCCATTCACCAGCAGCGCATACAGATCGAAGTCCTTGACGGTCTTGCCCTCGCGCTTCAACTCGATGTGGCGCATGGACCCGGCCGCCGACGGGCCGCCGCTGGCAAAGACCGCGTCCACCAGAGTGCTGAGAGCACTGACCGTGTACTCGCCCGGCTGGCGAGCCATGCCGGTGACGTAGATCTGAATCGTATGAATATCTCCTAGGTCTACGCTCAATTCAAAGTTGCGATAAACACGCTCGATCACACTGCGCAGATGCGCGGGAATCGCTGAAAATGTCATTCCGGCCACATGAACGGCGCCCACCTTGGGAAGATAAATCTCCCCTTCGCGGCTCACGCGCAGATTGGCGCTGAAGTTGACCTGGCCCCAGATTCGTATGCGCAGTTCATCATCGACGCCGATAATCATCTCGCCCGGCGCCGGCCCGTGATCGACGGGACCAAATGAGGCCGGCTGCGCGCCAAAGAGTCTTGCTCCGAAGATCGGCAGCATCTGGCCGGTCGTGGCTGCGACAAAATTTTGAAATTCATTGGGCGGCTCGGGAGCAGCCGCGCGCGGTGTCGAATTTCTTTTCTCTTTGCGCAGTGGCCCTTCGGTATAACTTGATCCGCTGGTAAGACTTCCCGTAGCTGAAGCCTCGGAGGAGCGGTCCGCGTTCGGCGTTCCGCTCTGCGGGCGCTCCTCGACATTGAGCGTCGACAAAGGCTCGTTCGAGTCTGAAGGAGAAGCCGGTTGCGCCACGCAGTCCAGCGCGTCGGACTCACTCGCGCCCGCGCACGGCGATTGGGCATTGAGTGCCGGTGTCAGAAGAGTAAGGAACGCAAGGAAGGCAAGTCCGCGCAGAAGAACGCGACAATGGCAGGAGAGAATGAGAATGCGGTTATTCATGACACCTCATTATTTCCGCAGTGATTGCACGAGAGACAGAGAAAAGGCGAGATTGATACAGCGGTGTTCCACAAACGGACACGCTCGTGAGTTTCTTCCCATTCTTGGCGTCCAAGAGATTTCCTCGCGATTTTCATCCCGCATTCCGTCTTGGCCCCGGTAATCTTGGACTCAGTTTTTCATCGATGAGGAATGACCGCGTGCCTACTTTGGAAGTCAATCCCGCTGCTCCCGCATTAAGCTCAGCCAGTGGGTCATTGCTGACCTGCCTGCGGATAGCAATCAAATGGAAGAAGCTGGTCTGGAGGACCGCGCTGGCAATCCTCTTGATAGGTGGCGGGATCGCGCTTCTTTTGCCTAGCCGTTTCACGGCTACCGTGGTTATCATGCCGCCGCAGTCCGGCGGAGCTTCATCGTCGGCGGCATTGATGGCACAGTTGAGCGGAATGGGAGAACTGGCTGCGGCTGGCGGCGGCGGACTGGGCATCAAAAATCCAAACGATCTGCAGGTTGCGCTCTTGAAGAGCCGGACAGTCGAAGATGCGTTGGTCGAGCGCTTTCACTTGCAGCAACTCTACCACCGCAAATATCTGTCGACGGCGCGCAAACGCTGGGAAAAACATACCGAGATTGACAACGGCCTGAAAGATGGATTGATTCGCCTCTCGGTAACCGATTCATCTGCGCAGCGAGCCGCTGAGATGGCCAACGGCTGGGTGGAAGAGTTTCGTCGCTTCAGCGCAACTCTCGCCATCACGGAGGCGGCGCAGCGGCGACTCTTTTACGAGCGCCAGTTAAGCGTCGCGCGAGACGATCTTGCGCGCGCCGAGGAGGAGATGAAGCTGGTCGAACAACGCACCGGCGTCATTGATATCGAGGGTCAGGACCGCACCATGATCGCTTCGGCAGCGGTATTGCGCGGCCAGCTTGCGGCCAAGCAGATCGAAATTAAAGCCATGCGCGAATTTGCCGCCGAACAAAATCCGGATCTTCAGCGGGCGCAGCAGGAGGCCGAAGGCATGGAGTCGCAGTTGGCCGAGATGGATGCGGCCAGCGATCGCAAAACGGGCGATTTGATCGCGCCCAAGGGCACTGTGACTCAGGCTGGCCTGGATTACGCGCGCGCTCTGCGCGAGGTAAAGTATCGCGAGACGGTTCAAGGTCTTCTGACACGCCAATATGAAGGGGCGCGAGTGGACGAGGCGCGCCAGGGTGCTCTGATACAGATTGTCGATCCGGCCATGGCTCCGGACCGGCCATCCTCTTCCTACCGGCTTTGGATCGCGCTGGCGGCTCTGCTCTGCTCTCTGCCTCTTGCTTTACTGACAGCGGCGGTCGCCGAGACGATTGCGATTCTGCGCCGCTGCCGCTCGCACGTAGGATCATGGGATACAGCTCTCGAAGAAGCCATCGTGGGAGCCTGGCAATGAGTCTTCGCTCGACACTGGGGCTGGATGGCGCTGTCGCCTACACATTTCTGGCGCGTCTTGCCGGGATTTTAGGAAGCACCGTCATGGTGCTGCTGATCGTGCGTCTCCTGAGTCCGGTTGAGCAGGGTTACTACTACACTCTGCTAAGTCTGGTTTCGTTGCAGGTGGTTTTCGAGATGGGCTTTTCGTTTGTGATACAGCAGTTGGCTGCGCATGAATGCGTTCATTTGGAACTGCACGCCGATGGCAGCGTAACGGGAAATGCTGCAGCCCATGCGCGGCTGGCCTCAGCGCTGCAACTTACGCTGCGCTGGTATACAGCGGCTGCTTTGGCCATGGGCCTGATTCTGGCGCCGCTCGGACTGCTCTTTTTTGCCCGCCATACTGTGGCTGGAACAGCTCACGTCTTTTGGCTGGGACCGTGGCTCGCGGCCGTGGGAGCATCAATGGCGGGCCTTTGGTGCACACCGTTCTACTCATTTATTGAAGGATGCGGACAGGTGCGTTCAGTCGCCGTGATGCGCTTCGGTCAGGCACTGGCTACCGCTGTATGCGCTTGGATGCCTATGCTGTTGCATCAAGGGCTTTACTCGCCGGCCCTGGCGCTTGTTGGTTACGTCGGCGCTGGGCTGCTCTTTTTGAATTCGCGCCGCCCTTTGCTGGCTGGGTTGCTGCATTACCCGGCAGGCGAGAATGCTATTCATTGGATTCGCGAAGTCTGGCCCTTTCAATGGCGCATCGCCGTCAGTTGGATGTGCTCTTACTTGACGGTGCAAATATTCATCCCCATCCTGTTTGCACTGCGCGGGCCGGTTGAAGCCGGCCAGATGGGAATGTCGCTCAACATAGTCGGCTACATGACAGTTCTTGCTCTGACTTGGACCTCAACCAAAACCACTCCTTTTGGGCGCATGATCGCGCGCCACGAGTTCGAGGAGCTTGACCGGCTGTTTCTGCGCACATTGGGCCAATCTCTCACCGCATTCTTGTTGATCGCGCTGACCGCCTGTGTTGGCGTTGCACTGCTGCCCTCGGTTGCGCCTCGTCTCGCGGCGCGCATGGTATCGCCGCAACTGTTTGCGCTGCTGGTGATGGCCGCCGGAGCCAACTGCGCCGTGCAAGGCCTAGCCATTCTATTGCGCTCCTTCAAGGGCGAGCCGTTTCTCGCCCAATCGCTGATCGTCGCCGCGCTCACACTGACGCTGGCCGCGCTCACTGCGGCTCGTTGGGGCAGCGCAGGGGCGGCCTTCAGTTATCTGATTGCCACCGCGGTCATCGGACTGCCGTTCGCGTGGGTAATCTTTGCGCGCGTACGGCGGGAGTATTTGATCATGAGCGCGCTGGCAGCGTGCAGAACCGAGGCAGGGTAAAAATCGTCGTGTAATTTTGACTTTTCAAAGTTATTAGTCGCACTCAATGCTTACCGGAAAACATTCCACGAAGGAGCGAAAAATGAATCTTTCGAGCTGTCGAAAAACCGTTGATACCTTTGCCCCGCCTCTTGGGCGGATCTACCGCTTGTCGCGGGATGCGACCAACCGCCGTCGATCTATTCAGACGCCCTATGGCTTCACTCTGGCGGGCGATCCCACCATGGCCAGCAGGGACTATGAAACGGATGAGATCCTGGCTTTTCTCGGCTTGCTCGAAAGCCACGATACGGTTATCGATATTGGGGCCAACATTGGGCTTTACTCCTGCTTGGCCGCAAGCCGGAAAAAACAAATTGTATCCTTTGAACCATCTCCGCGCAATCTGCATTTTCTTTATCGAAACCTTTGGGAAAACAAGTATTCCGATGTCGAAGTCTTTCCCCTCGGTCTGGCGGGCAGATGCGGTCTGGGACGTATTTACGGCTATGGCGGCATATCTTCCTTTGTGCCGGGCTGGGCTCAGGCGCGCGAAACGCAGTCCACGCTGGTTCCTTTGACCACACTCGACACCGTGGTAGCTGGAAGATTCCAAGGCAAGAAACTGCTCATCAAGATGGACGTTGAAGGGTTTGAATTGGATGTTCTCGAGGGAGCTGCGAAGACTTTAGAGCTAACTCCCAAACCGACATGGCTGGTGGAAATACTGCTCAGCGGCGGAGTCATTCCTGGTGGAGTCAGCAAGAGATTTGCCGATGTGTTTGAAATCTTCTGGAATCAAGGGTACCAATGCCGGAAACTTGATGCGGCACAAACTCCGGTAGGGCCTACCGACGTGATTAAGTGGACCGGAGCTGGATATGTAGACTCGGATATCCACGACTTTATTTTTTCGGCGCAATGAGACTTTGCGCGCGTTCGAGATTTGGCTGTCTGACAAGTCAAGCCGCAAAAGGGAGAGCGAACTATGAAGTATGAACATCCTTGCAAGGTGTTGATGACCGGGGGGCATGAGATCGGAGGTGTCGACAGCTTTGCGGAAGGACTGCGCGCCGGCTTCACCGAACTTGGAGTGCCCGTTGAGATTATTCCTCCTTCGCATATCTTTTTGCATTGGCGCGAATTGCGCGACCCACGGATATTAAAGATTCTCAGCACCACGGCGATCTATGCCGCGCCGATTGCGCGACGGTCCATCTGCATGGCTCACGGGGTGCCGCGTGTAGATCATCACGGCTGGTGGAAGATGATTGGAATTATCATTTCACATAATCTAGCCAATTGCTTTTCGGGTACTCAGGTGGTTGCGGTTTCGCATTTTACTGCCGCAGTTGTACGCGCATTTTTCAATACCAAAATTCATGCCGTCATACTTAACCCACTCAAGCCTCTGTACCTGGAACCGAACTGCGCGCCCCCTCAGCAGCGTTGCTATGTGACCTATGTTGGAAGACTGATTGGGGTAAAGAAGCTGGATCGAATTCTGCCTTCTATCCGCGCCTTGTTGGATGAAACACCAGGCTTGCGCGCATGCATTATCGGGGAAGGCAATATGCGAGCTCAGTTGGAAGCATTGGTGGAGGGAGATCCCAGGTTTGAATTCAAGGGAACGCCTGATGACGAAACGGTTCGTGATTTGTTGCGCCGAACCAGAATATTCTTCTCCGGAAATCAGTTGGAAGGACTTGGTATTACCTATCTCGAGGCTATATCACAAGGGTGCATCGTGGTCATGCCGGCAGCAGGAGGAGGTATGGAAATCGCGCTCGACAAGATTGGCAAGTCGGTCCAATTGTTTCCCTTGTCGTGGGAGAAGACTGAAATGCTTTCTACGCTGCGCAGAGCCCTGAACGCATCGTTTGAGCCGATCGATACTACATCCTTTTCAGCCAAGGCTGTGGCGGGCTATTACTTGCAGGTCGATGCCAGATTTTCGACTGATGGACGGATCAGGAAAATGCCATATGATGCATTGCCCAACGCTTCTATGGACGTTTTTTGTTCCCCGCAGATCTGAAATTAACCGTGAGGTCTATGGAAATTTGCACGCCCAATTCGAAGCGGCCAGTTCGAGGGAAATGGTTTTTTCTCGGCGCGTTCATCTTTGCCTGTTTTTTGTTCTGGTGGCTCCCCAGCCTACTTTTTCGGGCGGTGGTTCATCAGGCGGATACAGTGGAGAGCGGCACCATTGCGATCAGCGCGCTGGCGCTGGTTCTGTTTATTGCCGGCTATCTATTCCCCACGTTTGGCCGTCCAGTTCGGCAGTTTTCCGAGCCGGTACTTGATGCCTGCGGGAATTTCGCTTACACGATCACAATCTATCTAACCCTTCCCGCGTTGATACTTGCAGTGCAGTTCTGGCGCAGCCACTCCGGAACCTCCTATGCGGGATCGGCACCGATTCCGTTGTCGCATCAAGCGGTGCTGTACATTCACCTCTTTTTTGGCTTCATGTTTTTGGGAGCGTCCAATCCGAAGCAGAAAGGATGGCGTCGCATTCTGATCGCGACAATTCTGGTCACTCTTCCGCGCTTGATTATTTCGCTGCATTGGGGGCGATTTTTTCTGGCTCAGGCTATTGTTCCGGCCCTTCTTATTGCCTTCGCCCGCGGTTGGATTCACTTCTCCGTCAAGCGTGTGGTCCAGGTAATCGCGCTTGCTCTCGCGATACTTTTTGTGCCTGCGCTGACGCGTGGAGACAGCATGATGAATCGAGAAGAAATCATCGATTGGTTTGCGGCAGGCAGCACGCTGAGGTTGTACCAGAAGAATATCGACCTTAATCTGAACGGGTACTGCAATCCCTTTCTTGTTGGCATGACGGCGAAAGTAATTCCCTACGGCCAACTAGACATATGCGTACTCGAAAGTTTTGCTGGGAAGAAACGTATGCCTGCCACCATAAGCCGTATTCTCACCTTCAATGATCCCCTCACCTTCCTAGGTACTCAATCCGGAACGGGCGGAAACTATCTGCTCGAACTATACCTGTTGGGAGGATTAGCGGCTGTCTATGCGGGGTCCGCATTGTTTGGCTTTATTTGTCGGCAATTCGTGAGTTGGATCGGCATCCGCTCGCTCTTCTCTGGAATCTGGGCCGAGTGTCTGACCCGCGCGCTTTTTGCGCCACGCGGTGAATTTACCTATGTCTTCGAACGCATTCCATCCCTGGTACTCACGACCTTATTCGTTGTTCTCATCGTGTGGGTCGGACGCTTGATGAGGAAAGAAGTGTCCGGACAAGCATGCGCCAGTTACGGCAAATTATCGACGGCAATAATGAAAGACCTGAACAGAGAAATACTGACGAGGAATAACCATGAACAAACTTTTGAAAGAAGGAATTAGGCGGTTGCTTCCACGCTCACTTGGTCCTCACAGGATTTTGGGTGGACTTCTGAAGGGCTATGTGATTGTGACTTCCTGGCACGATTATCCGGCGGCGATTCTTGGCCGGACGGAACGAGCCTTGCTCGACTGGTTTGCGCACAATGTCGGCAGTGGAGAGACATGGCTGGATGTCGGCGCGCATTGACGGCGTCAAGATCGATGTGCAGGGCATGGAGATACAAGTGCTCGAGGGGATGGCTGACCTGTTGAAGAAGTACAAGCCGAAGCTTCTGGTGGAAGTCCATCGCGGCGTCTCGCGGAGGAAGCTACTGGACATGATTGATTCTGTCGGATACAGGCCCAGCGGATTTGCGGTCGAACCGCTGCCCGGTGAATCAGAACCAATCTATGCGGATGACAGAAGCTATTTCTTTACTGCGGCAACTTGTATTTAGGTGCGCCATGCGAATTCTGGTCAATGAATTTTGCGGTCATGCATTTCAGATCGAACTGAGCCGTGAGCTGGCGAGTCGCGGCCATCAGGTATTGCATCTCTATTTCGCGGACAACTTATCGACGCCCAAGGGAAAGATAGAACGCTGCGAAAATGATCCTATCGGCTTTTCGATCGAGGGCTTGCATATTCCAATGAGATTTTCCAAACATTCCATCTGGACCAGGAGAACTGCTGATATTGCTTATGGAAAGGCTGTGGCCGCAAAGGTCGTTGCCTTCCGGCCGCATATCGTCCTATCCGCTAATATGCCGCTAGACGCTCAAAATGTTCTGCAAAAAGCCGCAAAACTGCAGAATGCAAAGTTTATTTTCTGGCTACAGGATGTTTACAGCCTTGCCGCTCGATTTGTGCTGAGAAGAAAGTTAGGACCGCTTGCGGAGATAATCGGCGCCTGCTACGAACGGCTGGAAAGGAAACTGCTCACAAGATCGGACGGCGTGGTTTGTATTGCGCCGGAATTTGTAAAAATCGTGACCGGGTGGGGTGTTGAGCCGTCGCGCATCTCCATGATTGAGAACTGGGCGTCACTTGGGGAGATTCAGCCGACAGATAAAGACAATGCATGGTCTCGCGAGCATGGTATGGATCGAAAGTTCTGCTTCATCTATAGCGGCACACTGGGCATGAAGCATCGCCCGGAATTATTGCTAGCGCTCGCGCAGTATCTTGAAACCCGCAATGATGCCAATCTGATGGTGGTAGCTGGCGGAGCAGGCGCAGACTGGCTTTGCGAGCATACAAAGCCAATCCGCAAGGATGTGTTGACGTTTTTGCCTTTCCAGCCGTATCAGAGGCTCTCCCAGGTGTTGGGGGCATCCGATGTCCTCATCGCATTGCTTGATTCCGATGCCGGCACATTCGCCGTGCCATCCAAGGTACTTTCGTATCTATCTGCGGGCCGCCCTCTTTTGCTGGCCGCTCCGCGAGAAAACCATGCGACTGTGGTCGTCGAGCAAGCAGACGCAGGCATCGTGATTTCACCCGACAGTGCAAACGATTTTGTGGACGCGGCAAGACGCTTGATGGAGAGCTCTGAACTGCGGGCCCGGTATGCTGCGAACGCGCGCGCCTTCGCAGAACATTCATTTAACATCGTGAGCATTGCAGATCTTTTTATCGATGTGTTTTCCAAAGTTGGCTATGGGGAGGCGCAGCAATCGCTCTCGGGTATATTCCCACGCAGTTATCCTAAAACACTCTACAGAGACCCTCTTAAAACTAGCGGCCCTGTTGCGAGATGAAGACATCCAAGTCATTTGGATTATGAATCTGGCCGAGCAGCATTCCTGCGATTATCCCGTGCTCCAGCATCTCGGACGATTCCGCGTGAATATCGCTGCCCGCTTTCTGATCAGGGAAATGAATCAGCAGCACGGGCCTTTCATCGAACTTCGCTCCGGAGGCGAGTTCTTCTTCGCTGGTCCAACTTTGAGCAGGCAACCACAATGGAATGCGCCAGGAGTGATCCGAAGAAACTATGACTGTGGTTTGGCCAGCCGATGGAGTAGCGGCGATCTCCCGCATGAGCACACCGAGCGTGTCGTCGGCCAGCACCAGATTGTCCAGATAGTTGCCGCTCGGGCGCAAAATATGGCGCTGGCGATCATAGATGCCCGGAGGATGAGGAACTGGGATGTGTAGAAAAAGGAAACGGAGTTGGTCGTCGGCGATCAACGTTTGTGTGTGCGACATGATGTCGCGGTAGGCCTGTATGCGCTCTTCCGCGACAACTTTCGTGCCGTGAAACAAACTCCCAAAGCGGGTCGGCATCACTGCCGCATTGGCCAGTACGGACTTGTCTACCGATGCGCCGAACTCTTCAACTTGCGTGGGATCGGTTGCCCATGAACAGGCATTGACTACCGGTGCAAGTATGCGGCAGTAGGGGATGGCCCAGCCGTCGATGCCTGTATTCCATCCCTTCCGCTGAGCCAGGCCGAACAGCGTGGCATTTGGATCGTAGGCGAGCCAGCGGCGTTGAGAATCATCCCAGTACCAAAGCTCGCCGTGGATCGTGCTGCGAACCCTGTTGATGCGTTGACCTGAAAACAACGATGGAATGATGCGAGCCGTGTAAAATCCCACTGGTTTCAGATTGCTAAACGAGACGCTCCCGGCGCGCAACCGGTCGAGGTTGGGGAGTTCGATGCCGGCAGCACGGTGATCGAACGTCTGATTGTAGGAAAGCTCGTCAAAGAGAATCCAGATAATCCGTTGCTGGGATTTTTCGGACCCAGTTACGGGTGGACGCGCAAAAACATTGCTCTGGACGGGCTGACGAACCAAAGCGAGATGAAGAAGTTGGGGAACTATCCAGAGAGCGGAGAAAGCACACCCGGCGATAACAAGGCGAACCACGCGCACTATTGGTTGAGTGAAACGGGGAAGAAAGTAGGCCAGCACACACGACAGCAGGGGAATCAAAAAGGCGCTGATCTCCGATATACGATCCCAATGCTTGATTCGATTTTGCAGGTGGTTCATCGCCAGGAACACAAAATCCACAATCAGCCACAGCATGAGAGCCGCGAACAATGCCTCCATGATTCTCTTCAGAACCGGCGGGGAATACTGTACGGCAACCAGGAAGCCTATCGATAAAATGGAATAAACAAGAAGATCGACAAGTATGCCTCCAATCAGGTTTGTGGCCGGCAGGCGAAGACGAAATATCTCAGGGTTCGAGGGAAGGAGAAATTTACAGTAGTACGGCATCAGTAATATCAACGATGCGCCGACACCTTCCAAAACATTCCGCTTCTTCATCCGATTTTCTCCACGAGCCAATTGTGCGGCCATTCGGCGGTTGCACGCGCGCGCGGTCAGCAAGGATCATGCCTGCAATGAAGTTTCCTGTGGTTGACCGCTCGACTTCATTATCGTATCTCGTCGATATTATCGTTGAATAAGATTGCTCTCAGATTCTATAGGTTAACTTTCAAATTTGGGAAAAGAATCAGTGAAGAGCCAGTACGGGCATTCATTCTGGAAGGAAACGGTGGTTCGGATGCGCCATTTACAAGAACCACAACGAGATGGGCCAACGGCCCATCCCGCTGTAGCAGCCGCGCACCGCATCGCGCCTTACTTTTTTGCCGTCGAGACGCTCAGCGGATACAATGTAATCAAATACCTGGCTTCGTCGCTGTCGATCTGGTCAAGTTTCCAGTCAGACAGGTTTCGCGTCTCAATGATCCCCAGGCGATAGTAATATACTTTACCCGGCTCTGCCGTCAGATGCGCCAGTACCAGGTGCTGATCGATGCGAGAGTACCAAATAGAAGCGCATAGGTGATGTTCTCCCGGCTCGACGGAGACTGAGAAATATGAATTGTGATTGTTTGCTCCGACCCATGCTCCATCAATCCCGAACCTTGTCATTGTGTAGGAATCGAAAATATCTGTATTGACGTTCTGGATGAAATAAATCCGAGCCTTTCCCGGTACTTGCGGTAGCGGCGTGTGCTGCGATTTGTCCAAATTTACGTTGAAATACATATTCTCTGGTCCGCAAGCTGCGGTGGGATCGACTTTTGGATCCTGCGCGAATGCGGATGTTGCGAATAACAACACTAAGAGAGCGACTTTCATGATTCTCCTTTCAAGGTGTGATTATATCTAAGAATATATACAGCAATCCGCAAAAATAGTTGTGGCAAGAGAGAAAATAAAAAGCGGGATGAGCCATTGGCCCATCCGCTTTGATTATTTCCATCGCAGTTTGTTATGCGTAAATCCCGCGCTGGCGGATGGTGATGGCCACGCGGTCGATGGCCAGCATATAGGCGGCAATGCGGTTGTTCACGTTGTGCGCCTCGGCATAGCGCACCACGTCGTCGA
>CAYOYX010000031.1:0-37543 GCA_964408275.1 uncultured Occallatibacter sp.
ATCTGCGGAACGGAGAAGAAGCAGACCAACCACTGGTTTGTGGCCTATGACCAGGCAGGAGAGCTGCGGGTGAGCGGGTGGAGCTCACGCAACCGCCTGCGCCCTGGGTCGAAGCACCTCTGCGGACAGACCTGCCTTCATAAGCTGGTGGACGACTTTATGGCCAGAGCCTTGACGGTGCGCGCGCCACGGGCCTCACAAATCGAGTTAGAAGATGAAGAACTTGTGGAGCGCGCCACAACCAATGACACTAGTCTGACTTCGGATGGAGCTTACAAAGAGATCGAATCTTCCGCGCGCCTAATCGCCGCGCCCAAGCCGGTTGCGCCGCCTGTTGCGCAGTCTACCCCGCCCGTTGTTACAACCGTCGCGCCCGCGTCAGCGCCCGCGCGTCCTCAGTTGATTATGCCGATAGAGCTGGTGGCTGCCTTGCCGGCGCGTCAGCGCCTCGATGAGCTTCCGGTTCCCGCAAGCGAACCGCCGCGCTACGCCTCACGCAACTGGCGCGCCGCAGCCTGGGAACGGGAGAGAGAACGCGAACTGCGCTCGGGCGAGCGCTACGCTGGGCTGGCCTCGCGCCGCCGTTTCAGTTCATGACAGATGAGATTGATAGCAGTTTGTTTTGACTTTGGAGGATGTTATGTTGCTGGACTTGTTGCTGATTCTTGTCGCTGTATCGCCGTTGATTCCCACTACCAGTTTCCTTGTTCGCCACTCCGGAACCCTCTATCCATGCGGGGATGAGAGGCTCAGTGCGTGGCCGATGCATCTTGGAGCATCGCCAGCAGGCCATCCTCATCCAACACCGGGATTTTAAGCGAGCGCGCCTTGTCAAGCTTGGAGCCGGCCTCCTCGCCATTCAATTTGGCGAGAAGGAACGCGCAACGATGCGCATAAAGTCACTCTCGCCCAAAATGCGAATAGTAAGCCCCTTCGCAATAAGTTGCTCGGCCTTTATGTGCTTTGAACTCTTCTCGTGACCTGCTAGCCTTCTCAAGTCTTGATCTCCAATAACCAGCATTGTCGTGTGCTTTGTGACGCTGTCATCAACGCGACAGCCAGCTGCGGCGGCAGCATCTGCAGCTTCATGGCGTGGAATCGATAATGCTCCGGTAAAAACTAGAATCTCACCAAATAGCTCGCCATCTGGATTGCCATCTCGCTTACACGGGACCGGCCATCTGCTCGAACCGTCATTATTGTTGCCTAAATAAATTGGCTGTTCTACACGAGTTAACCATTGTTCGGGACTCAGCCCGGTCTCGGCTACAGCGCGGAGTAACAGTAGACCAGCACAACGTGCATCCTCAAGTGCATCATGTGCGCAATAATCTATGCCGAAATGTGCCGCTACGTTGGAGAGGCCGTATCCTGATTTCGAAAACTCCGGCCATGCTCTTCTCACCACTCTTGCAGAATCAAGCCAAGTGCATTCACATCCTTCTAAATCGTAGCGGTCGCATGCACGGGCCAATGCCAGTCTGTCGAAAGGCGTATGTGACACAACTATTCTGTTCTGCAATCGAGAGGCGACCAGTGGAAATACACCCTCCCATATTGGAGCATCCTTGACCTGATCCTCATCGATTCCGTGAATGGAGATATTGACAGGACTAAAATAATCCTCCGGGTTAACCAACGATACCCATGCGTCTGCCAATTCGCCATTGCGGAAAGAAGCGATACCAACTTGACAGATACTCGACAAGTCAGCGTTGGCTGTTTCAACATCGATGACCACGAAATCCATGTCCTTGCTTCTCCTTGCAATCTCCTGAATTCATAGTTACGAAAACAACCTTACCTCAGTTGTTTTCGGAGTCGTTTCAGATCTTAGCTTTGCTAGCAATTCCGCCTCGTTTAGCACGGAAATATTGAGTTCATGCGCTTTTTCCAACTTAGAGCCAGCATCCTCTCCTGCAACAACGAAACTGGTTTTCTTGCTAACCGAAGTTACAATGTTGCCTCCCGCAGCTTCGATTTTGGCTTTGGCTTGCTCACGGGTGAGAGTTGTTAGTGTACCTGTGAGAACGAAGGTTAGTCCCGCCAACTTGGCCGAGCGCAGCTTCTTCTCGGCGGTCATATCCACACCGGCTTTCGCAAGCTTTTTTACTAATTCACGGTTCTCATTGTCTGCGAAAAACTCAATAATCGCATGGGAAATGCGGGGACCGACCTCTTCTATAGGTTCCAACCGTTCAGCGTCAGCGTCCATCAGGTTTTTGATATTTCCAAACTCCTGCGCCAAGAGCTCGGCTGTACGCTCGCCGACAAAACGAATCCCTAGTCCCATGAGGACACGTGCCAAACCCGCCTGCTTTGAGTCTTCAATCTGCTTGAGGAGTTTATTTATAGCTGTTGGGCCAAGTAACCGCTCGATTACCGTCTTCATTTCATTTGATTTCTTGTCGAAGCGGGTAACCTCTTTCTCGAGCGAAAGCAGGCCATCATTCGTTAACGTGTAGAGATCGGCGACGCTCTTCACCAGCCCCTTATCCAACAACTGCTGCACTACCGCCTCGCCCAGCCCTTCGATCTTCATCACACCGCGCGAGGCAAAGTGGAGCAGGCTCTCGCGCAGCTTGGCCGGACAATCCGCATTCACGCAGCGAAAATCCACTTCTCCTTCCGCGCGCACAACGGCGCTCCCGCACTCTGGACAGTGCGTCGGAAAAACAAAAGCAACTTCTCCGCGCGGATGCTCAGGATCATCGACAACTTCGACGACCTTGGGAATGACGTCGCCGCCGCGCTCCACCTTGACCCAATCGCCCAACTTGAGTCCAAGCCGCTCGATAAAATCAGCGTTATGCAGCGTGGCGCGGCTGACGGTGGTGCCGCCGATGAAGACCGGCGTCAGCTCGGCCACCGGCGTCAGCTTGCCGGTGCGGCCCACCTGCACGGTGATCGCGTTGACCTGTGTAATTCCCGAGCGCGCGGTGAATTTGTAAGCGATGGCCCAGCGCGGCGCGCGACCCGTCGAGCCGAGGCGCTGCTGCGTGGAATGCGCGTCGATTTTAAGCACCACGCCGTCGATTTCGTAGCCGAGAGTCGAGCGCGCTGCCTCGGCGGCATCGATGAAGCCGGTCATCTCCTTGATCGATGCGACGAGTTTATGGTTGGGATTCACGCGAAAGCCAAGCGCTGTTAGAGTGTCAAGTGTCAAATGTTGCCCGTACGGCGAGTACTCGCCATCCACCAGCAGAAAGTAAGCGTAGAACTCCAGCCGTCGATTGGCGACGATGCTCGGCTCCAGTGTGCGCAGAGTTCCGGCGGCTGCATTGCGCGGATTGACGGCAGGCGCGAGGCCTTGCTGCTCGCGCTCCTCATTCAATCGTTGAAAGGCAGCCTCCGGCATCACCACTTCGCCGCGCACCTCAAAGCTGGGCGGTAGACCCAGCACGGTCAACTTCTCGGCTGGAATCGCCAGCGGCACACTGCGAATGGTGCGGATATTCGAGGTAACATCCTCGCCGGTCTGTCCGTCGCCGCGCGTGATGCCGGTCGTCAGCCTTGCGCCGCCGCCGGTTGTCGGCTCATACCGCAGCGCCACGCTCAATCCGTCCAGCTTGTACTCGGCGACATACTCGACGGGCAACCCGCCAGCCAACTCGCGGCAGCGCGCATCCCACGCGGTCAGTTCCTCGGCTGAGTAGGCGTTGTCCAGTGAGAGCATGGGCCGCGAGTGCGCAACCTTCTTGAAGCCTTCAGCCGGCTTGCCGCCGACGCGCTGCGTAGGCGAGTCGGGAGTGACAAGTTCGGGGTGCTGGGCTTCAATGCGCTTCAGCTCATTCATCAGCGCGTCGTACTCAGCATCGCTGATCTCCGGCGCATCGAGAACGTGGTAGAGGTGCTCATGGCGGCGCAGTTCTGCGCGCAGTTCGGCGGCTCGCTGGGCCGGTGTGGGGTCTGGGTTGGCTCGTTCGCCCATGAGGTGAATTATAGGGCCACGGGCGTGGTGTATGAGGTGATGAACGGGCTAGTGCAGAGGTTGAATTGCACAAATTGACTGTCTATAGCTCGCCCGATGCGGCATCCGCAAACACCTTTAATGAGAAAACCGGAAAAATACGGAGAGAGGATTTTCCCTTGACAGTATGAATCGTAATGATACTATTCGTATTATGGTCCGGCCGAAGATTGCATTGCTGGGGTACGCCTTGATAGGGATGCTGCATCAGAAGCCTGCCTCCGGCTATGATTTGCGCAAAATATTCAAGGAAACGCCGATGGCGGGCTACAGTGACAGCCCCGGAGCCATCTATCCGGCCTTGCGCAGGCTGGAAGAGATGGGCCTGATCAAGGGCATCATAGAGGCGGGCTCGGGACTGCGGCGGCGCAAAGTCTTGCGTCTTACTTCTGGCGGAGTGGCCGCGCTGAAAAAATGGCTGACCAAACCTATCGAACGGGCTGACGTAGTGAGAGGAATCAATGAGCTGATGCTGCGATTTGCGTTTCTCGATGGCGCGATGGGCAGTGCGGCCACGCTCCGGTTCCTACAATCTTTTGAATCCGAGCTCAAAATCTACATTCCTACGCTGAAGAATTTCTTTATCGATCATTCGCCAAAGATGCCGGACTCTGGCAGGCTTGCTTTGCAGTGCGGCATTCTTGGCTACGAGGCGCAGCTTCAGTGGGCGTCGCACGCCATCACTGTCTACAGGAAGAAGGAGAAGATGAAATGAAACTTGTAACACAACGCAACAATCCATTTATCACCGCACTGCTTCTGTCTTTTCTGGGCATCGTTTTTCCGGTGCATCTTCAATCTCAGACCGCTAAGCCCGAGCAATCTCCAACCGCCTCAGAGTTGCAGCGCCACTATCAAGAGGGCGAGAAGATAGCGTACAAGATGACGGGCGTCAACCAGGGCCGCCAGCGGACAATTCGTTACGAAGCTCGCGCTGAGGGACTGGTGAAGAAAGCCCCCTCTAGCGCTTTCTTTGAAGAATTCGCATGGCCGGAGCTGCGCTTGAACGGCCAGCCATTTTTACTTTCGCCAGACAGTCTGGCGTTCAGGGAGCCTCTCTGTCTTACCTCGGGGTACACGCTTACCGTCCCCGATCTGAGCAAGGTTCAGCCCATTCTGATCGGACCGATTACTGACTTACTTGCGTTCTATGCGGACACACAACTTGCCATGGGACAGAAGGGTCTAGCTCGTGCGGGAGATCATGTTTACGTGAAAAATGGAGTGCCAAGCTCATGGGCAGATGGAACATATATTGTCCTTGGCCAGGACTCCATCGACTTCGACATAACTCTCCAGTCGATCGATCAAAAAACAAACATTGCGACCATGATTGTTCGCCATGTGCCTCCTGCGCAGACTCAGATCAAGTTTCCAGCGGACTGGATGCAAAATTCAGTAAGCGACACCGCAAACAACTGGGTTGAGGTGGAAAAGAGGCAGGATGGCAAGTTTGCCGCCCAGGTCGGCAAAGAGACATTCGAGGCTAATATCAAAATCGCCCTTGCAACGGGCCGAGTCATTTCAGCAACGATGGATAATCCTGTCGTGGTGATGGAGCGCGATTGCAACGATGCAGCATTGAGCGATTGCGGAGAACCTGCGCGTTTCAGCATCCGGCGGCAGATCACGCTGGAGGCGCAACCCTAGAGCCTGTTATGAACTTTCCCGCGGATGGCGCTGGGAGCCAATTTTCCTCAGTTCTATGAGCGCGGAGCGACGAATATGGAGTATCTTCGAGCGACGAGCGACAAAGAAATGAGGGAAATTGGCCCCAGCCCTCCGGGTTGCGGCGCAAATCGCTTGCCATGAAAATAATTGTTCACTACGTGAATTTTCCGGTTGACCCAGCGGCCCGCGACCCGCAGAATGAAAGAACGCCGCTTCCCCTGGATGCGCCGGAATTCTGATTCGAGAAAAACAGAGGTTCCATGCCTGCTTATCTTTTGCTGCTGGTTGCTGTGTTGAGCCGTTTGCTGCCCCACGCCGGGTGGTGGAACTTTACCGCGGTGGGCGGAGCGCTGCTTTATTTTGGCGCGCGGCGTTCGTGGAGAGAGATGCTGGCGCCGCTTGTGGCGCTGATGGCCACCGACTACATACTCACTGTCTACAGCTACCACTACGCCTTCGCTTGGCAGCTCTATCTGCCTACATGGGCGTGGTACTTAATGGCGATGGGGCTGGGGCGGATTCTGCTGAAGAGCCGGACTACGGTTGTGCGCGTGGGCGCGGGCGCGCTACTGGGGCCGACCTCGTTCTTCCTGCTCTCGAACTTTACCGTCTGGGCGACTGGCTGGATGTATCCGCATACGTTGAGCGGACTCACCATCTGCTACGTTGCCGGCCTGCCCTTCTATCGCAATGATCTGCTCTCGACGGCGATTGTTGCCGGTGCTGCCTTCGGGCTTCCGGTGCTGGCGCGGCGGATGAGCACTGCGCGGACCGAGACGGCGCTGGCTGCAAAGTAGCTTCCATTACAGTGAATAGTTCGGCATTTTGAGGTTCGTGGATTCCCATGTCCCCAAATGCAAGGATGTCCCGGCACTTGACAGCGAGGGACATGGGGCACCCATTCGTGTGTGTAGCGACTTGCTCCGCGCGCAATGAATCTGCTTTAGGCTCCCGGCTTGCCCGCGCGTTTCCTTCGCATCCACCACCAGACAAAACCAATCACAGCCAGACCGCCGACGATGGCCATGAGCGCGAGTCCGTGATGCGCCACCACATTGACCACGCCCGGACCCAGCGTGAGCACCAGCAGAGAAAGAATCAGCCAGCGCAGCAATCTGCCGCAGAAGACAGAGAGCATGAAGGGGGCGACGCGCATCTCGAAGACGCCGGCAGCAAAGACGAAGGCCTTCCAGGGCGTCGGCGGAGGCAGCATTGAGGGAATCATCATCGCCAGGAACTCCTGACGCTCAAAGCGCAGGCGCATCTGATCGAAGCGCTCGCGATTGACGCGCTTGAGCAGGAAGAGTTCGCCGCCGGCTCGTCCCAGCCCGTAAGGCAGCAGGCCGCCAATCGCCGACCCCACCGCCGCCAGCAGGCAATAGAGCCAGAAGTGGGGTTTGTCGTTCCAGATATAGGCGGCCAGTATTGCGTCCATCAGGACGGGGACGGTGGACGAGTCCAGCAGCGCCCACGCGCCCGCGCCCCAAAACCCCAGCTTGGCCAGCAGAGGCAGCAGAAGAAGATTGCACTTGGCAAATAAACGAAGAAAAGCTGCGATCAAACCGGTTCCCTTCCGCCCGCAAATCCGTCTTACTATCAGATTCCATTGTACGGGCCGAGGCGATGGGCAGTGATTTGCTCAAGATGAGAGAATAGAGAGAAAGGACTTGCAGCAGAGCGGGCCCGTCTGCCTCCGGGGAAAATGACAAATGCCCACCGACGAAGCGCCAATCGACGTGAACGAGACCAAAGGGACTGCCGAAGCCGCTTCTGAACCTCCGGCTGCGGGCGAGGAGCAGCGTCCGGCGGCGACTCCGAGCCTTCGCGGTTCGCGCTGGGTGGACTACGACACCCACGAGCTGCTGCAGCTCATCAGCGATCTGGAGGACGAGCGGCGCTGGGCGCGCTTGCGCGAGGGCATCTGGCTGGCGATTCTGATTCATGCGCTGCTCTTTGCCGCTATCCTGCTGCTTCCCAAATACGTCTTCAAGGCGCCGGTGGTGGTCGATAACAGCGCGATCAAGTTGAACAAAGAATTTACGTACATGGATACGCCGAAGTTTCAGCCCAAGGTTGAGATCAAGCCGGTTCCGCAGCATCCGCTGATCGACAAAAAAACGATGGATGAGATGCAAAAGACAGCGCCGCCCGCGCCGGAACCGGCTCCGCAAGCTGCCGCGCCCGCGCCTCCTCCTCCTCCGCCCATTCCGCCCAGCCAGCAATCGCAAATTGAAGCGCCTCGTCCCGCGGCAGTGCCGGCGCGTCCCAGCTTTGCCATGAACTCACAGAACCCCGCCGACGCCTTGCGCGACGCTATGAAGAATGCCGCGCGCAATCCCAGCCCCGGTGCGGGCAATCTCCCCTCCGGCGGCAGGCTGCCGATGCATCCCGGCGCGGGAACCGGCGGTGTGCAGATTCTCTCCGACACGCAGGGTGTGGACTTTCAAAGCTGGTTGGCGCGCTGGTATTGGGAGACGAGACGCACCTGGGATCCGCTGATTCCCGATGAAGTGAACCCGCCGATTCTGAAGTCGGGCCAGGTGATGATTCGCTTCAAGGTGCTGCCCAATGGCCGGTTGATGGACGGAGGCATGGTGCTCGAGGGCAGCTCAGGCGACGTGGCACTGGACCGCGCGGCCTGGGGCGCGCTGACCGGCTCGAATTACCCGCCGCTGCCGAGGGACTTCCACGGGCCGTACCTGGAACTGCGCGCACTCTTCACCTACAACATGGAGCCTCAGCAGTAATCGTAGAGATTAACGAGATTGCGCTCTCGAAGATTGCTCTTGCTCATCCGCCGATCGAACGTGATCTCCACTCCGTGGCTGAATCGCGCAACCTGATTTCCGGCCGCAGAATTTGGCGGTCCAGCTCAACCGTTTCCGATTTCAGCGGCGGCGAGTTCCTGAGAGGGCTGCTTAACCGGCGCCTCGGTTAGCTCTGGATCTGACTCCGGCGTGTAGACGGAATAGCCGTTTCGCCCGCGCGCCTTGGTGCAATAGAGAGCAGTATCCGCATTCTTTATCAAGATGGTCGCGTCAAGCTCGTCCCCATAAGCGGCGCAGACCCCAATGCTAACGGTGACCGGAATCTCGTGGTTCTCAAACGATATGGGAACCGCCAGAGTTTTCACCATATTCATGGCAGTCCTCACGGCAATTCTCGGATCGCTCAATTCGGCAAAGAGCACAACGAATTCGTCACCGCCAAAGCGGGCGACAGTATCACTCCTGCGCACGGCCTCGCGCAGCCGCGCGGCGGTAACGCGCAAGACCTCGTCGCCGGCCGCGTGGCCGAAGGTATCGTTGATGTCTTTGAATTTGTCTACGTCGATCATCAGCAGCGCGAGTCCTGATTGACGGCGGCGCGCGGCTTCCATCGCGACATCCATGCGATCCTGCAAGAGTACGCGCGTAGCCAGCCCCGTCAAGGCGTCATGCATCGCCATGTGGCGGAAGCGCTCTTCGCTCTCGTGCAGCTTGTCCGCCTGTTCGCGCAACAACTTTGTCTGTAGCTCCAGGCGCTTCCTCAACATCAGCACCAGAACCAGCGCGCCCAGCGTCGCGGTCAATACCAAAGACAGCAGGATAACGGCATGAACCGGCGTCCACCACGAGGCTTTTTTGAGAACAACCACATCCGCGGGGGAGCGCATCAGAACGCGAAATGATTTCGGCGCGGCGTCTCCCTGGTCCATGTTGACCTTCTGCATATCGACCTGCACCGAGCAGATGCCGGTGATGCGCAGAACGCTGCCGTTCTGCCATTTTTTTGTCTCCGATCCGCTCAGCCCCGCGGGAAGAACTGCCGTAAAGATATATTTTCCTGAGTTGATCAGAAGCGTAGTATCGGCCGAGGCCAGATCGCGGGAGATCAGTTGGCCATCGATCTGAATAAGCTGAGATTCATGGTTGCCCTTCAGGATGTCATCCGCAGTTGTTGGCGTCGCGGATACAGGCGCAACTGTAGCGGAGCCGGAGCTTCTGAAGATCGCGTCCGTCATCGCCGCCGCATTGCCATCGGGATGGACAAAACCCACGATGTCAACCAACTCGCCGTTGCGCATACGGGTGCTTTGATTGGTTTGCGCGCAGATGCCCTGGGCGGCGTCGTGTATGCAAATCGACGATCCGGGCCACTGCATCGTAACGCTTCCCTGTATATGCACTCGATGAGTCATCAAGTTCGCCACATCCCACTGCAGCAATCGAGAGATGGGAATGGCGGGCGTATTGTAAGGATCTTTGGGCGCCGCTTGCACAATCTCCACCGCCATCAGCCCCGGAGATTCAACACGGACGCCAATCATGTGTTTGTGGCTTATATCCATCACTGGGTGGGGATTGCCGCGGACGCGGATCTGGGCATCGACCAGGCTGGAGTAGTCGACGCCTTGCTCTTTCACAATGCCGACAGAAAGTGTGCCGTCGGTCATGGCCAATTGCAGCAAAACATAATAGTCATAAACGGCGGCGGAATGAACAATGCCCTCAGCCTCGATCCATTGGCCGTCTTCTCCGCCGACCATCATTTGGGCCAGACTTGGCCGATCCGATGTCTTCGGCAAGGCGACGTGTCCAATCACCTTGAAGGTCGGCTTGTTGAGGGTGGGTGCAAAAGCACCGCTATTGGTGACGGCGGTCATCTCAACCAGCGTTCCGGGAGGCGTGGGTTTGGAATCACTCTTGTGAACGATGACATAGATGCTTCCGGTCGAATCGTGAACCCACATTCCATCCTTATTGGTATTAGGCCGCGGAGCGTAGTAGAGCACTACCGCGCGCAGATGGACAGGATAGCCGCGCGTGGCCTCAGCCGAGGTCAAAGAATGCGCCGCGCGCACCGTGGTCAGCGTGGGCAATTTTTCTGGTGATTTTTTTGCCTGCGCGGGCGGCGGCGCGGCTTGGGCCGCGATGAGGCCGATCAAGCTGAGAGCGGTAATCAAGGCGATAGAAATGCGGCGGATGCCGGCAGCCTTGCCGCCTGCCAATCCCAGCAGTTTCCCGCATTTACCGGCAGAGGCCGCTACTCGCGAATCTTGCGGCGCACCGTAGTTCAAGTTTGCCCCCATAAGGTGCCTATCGGCGAAATAGAATACGACTTCACCTATACCCCAGCAGAGAATACATTTGGAGTTCAAAATCTCTAGCATTAGTAGTATAAGAGGAATTTAATGCAGATTCGCTATGCCTGCGATCCCAAAAAGCCGCATCCAGCCCGAACTTCTGGCCGGATGCGGCTTTTAATGACCACTATTCACTGATCACTGTCCACTGACTTACTTATCCGTCAGCGCTTCCACGCCGGGGAGTTTTTTGCCTTCGAGGAATTCAAGGCTGGCGCCGCCGCCGGTGGAGATGTGGGTGATCTGGTCGGCGACGCCGGCCTGGTTGATAGCGCTCACCGAGTCGCCGCCGCCAATGATCGAAGTGGCCGCGCGATTGGCTGCGACGGCGCGGGCGATGGCGTTGGTGCCGACGGCGAAGCGGGGAAATTCAAAGACTCCAGCCGGACCGTTCCAGACGATGGTGCGCGCGGTCGAGACGACCTCTTCAATCTCCGCGATGGTTTTGGGACCGATGTCCAGGCCCTGCCAGTCGGCGGGGAAATTCTTCGAGCAATCCCACTCCTGCGTCTTGGCGTCGGCGGAGAAGTTGTCGGCGAGGATGTTATCGACGGGCAGCAGCAGCTTGACTCTTTTTGCCTTGGCTTTGTCGAGCGCGGCTTTGGCCATCTCGATCTTGTCTTCTTCAACGAGCGATTTGCCGGTGGTGACGCCGAGCGCGCGCTGGAAGGTGTAAGCCATGCCGCCGACGATCACCAATGTATCGACCTTGTCGAGCAGGTTGTCGATGACATCGATCTTGCCGCTGATCTTGGAGCCGCCAATGATGGCGACAAAGGGCTTCTCCGGCGATTCCAGAGCCTTGCCGAGATAAGTGATCTCTTTTTCCATCAGCAGGCCGGCGACGGCGGGTGAGAGGAAGTGAGTGATGCCCTCCGTTGATGCGTGGGCGCGATGCGCGGAGCCGAAGGCGTCGTTGACGTAGACCTCTGCAAGTGAGGCGAGGGCTTTGGAGAAGGCGGGATCGTTGGCCTCCTCCTCGGCATGGAAGCGGAGGTTCTCAAGCAGCAGCACCTGGCCGGATTCAAGCTGAGCGGCCATCTCTTCCGCCACTTCGCCGATGCAATCGGGAGCGAAGGCGACGTTGACCTCTTCGCCGAGATCCTTGATGAGCAGCTCGCGCAGGCGGTCAACGACGGGGCGCAGCGAGTACTTGGGATTCGGCTTGCCCTTGGGGCGGCCGAGATGCGAGGCCAGAATCACCTTGGCCTTGCGGCGGAGAGCGTAGATGATGGTGGGCAGCGTGGCCGCGATGCGGGTGTCGTCGGTGATGGTCGCGCCGTCTTCAGTGAGCGGCACGTTGAAATCGACACGGATGAAGAGCCGCTTGTCGGCCAGTTCGATGTCGCGAATCGAGAGCTTTGCCATGGTGTCTTCCTTCAGTGAACGAGTGAATAAGTGAACAAGTGAATCGTGGTCAGTTGCCAGTTTACAGGAACGGGTTCAGGTGTTCATTGCTTCTTGTGATCAAGATTCCTGGACCACGGCTTCCATTTCGATCTCGGCGCACCACTTGGGGCTGAGCAGCGTGGCGACGACCATGGTGCAGGCGGGACGAATCTCGCCGAAGAATTCGCCATGAACGCGACCGACGGCCTCCCAGTCCTCGGCATGGGCGAGAAAGATTCTGGTGCGAACGACATCGCGGAAGGAAGCGCCGGCCTCTGCGAGCGCCTTCGCCGCGATCTCAAAGATGCGACGGGTCTGGGCCGTGGCGTCCAGTTCATCCGCGCCGACCGGGCCAGTGCCGGAGAGATGAACAGTATTGCCGATGCGAACGGCGCGGGAGAAGCCGATGATGGGTTCGTAGGGCGATGTGCCGGGAATGTTTTTGCGGGTCATACTGATTATTTTACCTTGCGACGGGAATCAGTTGATATGCCTTATGGTTTCTATTTCGCCTTCGGCCAGCGCGGAGTGATACGCATCAACTGCAACGCTTCCTTGTCTTCCACGATGAACTCAGGCGAAGAGGCGGGGACGGCAACGATGGCTCCCATCGGCAACTCAAGCGCATCAAAGCCGTCGCCGGTGATCTTTGCCTTGCCGGCGGCTGCGAAGAGATACTGGAGGCCCGGTGCGGATTCGCCTTCGCCGGAGAGGCTGGCGCTCGCGCGGCTGCCTTCGACATTAATGCGTTCGACGCGAAAGTATTCGCCATCCATCAGCACCGTCCGGTCCGCGAGTGCAGTGGGCGAGACTTTTCCTGCATGGGTGACGAGCTTGGCAGCTTCCAGCGATTTCTTGATGTTCAACTCGCGTCCGCGACCATAGTCGTACATTCGATAGGTCAGATCGCAGTTCTGCTGAGTCTCAAGAATGATCGATCCCGGCCAGATGGAGTGAACAGTTCCGGCATCGACATAGATCATCTCACCGGCGGCGAGATCGACGATGTTCAAGCTCGACTCCAGCGTACCGTCTTCGATGCCCGTCATCACCGTGTTCAACTCGACGCCTTGCTTGAGTCCGAGGGCAACCTTGGTCTCCGGCTTGGCCTCCAGAATGTACCAGCACTCGGTCTTGCCGCGCGGGTCGCCGTATTTTTGCGCCATGGCGTCGTCGGGATGCACCTGCACGCTGAGCTTGTCATTGGCGAAGATGACTTTGATCAACAGAGGTGAGGCGCTCTCCGCGGCCTCCTCGCCTGCGCGCGGAGCATGAGCGCCCAGCAGCGCCTCGGGAGCCTCCTCAAAGAGCGCACCGAGCGTCTTGCCCTTCTGCGCGCCGCTGGCCACCAGGCACTGATCGCCGGTAAGCCATGCTTCGCCGATGGGCGCGTCCTTTGCGGTCCGGTCGTACCACGGATGAAGATCGCGAGAGCCCCAGACCCGCTCGGAGTATGAAGGCGCAATGCGAAAGGGCGCCCAGGCTGAAGAGTTGGAAGGTGACAACTTACCCATGAACAATTGCCCTTTCCTCGAGCAAACAAAGCAGCTTTCAACCAACATTTGCAATTTTACTGTACCAGAGCGTTAATTTCACGCATTGTAATCTTGGGAACAACGATAGGGTTCACAATTTATATACAGTTTGCTCCATCCCGCTGGAGCGAATAACCTAGATCAAGAGCAATCAGGAAGAAGGTCGCAAGCGTATGTCGAAGCCAGTTTCCATCTGTGTGATCGGGTCCGGGTACGTGGGACTCGTTGCCGCAGTTTGTTTTGCCGAGATGGGTCACGCTGTCACCTGCGTGGACAACGACGAAGTTAAAGTGAAGACGCTCAGCTCCGGGGGCGTTCCCATCTTCGAGCGGCATCTGCCGGAGTTGCTGGCCAAGCACGGCGGACGCGGCGTGAAGTTTACCGCCGACCTGGGCGCGGCCGTGGGGCAGAGCGAGGCGGTGTTTATCGCCGTGGGCACGCCGCAGGGCGATACCGGCGCGGCCGATCTTTCGTATGTTGAAGCCGTGGTTTCGGAGATTGCGCGGGCGATCAACGGCTACAAGGTGATCGTGGAAAAGAGCACGGTGCCGGTTTATACCAACGAGTGGATACGGCGCGTGCTGCACCGGCATGGCGTGGAGCCGCAGAGCTTCGATGTAGTTTCCAATCCAGAATTTCTGCGCGAGGGTACGGCGGTGATGGATTTTCTGCATCCCGACCGCATCGTGGTGGGCGCAAATTCCGAGCGCGCGGCGGAGGTCTTGCGGCGCATTTATGAGCCGCTGACCGGGGGCGGCTACTATAGCCAGCCGGATGCTCTGCCGGGGATATGCAGCAGTGCTCCAGCCCGGATTCTGGTCACTACGGCGCAGAGCGCGGAGATTATCAAGCACGCCTCCAATGCATTTCTGGCGCTGAAGATTTCCTTCATCAACGCGGTTGCCAACCTGGCCGAGACGGTGGACGCGGACATCGAGGATATTGCCGCGGGCATCGGGATGGACAGCCGCATCGGACCGAAATTTCTGAGCGCGGGGCTGGGCTATGGCGGCTCATGCTTTCCCAAGGATGTTGCCGCCTTTCACTGGGTGGCGCAGCAGCAGGGCGTGAACTTTCAATTGCTGGATGAGATTCGCAAGGTCAACGACAGGCAGCGCGAGATTTTTTTCAACAAAGTTCGCGCGGCGCTGTGGACGCTGCGCGGCAAGCGGCTGGCGGCGCTGGGTCTGGCCTTCAAAGGCGATACGGACGACATTCGCGACTCACCGGCGATTGACGTGATCTGGAAGCTGCTGGAGGCAGGCGCGTCGATCAAAGCATATGACCCGGCGGCGATGGAGCGCGCGCGAGAGGTGCTGCCCTCTTCGGACAAATTGAGCTATGCGGATAGTATTTACGATGCGGCCAAGGACGCCGACGCCGTGCTGATCCTGACCGACTGGAAGGAGTTTGCCGAGATCGATCTGGTGCGGCTGAACCAGTCGGTGCGCTTCCCGATTGTGATTGATGGCCGCAACCTGTACAAACCGCAAAGGATGCTGGATCATGGCTTTACCTATGTGAGCATGGGACGTCCGGCAAGTTATCAGGCGCAGCAGGGCAAGCCGCGTAATCGGATTTTGTGATTACAAAAAACGCCTTCGTCATCGATACAGGTTACCTTCAGACGAGCAGTCGTAATCAGGCGCTTTTTGCATTTTCGTCTTAGAATTTCTTCATGACTGACCCTAACATTGCTATTACCCGGCTTCTTATCGACGTAGTCCTGCCGAATCTCAAAACGGTGCAGGTGAGCCAGACGGAGCAGATTGCAGCGAACGACCGGCTGGAGAATGCAATTGAAGAACTGCGTATGCATCTGGAGTCGCAATTTGCCCATCTGCACGCGCAGTTGACGGCCTGCCGCGCTGAACTGGCGGCAACCCAGGCAACGATCAAGGCGACGCAGCCGCATCGCGGTTATGCCGCGCCGGAACGCGCCACGCTGATCCACTGAGTCTGCAATAATGCACGGTATGCGAACCGTGTTGACGGCGGAGCGGCTTTGGGATGGGGCGCGGCTGCTCGACCTGCCTGTGATCGATATTGAAGAGGGGCGGATCGCGTCGGTCCGCTCACGCGCTGTCAGCGACCTGTCCGGCAATGCGCAGGCTCTCGACTTTCCCGGCGCAACGCTCGCGCCCGCATTCTTCGACATTCATATTCATGGCGCAAAGGGCCACGACGTGATGGAGGCCTCGCCAGAGGCGCTGGCCGCGATGGGCGGGTTTCTGGCTGCTCGCGGCACCGGCAGCTTTCTGGCGACCACCGTTACAGCGCCGCTGGATGCAACACTGCGTTCGCTCTCCGGGCTGGCGAAGTGGATCGAGCAGCCGCCGGTTGCGGGCCGTGCGACGCCGGTTGGCATTCATCTCGAAGGACCGTTTCTCTCCCACATCAAGCGCGGCGTGCAGCCGCCGGAGCATCTGCTTGCACCCGACATCGCTGTCTTTGACCGGCTCTTCGAGGCTGCGGAAGGACAGATTCGCCTGATGACGCTCGCGCCTGAACTTCCCGGCGCGGTGGAGCTGACGGCTCACGCGACTGCGCGCGGCGTACGGGTTTCGCTGGGCCACTCAAACGCTACCGCCGCCGAAACCCGCGCCGCGATTGCTGCTGGAGCGGTCAGCGCGACGCACACCTTCAACGCGATGCGAGCGCTGGACCATCGAGAGCCGGGAATTCTGGGAACGGTTCTAACTTGCGACGCGCTCTTTGCCGAGCTGATCTGCGACGGCATTCATGTTGCGCCGGAGATGGTGAAGCTGTGGTGGCGAGCCAAAGGAGCGAAGCGCGCGATTCTGATCACAGACGCGATCAGCGCCGCTGGAATGCCCGACGGCGAGTACAGGCTGGGTGATTTCGCTGTGCAGGTTGCCAAGGGCCGAGCTACAGCGAATGGCGTTCTGGCCGGAAGCGTTCTTACGCTTGACCGCGCTCTGACCAATTTCATGACGTTCGCCGACGTGCCTCTTGAAGACGCATTGCGGCTCGTGACCGTGAATCCCACTGCGATGACTGGATTGGGCGAATTCGCGGGTTCGATTGTCGTCGGCCAACCGGCCAGCTTTGTCGCTTTGGATCGAGAGGGAAGGCTGGTTGGCTCGGTGGTGAATGGGCGTACGGCAGCCTGTTAATCTGGGCGCATGACGAAGAAGGGCTGGGAGGCGGAGAAGATTGAGCGCGTGCGTGAGCGCTTGCTCGCTTGGTATGACCGCTGCCGCCGCGACCTTCCCTGGCGGCGCAGCCACGATCCTTATGCAATCTGGGTCTCCGAGATCATGCTGCAACAGACTCGCGTCGAAGTGGTGGTGGAACGCTACCAAGCATTCATGGCGCGCTTTCCCACACTGATCTCTTTGGCTCTTGCTCCCGAACAAGACGTGCTGGCAACCTGGAGCGGCCTCGGCTACTACCGCCGCGCCCGTATGCTGCACAAGGCAGCGCAGTTTGTCGCCGACCACTGCCAGGGCAACCTCCCGCAGAACGCCGGCAAGTTACGGCTGCTACCCGGAATCGGCGCTTATACGGCTGCGGCCGTGGCCAGCATCGCTCATGGCGAGCCGGTTGCCGTCGTGGATGGCAACGTCGAGCGAGTCTTCTGCCGGCTTGAAGGCTGGAAGGCCGGCAGTCGCTCCGGTGGAAGCGGACTGCTTCGGCGCAAGTGCGAGGAGCTGGCCGCCAAACTGGTGGACCCAAACCGCCCAGGGGATTTCAATCAGGCGCTGATGGAGCTGGGCGCAACGCTTTGCCTGCCCCGCAATCCGCAGTGCAAGCTCTGCCCGATAGAAGCCGAATGCAGGACGCAGGGCGAACACCAGACCGCACCGCGTCCACAAATGCAAAGCCGCGAGGTAGCCTACGCGCTCTCCATTCGCAGCGGACGGCTGGCCGGACAGTCGCAACGTGAAGTGTTACTGGTTCAGAGGCCGGATGCGCAGACCGTGATGCCGGGGATGTGGGAGCTGCCGATGCTTAGGGATACTGTTGTCCCCGAAAAGGAGTTGTGCCTCACCTTGCGCCATGCCATCATGCAGGTGAACTATCACGTCCGCATCCGTACCGTCTCCGAGAACGACGTGGAGGCGATGATCGTGTCCGGCGCCGTTCCAGGAGAAGAACGGCACTGGGTTCCGCTGGGCGAAGTGAGCGAGATGGCGCTGACAGGACTCGCACGAAAGGTGCTCACCCGCCTGCATCTGCTGAGCGCCGCGCCGCTGGAGTTCATGACTCCGCAAGCGGACAATGAGCTTTGAAAGTGCATTCGCAGCCAGATGATTTGCGCGTTATCTCGCATCCTTGCAACCTCATCACGCATCAATCTAAGAAAAGTTATTTGCGTGGCGCACTTGATAACGCAATCGTATTCATCCCACCAACTCAAAGGAGAAACAATGGCAAGCAAGGCAAGCGCAATCTGGACAGGCTCACTCAAGGAAGGCAAAGGCACCATCTCGACAGCGACCGGCGTGTTGAGCAGCGCCAACTACTCATTCGCCACGCGCTTTGAAGGCGCGGAAAGCGGCACCACTCCCGAAGAGCTGATTGCGGCGGCACACGCCAGTTGCTTCTCGATGGCTCTGGGCGCGCAGTTGGGAGGCGCGGGACTCACGCCGGAGAAGATCGAAACCCATGCGGCGGTTACGCTGGGCAAGGTAGAAGGCGGTTTCGCAATTACGCGCATCGCGCTTACCACCACAGCCAAAGTTCCTGGCGCAACGACCGAGGTATTCAACAAAGCCGCCGCAGACGCCAAGGCCGGCTGCCCCATCTCCAAGCTCTTCGCCAACAACACGGAAATTACGCTCGACGCCAAACTCGTGTAACGGCAAACCCGAAGAGGCGCAGCTTCCGAGGATCGGCCTCCCCTCCCTCATCGTCCTTCCTTTAATTTGAAGGGCAATGAGGGTGGGAGAGCGATAATCGAGCGCCGAATTTTTCCGCCGTTATTCCGGCTGAACCCCGAAGGATTCATTGGTCGCGAAGTTATTGAGCGAGACTCCGTCGTTGCCGCCGGTGAGCGTTACGGTGAGGGTGGTTTGGATTGTGGCGAGGGGTGTGACCGTAACCGAGTCGGTCTGCTTCAAGGAGCATACATCGTTGCAGGTGTCGTAGACCTTGAGGGTGACCGTTTCGGCGGGTAGGCCATTCGACGTGCTCACCTGCGTCACGCTCACGCTACCAATGATTCCCAAAACCTTCGCTGTTCCGAGATCAAGCGTGAGATCGGCTGACAACGGAGCCGGTTCGGCCTGGGGTGGGAATGGCACCACGTTGTAGCCGATGATGGAGACCTCGGATTTCCCCGCTGCGGCGCTCCAGGGCGCGGAGAAGTTCAGACCCTGAAATGGAGCCGTCGCGATGGGAAGCACGGCTGGAGTGACGATGATCTCGGCAGGTGTTATCGTGTTCGAGACCGGGGCGGAGTACGTGAAATCGCGATAGAGGGCGCTGTCGAACATACAGCCGCCGGCTCCGAGCGCAATGTAACTTGCCAGGGTTCCCTTGACGCAAGCGGGAGCGGACTCCTGAGCAAATGTTGGAGTGGAAACAAACAGCGCAAAAGTTGCTGCGAGAATGATCTTCGTCTTCATCATTGATGTACCTCCGGGGGTGAGATAGACAGCAGGTCAAAACTAATCTCCGCTTTGAAGAACTGTCAACGCTTATTTCGCAATTTTGATTAAAAGATGGTGACTGGCGCTTGATCGGAAGGCGGCCAACTCTCCACGCAATCGGCGCGCTGGATTTGACACCGGGAGCCGCATTTGCGAGACTCATAACTGCTGCTTATTCAGCGCAGCGCGCTGGATTTGTGATAGTGCCGAAGTGGCGGAATTGGCAGACGCGCGTGGTTCAGGTCCACGTACTCGCAAGGGTGTGGGGGTTCGAGTCCCTTCTTCGGCACCAATCGTTTAGAATCAATCACTTACATAAAGCTTGTTACTATTTGTTACTACTTTTGGCTTTCACTGGAAACCGCTGGAAACGGCTGGAATCCACTGGAAGTGATTCATTCCAAGTCACTTAGCTTCCGTCTAACTAATGAAAGGTGAAAGACTTGGCAAATCGATCAGTTGTTCTCTATCTCCGCACAAAAATCAAGAAAAAGTGGGCCTACCGCGAGGTCTCCGAGGAGGTCTCGAGGTTGTCCTCAGGGGAGTATTACGTCAGTTGGTACGACGGATCCAAGAAGCAGATGGATTCTGTCGGAGCCGATCCAGAGATTGCAATTGCGCAAGTCCAAAAGAAACGCCTGGAACTTGCCTACATCGCATCGGGCGGTGAGACTAAACAACCTGACAAGAAGAAAGAACTGGAAGCGGTCTATCTCGCAGCCGGCGGCGAAATCAAAACGAGCAATTCACCTCCGACTGACAACGGTCCTAGCAAGAAGGTCTCTCTTGCCGTCAAGGAATATCTCGAAGACTGTGATGATCGTGAGGGCAAGTCAGGCTATGGCTGGCCACTCGGACACCTGAGACCTATGAGTACCGCATCGGCTTTCTGATTGAGTTCGACAGTCAGCAAACCTCGATGAGGTTGATGTAGAATTCATCAGATGGTTCCGCCGTTTCCTCCGCAAACACAAGAAGTATCTGGGCGACCGAACCTGCTACAACATTATGCAGAGCGTGAGCACTTTCCTTCTTCGCAACGGCAACGATGCCGCCAAAACGATCCTGAAGGAAATGTCATTCTCGCCGACCGTTGTCATTCCCTATTCAGAAGAAGAAATGCGGTTGTTCTTCGGCGCCTGTAGCGAAGAGGAAGAACTGCTTTTCAAATATTCCCTCCAGTCTGATGTAAAGAATCTGAAACATTTTTTAGTCGAAGCACGGCCCGCGCTCTCCGGCGAATCACGTGAACATACTGGTGGCAGTGGTTTGCTGTCCGACATGACTATGGCTCTGATCTCATAGCGGTCGCAGGGATTTATGGATTCGATCATGCCCTACTGCCGCTCCACAATAGCGAATTTAAGATCAGGGCAAGTCGACAGCAACCGCAAATTGGAGCGTCACAGACTGTCAACAGCACAAGGCGGGTTTCCAGCTCCTTTTTGGTCCCATCTTGCGGTTCAGCGTGGTTGGTCACCAAGTTGGAGAGAATCCCGCGCAATAGCATTTTCGCCGCATTGCCGATACTTCCGCCCAGAGCAGGTCTATTGCACAGCATGAAGACGAAAGATGGGCACACTAGTCAGAATCTGCTGCCTATTAAGAACTAGGATCTGCGTCATAATCAGATTCTCGATCAATTCTGGTAATATTCAGGATTAGTGATCCATTACGAGGCTATAGATTGATTTCTCGAAGAGCAAGTCTGGGTTTACTTGTCATTCTTACAGTGGCGCTTGTTCTGGTGTGCTGTCTGCTGCCAAGGATTCCGCAGCCGCAGACTTATCACAACTTCGCTGATCATCGCGCGTTTCTCGGCATCCCGAATTTTGGCGATGTTGCATCCAATCTTCCATTCCTAATGATTGGAGTTTGCGGGCTGGTGTTCCTGTGGCGATTCAACTCCAATACGTTGACCTTGCAGTTCATTGATCGGCGCGAGCAATGGCCCTATCTGCTTATCTTTACCGGATTGCTGCTGACGGCCTTCGGCTCCTCTTACTATCACCTAGCTCCAAACAATGCGCGGCTGGTGTGGGATCGCCTGCCGATGACGATCACTTTTATGTCGATGGTGGCAGCGGTAATCATGGAGCGCATCAGTCTTCGACTCGGTCTCCGGCTGCTGCCTATTCTTCTGTTCGTCGGCATGGGAAGCGTGTTGCAGTGGTATTGGAGCGAGATGCGCGGCGCGGGAGATTTGCGATTCTACGCCGCAGTGCAAGCCTATTCGGCTCTGGTAATCCTGCTAGCACTACTCTTTCCACCCCGTTACTCGCGAAGCTATTATCTCGGGCTTGTCGTTGGTTTCTACGCTCTCGCAAAAGTCCTGGAGTTTTTCGATAAGCCGATCTTTGCGGCGCTGCGCGTTGTGAGTGGCCATACACTCAAACATCTCGCAGCAGCCGCAGCAGGTTACTGTATCTTGCGCATGGTGCAGAAGCGGCAGCCTGTACCGGAGTTATCGTCGATTCCTTATACTGGCTGAGAATCCGCGCTAACCTTATCGGTATCGCCATGCTCAACGCCTTCACTCCCTGATCTTCGTTATATGCACGTTAAATCCTGTCTTGGGGAGCAAGGCCATCAACTCGAAGACGCGAAATCCGTCGCCTGTAATTTCGGTGCGGCGATAAACCGCCGGCTCGGTTTCAACAATTTCGCGTCCGCCGGTCAAGACGCTCATGTAGAGTTCCGCTTCGTGAATATCCGCCGCCGCGCCATAGCTTGCTGACGTCATCGCCTCCGCAACATAACTGCGCATCAGCTTCGGCCAATACTTCGCGAGCAGCTCCGTGCTGGCAAATACATCGGCCCATAAAACACGGCCATTTACAGCTACGACCACGCCAACGGCGCTTTTAGCGCGCAACTCACGCAAGATAGTCTGCTCGCTCTCAGCGCCCCCATATGCGGACACGATTTTTGCGACCGGCGCGCTCTCGAAGACCTTGGCGTAAGAGCTTGTCCCCGCAACGGACGCTGCTTCAAGGCTATTGAGATTGTGAGCCATCTTTGCGTTTGAAGCGCGCACATTTGCCCACACCTGATTTTGATCGCGTTTAGCCATTGCCGGCGTACGCACACTAGGCTGTGCCATCTGCGCTCCCATCGAGCCAAATTTAGAACTCGACGCCACCCAGCGCCCCGGCTCCACGCAAAAAACTCCGAGATCGATCGGTCCTGTATTCGGCGGGACGATGCGGTCGGAACCAATAACTCGATCCTGTTTTCCGCCGGTGACGATCTCACCCGCAAGCAAAAGCAGCGGGCGGCTGGAGTTGTTATAGAGCACGAGGCTATTCACTTGTGCGCCTTGCTGCCGCGGTGGTATCGTCTGGCCCGGCCGTATCATGCCTCGCTCGTCTCCGGCTTCCGTCACCGTGACCTGTCCGGAGCGAACGCCCTCGTCGAGTGTCATCAGTTGCGAAGTATCGTATGAGTAGCCGGAAACAACAGGGAAGATCGCCAAATTGCCGTGAGCGATTGCCGGCAACACCTTGAATCCGCCCTGATCGCTAGGATTGCCAGCCGATACCGGTACTGTTATCATCAAACCGCAAAATGCGGCCAGGATCATCTTCACGCCATAGCGCAGACCTTGACTCCAAAAGCTCAACCCATTTTTCATTGCATTCTCCTTTTGCCGTCCATTTCCTTCCCTTACAGAAGAAGAACGCTGGTCCTTAGGTTTCTTGCAGGGAATTTGCTACCATCGGTAGCAATGCTCCCTTGCCCGCCAAATCCGGCCACTTCAGTCCCGGTTGAAGATCGTGGTCTGGGCAGTGCTGTCTCGGACGCCATCGCGCAACGCTACAGCGAATCCGGCGCGGAAAGCTATGGCATTACGCCTCAAGATTTCCAGCAGATAGTGACCGCAGTGGTGATTCGCTATGCAGCGGATGCAAGCGTAGCAGAACAATTGGAATTGGTTGCGACACTTCGTATCGGTGAACTGATTCTGGCGCGCGCCTGCACGGAAGGAAACGAGCACGCATGGAATGTATTTCTTGTCCGTTTTCGCGCATCGCTTTATGAAATGGCCTATCGCATCGCAAAGGATGAGGCGACCGGCCGCGAGTTGGCTGACGGACTCTATGCCGAGCTCTACGGAATTCCCAACCGCGAAGGCCGCCGCGTTTCCAAGCTCAACTATTACATGGGACGCGGTTCTCTCGAAGGCTGGCTCCGCACCGTGCTTACGCAGCAGCATATCAATCGTTGCCGCTCACACGCCAAGGACGTGAGCCTCGATGAGCAGGATGAGGCTGGTGTGAGCTTCGCGGCTAGCTTTCCGGCAGAAACAGCGGAGACGGATGACCGCGTATCGATTGCTATTGCACAAACACTCGCCGACGTTACTAGCGAGGAACGCTTTCTGCTCGTATCCTATTATCTTGATCAGCGCACTCTGGCCAATATTGGACACCAGATAGGCATGCATGAATCTACGGTCAGCAGAAAAATGGAGAAGCTGACGAAGGAGTTGCGAAGGCGAAGTCGAAAACGGCTGCAAGACGCTGGGTTCAACTCTCGGCGCTGCGATGAACTTTTGCAGGAGCTTGATGTTCGCGACCTCAATGTACATGTCACGGAAAATCTCCGGCAAGAAAGACCTGTTGAAACGTTCTAAGTTAGGCAACGAAGTAAAGGGAATGGATCATTGAAGTGAATTGTTCAGAGTTCAATCCGCTGCGACAGGAACTGGCGCGAGGCCGGCAAGACGAGCCTCACCCCGATTCCGATGTGCTTACGGCTTTTTCTGAAGGCGCGCTGCTGCAAGGCGAGCGTCAGCAGGTATTGGCGCATCTCTCAGCCTGTGCCGATTGCCGCGAGGTGCTCAGTTTAGCCACTACTGCAGCAATCGATTCGGCGGACGATCTTAAATCATTTATCTTGACTCGCAAATCGCTTCCGCCGCGTCGCGCCTGGCTTCCATGGGCAAGCATTACTGCTAGCCTCCTGGTCGTTTGTACAGCAGTATTGGTCTATCAACAGAAGATGGCAACTCCAAAGAGCGCAACTGTGGCAACTAAGGAGGCAGTGCAACTTCCTTCGCCGACGATTCAACAACCTCCACTGTTGCCCCAACTGAAAGGGCCAGAATCACACAGCAAGATGACAAATAGTCAAAGATCAAGCCAGTTGCAAGTTCCATTGCCTTCCCAGAATATGGCAGTTGCAAATGTGATTTCGGAAAGACCGATTGAAGCGGCAAAGAAATCTGATCTCGGTCAACAAAGCTCGTACCAATCCAGCACACCCGCTGGAGAAATTGCAACACTCGCTGCAACCGCACAGAAAACGGCGCCAACCAAGTCTTTCTCTGCGTTTGTTAATGATTCGCCAGCAAGAGCGCTTTCGAACGCATCGATAGCTTCGGCCGCGCGTTCGCACTGGCGCATTAACAGCCTCGGTCAACCGGAGCGCTCCTTTGGTGATGGAGTTTGGCAAGCGATTCTTCCGCATGAACAATCAAGAATGAGGGTCGTATCGGTTTTTGATAACGAAGTCTGGATTGGCGGCGACAGCTCGCGCCTCTATCACTCCACTGACAACGGGGCCACCTGGAATCTGATTACTCTGCCCGACAACGATGGCCGAGAGCATTCCATCGCGCACATTCATTTTCAAACCGCCCAATCCGGCACAGTTGAATCCGATGATGGGACCGTTTGGATCACTTCGGATGGTGGCAGAACGTGGGAGTGAACTATGGAATCGTCTTATCTCTCTCCGCTTTTAACTTCATATTCAATATGGAATGGCTTCAATGGCTGATCCATCGCCAGATGATCCTGCGTAATCACTGCATTTAGTTGCTCAAGTCGCTCGGAAGGCAGCGGATGAGAACGGAAATAGCCTGTCAATCCGTCGATTGCAACCTGACTTAGCTCGCCGGTCGGCGTCTCTGCGTGGATCACATATTCGCGATCCAGCTTTGCAAAATTGTCCATCATTTTTACAGCGCCCTGTGGCGAATAGCCCGCGGCGGCCGCGATGCGCAGTCCCTCGCGATCCGCCTCGAACTCCTGGTCTTTGCTATAACCGGCTTGCCATAGAGACATGGGAATCTCGGCCACAGCCGCCACAATGTCGAGGTTCAGGCTCTTCAGCTTCGCTTCAATCTGCACACGCTCGACCGCGTGATAATGATCTATGTGTTCCAACTCATGTCCGAGGATGAATGCGAGTTCGTCCTCGCTTGTCATCTGATCCAGAATACCCTGGCCAACGAAGACGTGACCGCCCGGCAACGCAAATGCATTAATCAGATCGGAGTCGCCGATCAGATGAAAGCGATAGTTGAGCTTGCGCTTTGCGTGTGCTGCAACGCGTCCGCCTACCTCGTTGATGTATTGCGCGGTCGCCCGCGACTCTGCACTCTGCTCGGACTGCGCGGAGAGGTACTGTTGCGCAAGTTCGTCGCCGATCTGTCTCTCTTGCTCGTCGGAGATGCGTGTGAATTGCATCGGCGCACGCGTCATGTCGCGCTCCCAATCTGCAGCCATGTTCACGACCGCATTGGCATTCACTGCGTCCTGGCGCTTTCTGTGCTGCGCGAAATAGAGAGCACCCACGGCAACAAGCAATACAATAACGAGTGCAAGAATATGCTTCATAACAGCCGCCTGACAATCTCGCGATATTTGCTATAAAGCCAGGAAACCAATGTTAAAGCCCCTCCCAGCGCAATGAAAGTGATATAGCGGTCTGTATCACTTAGGCGCCATGCATCGAGACAGACAATTTTGCCGACACAGAGTAAAAGCAAAAGAAGACCGGTGATGCGATAGCTGCGCTCACTTACCAAAAGTCCTAATATAATCACTACGACTCCTTCGATTCCCCATGAGAGTGTCACCATTCCAGGATTCAACTTGACAGCGATCATGAGAGTGATCAACAGGACAGGCGCAAAAAAGAACCATTGTTCCGGACGCTTCAGTGCCAGAATTCTACTGAGACGCGATTCGATTGGATAATCTGCGTAGCGTTTTCGTAATCGGAATGTGACCGGCAAAGTAGTAAGTAGAAGCGCGGATGTGATCAACAAGACAGCGAAGTTTCCTCGCCATCCATCGGCAGAGAAGTAGCTTCCACCATAGATATTATGCGCGATTCCCCGTCCGGCGATTCCCAAAGTGAGAAGAACTGCTTGTTGCAGGAAGACCTCTTTATCGAGCAACCATGTTGTAATCACCAGCACAAGCGCAAGAGCGGCCCATGTAACGACAATCCACTCGACGGGAGTATCGAAGTAGAGAACTGCCGCGATGCACACGGTTCCGAAATAAGCAATGAGATCGCACGGCGACCAGCGCCCAATTTCTGAGGTTATCTTTTCCGATTGCAAACGTGCCCATACAAAAAAGAAGATCAGCGCAATCGGAACAACTGTGAAAATGCGCGGACTGATTGATTCGCCTGGTAGGGTCGATGCCGTCAGATTCACGAAAAAGATGCGCGCAAACGCCGCTGCCAGTGCCGTGTATCCCTGCAATCGAATCTGCTTTTGCTGCCGCCATGTGCCTAACTCGAAGAGCACGAGTCCAAATACCGCAAGGCCCACAGCCACACTAATCGGTTGCAACTCGCTCCACAACAGCCAGGCAGTTAGGCCGGAAGCAACCCAGGTGTACGCATGACGCGCATTCAATGTCTCTGGCATTCGCACCCAGCGCGCCAATGCGTAGAGGACTGCAATCAGAATCAAAACGGTAATGAGCCGCATATCAATGTCTCGCCATTGATCTCGCGTGTACAGGTTGAGATTGACAGCGCGCAGCACGGCGAGCAAGGCAAGCACGTGCGCCTGGTAAGGAAACTCCTCGACCTCGAAGATGCGGTCAACAATGGCAAGCGCAAGCGCAAAGACCGCCCAGATTGCAGTAAGCCAGAGTTGCGGTGTTTCATTCCAAGCCAGCGAAGCAATCAATGCTGTTGCAGCCCATGTGTGCATCCACGCTGCCTGACGCCGGTATGGAGCATCCCGCAAGGTACAAAAGCGCGAGATGGCATAGAAGGTCGCCGCACAGCCAAGGAACGGAAGATAGCGTTCCAACGGACTTTGCGCATACAGGTTCACCGTGAGAAGTTGGACGCCAACAGCAACAGAGAGAAGGTGACCCTGATACGCAAAGTCTTTGAGATTGAATCGCCGCGCAATCAAATATAGTGCAACGGAGAGCGCCACCCATGCGAGCGCTACCCACACCGGCGGAACTTCACACCATGCAAGCAGTGCCAGCAGTGATGATCCAGCCCATAACTTCAACATACGGAGATGGACGCGAAGATCATTGAATCCTGAAAGCGCCCATGCTGCTCCATAGAGGATCAGCGAAAAAATCGGAATCGTGACGAGGCGAGTCACAATGTGATGCGGATACACATCGGAAAGATGGCCGTTGACCATGACCGCGGTGAACCATACCGGGACCAGCAGCAAAGCCCCTTGCGTCAGCAGGTGATTGTCATCCAGATATTTCTTTCCAATGATTGCACCCAGCATCAACACAGCCCAGGCTACCGCTGTCCAGTCTCCAGTAATTGCGGCCCACAGACCGAGAAAAGCTGTGATGCAACCGATATAGTTGTGGAAAGTTATAATTGTTCCATCGAACGCCCCGAATAAAGAAAACCATTTACGGCGAATAAATAGTGCGTTCAAATAAAACAATGTGCTGCAAGTGAGTAACAGAATACCGTCTTGAATGCGTGGCGCATTCGAGCTATGGCGCAAGATGAATATATCCGACGCTTCATAGACGACCAACAATCCGGTAATAAGTCCCGCAAGCAAACCGAGCCTGCGAAAGATAACCTCATTTTGATTGATTCCGGCAATCAAAAGTACTTCGGCGGCAATCATCCAGAACAGCGCAATGTTGTTGCCGCTGAACTTGAAGGGAAACGCAGCGAAGAAAAGCAGAGTGCCGATGACGGTCAGCAAAATGAAAGCCGGACGGCGGCGGCGAGTTACAGGCAATTGTCCAAAGAGGAACTCCATCGCGCCTAATCCAAGTAGTGCAAAGAATGCATACTCGGGATGTGTGGATTGGAACTTCATCACTCCGAGCAGCAGCATGGTGTTTAGCAATGCTGCAACCGTCGAAATCTTTTCATCTCGCGGGACGTGAATCTTACGCGCGACATAAGAGATGCGGAAGATTGTCCAGTAGAAGATCAAGATGATAGCACTCGGCCAGAATTGCGGAAACGAAAGACCGTTAACACCATCAGGAAACAGACGGTAGAGCCAGTAGAAATGATTCGCATAACTGGCCAGAATGCCGAAGACTTCAAGCTCATACCACCCCATGCGTAAAGTAATCGCGACGATGCCTGCCGCAAGAATTACTCCCGCCGCGAGCGCATAGACGCTGTCTTGACTCAATGCGATGGTGGAAAATGCCAGCAGAAAAGCGAGACCTGTGACCAACTGCGACTTATAGCGCAAGGTGTGAGCGACCATAGCAATCGCCACCACCAGCATGAATATGCAGTTGAGCGTATTGGAAGTCATGATCATCATCGCTGGGACGTGGTACATGGCATAGGTCGTAAAGAAGAGCAGCGCCCAGCCTCCGCCGATTCCAGTGCGCCCAATCAGGCGATAGCGTTCCTTACCCTCAAGCCAGATTCCACCGCAAAGCATTGCAGCGGCAGCGACGTAGATCATGGCGACTCTTGCGCCCGGTCCCATCGAGATCAGCGCAACCCTACCCAGCAGCGCGAATCCCAGAACCAGCAGAATAATGCCGATCTTGGCGAAGAGATTCATACCCAGTAGCTCTTCGAATGGCAGCGTGGAACGCAATCGCTCGGCAAAACTTTTGCGTGGCGGCTCTTCAGGCATCGAAAAGCTGGGAAGCACAGTTCGCACAGTGGCGTGACAGGGATGCTCTGTTTCGCGAGACCGCGTTGACTGCTCGGCCTGAGACTTCGCAGAGACTTGATCCAGCCGCATTTCCGTTGGCTTGTTCGGCATGGGGGGAGGATCTGGCTTCGCTTGCTTCAGATAAACGTACGGCACGGGAGCAATCACGGTCTGCGCTTCACAAGGCTCCTGCGTTGCAACGTCACTAAATGCGGCGATGGGTTCCGGAGCGACCGGCTCACTTTCCACGACAGCCGCCAGTGCAGTTTCCACGGGTCGTTCAGGCTCATGTAAATGTACGGCAGGCGCAATAGGCGGAGAGACGGGACTTTGACTGTCACGCTGCTCGGAAAGCTGTGCCAACTCATGGCGAAGATCGGAAACCTGCCGTTGAAGACCGCTCAACTGTTTTTCATGATCGGAAAACTTGTCGCGGTTTTCCCATGAACTTTCATCCAGAAGCCTGCGGAGCGTTCCGGTCCGGACCAGCGCGATTATGGCGATCGTAGGAATACCAACCAGTACTCCAACGGCCAGCAGGGCAAGGAAACCCATCTTTCAATCCCTCTCATCAACAAAATAGCGAGTCACTATTGAAAGAACGGACTCTCCTGCGACTCTTGCAACAAATTCCGCAAGAATATTCTGAAGCGCCGTTCTAACAGAAAGCGAGGTCAGGCCTGTTTGTCAATGCCACGGCAGTATAACCAATTGGAGCCGCATCACGCTATAATCGGAAACACTCAACCAAACACTCTATGAGCGAGATTAATTTGCATATGAGTCCTGAACTTTTATCCGCAGCGCCTGCACCCACTCGCAGCGAACGTGGCTTTTGGGCATTGATCGTTACCCAGTTTCAAGGCGCATACAGTGACAACATCTTGCGGAACCTGCTGCTGGCGATGATTGTTGGCATGGGCCTCGCGGGCAGTGAGCGCTCCAGCTTTGTCTCCCTGGTTACATTTCTTTTCTCCATGCCCTTTGTGCTTTTTAGTATGACGGGCGGCTGGCTTGCGGATCGCTTCAGCAAACAGCGGGTTACGCTTTGGACTAAAGGGATGGAAATCGTAGCCATGACTGTGGCAACCGCGGGATTGGCTGCTCACTCGCGGACAATTTGTCTTGTCGCTCTGGGGTTGGTCGCTACCCAGGCAGCACTCTTTGGACCATCGAAGTACGGTTTGCTGCCAGAGTTGCTGCCCGCCAAACGCTTGTCCTGGGGCAACGGCGTTATTGAACTGGGAACCTTTCTCGCGATTATTGTTGGAACGATAACTGGCGCTGCCTTGGCGGAGCACTTTCACGGGCGCGAGGTCTATGCCGGCTACTTCCTACTAACTCTCGCCGTGATAGGTTTCTTCACGAGTCTCGGTATTGATCGAGTTCCTGCCGCAGCACCGAACAAGAAATACAACGTGAACTTTCTTGGCGACCTTTGGCTGCAGATAGGATTGATGCGCCGCGATAAGGCGCTCTTTCTCGCTGTTGTCGGCAACACTTATTTCTGGTTTCTTGGCTCGCTGCTATTTTCAACAATCGTCGTCTATGGGCCGGATGTGTTGCATGTCGGGCAGACAAAGACCGGTTACCTGAATGCGGCGCTCGCAATCGGGATCGGCATCGGCAGCATGGTTGCCGGAATGGTGAGCGGCAGCAAGATCGAGTACGGACTTATTCCGCTCGGATCGATTGGAATGACAGTTACCGGACTGGCACTGGGCGGAATGCATTTTGGTTTGGTTGGCTCAGGTGTGCTGCTCGGAGTGCTTGGCTTCTGGGCTGGATTCTATGCAGTGCCTGTCAATGCGCTGATTCAGCATCGACCGGCAGAGAAGGACAAAGGCGGCATTATTGCCGCTGCGAATCTGCTGTCCTTTGTCGGAATCGCGCTTTCGTCGGGCGTTTATTACGTATTTACCGCGTTTATTCATCTCAATCCTCGCGGCGTTATTGTCGCCGCGTCCTTCATTACCGCCATCGGCACGGTGTATGTTCTGATGCTGCTGCCAGAGTGGTTCGGGCGTCTTATTCTGTTCTTCCTGACTCATACCTTGTATCGCGTAAAGGTTCTGGGGCGCGATAACTTTCCTGATAAAACCGGCGCGCTGCTCGTCTGCAATCATATGTCGTTTGTGGACGTAATGTTGCTGATAGCTTCAACAGACAGACCCATTCGATTCCTGATGTACAAGGGAATCTATGACAATAAGTTGATCAAGCCTTTCGCCAAAGCAATGAAGGCGATTCCCATTTCGAGTGAACAGCGTCCTCGCGAAATGATTCACTCTTTGCGCACGGCCAGCGACGCATTGCGCGACGACGAAATTGTCTGTATCTTTGCCGAGGGACAAATCACGCGGACCGGGCAACTGCTTCCCTTCCGTCGCGGTCTGGAGCGGATCATGAAAAGCGTCGATGTGCCAATCATTCCCGTGAATCTTGACGGCGTATGGGGCAGCATCTTCAGCTTTGCGCGCGGACGCTTTTTATGGAAGATTCCGCGTCACATTCCTTATCCAGTAACAGTAAGTTTCGGCCAGCCGATGCCGTCATCATCCACTGCAATCGCAGTTAGGCGCGCCGTGCAGGAGTTGCAGGCAGAAGCCTTCCAGCAGCGCAAGCGGCGCATGAAGACTCTCGATCGCGCCTTCGTTCATACCGCGCGACGTTTCCCTTTGCGATTCATGATGGCCGACGGCAAAACGCCTAAAGTCACCTTCGGTTCGGCGCTTACTAAGACAATATTCGTCGCACGAAGACTGCGCGCTCAAATCGGCGAGCGGCAGATGATTGGCCTCTTGCTGCCTCCTTCAGTTGGTGGAGCACTTACTAACTATGCACTGATGATGCTTGGAAGAATTCCAGTAAATCTGAACTATACCGCGTCCAGCGAAGTCATTGCCTCCTGCGCCAGCCAATGCGATGTTGATGTGGTAATCACGTCAAGAGCTTTTGTCGAGCGTTTTCCCAAATTGGAGATTCCGGATCGAATTCTTTTTCTTGAAGACGTATTGCAGGCGCCAAGCATCAGCGAAAAGTTATACTCACTCGCACTCGCGTGGCTCTGTCCTCAATGGCTGATGTACAAGGCGATTGACGCAAGACGCAACTCATCGAAGAGTTCCGTGGACGATCTTGCGACCGTCATTTTTTCCAGCGGCAGCACCGGCGATCCCAAGGGCGTGATGCTCACGCATTTCAACATCGCGTCGAATATCCAGCAGGTCTCACAGGTCTTCATGCTCGGCGGTAGAGATAAGATACTCGGCATTCTGCCGTTCTTTCACTCGTTTGGATTCATGGCCGCCTTGTGGATGCCCGCTGTGAACGGCATTGGTGTCGTCTATCATCCCAATCCACTGGATGCGAAAGTCATCGGCGAGCTTGTCGGTAAATACAAGGTCACCTTCCTGATCGCGACGCCAACCTTTCTGCAAGCCTACATGAAGCGTTGTTCGCCGGAGAGCTTCGGCAGCCTGCAATTTGTTCTTGTCGGCGCGGAAAAGCTGCCGGAGCGTGTCGCGCTGGCCTTTGAAGACATCTTCGGTATTCGTCCGTTGGAAGGTTATGGCTGCACCGAGTGCTCGCCGGTAGTCACTGTCAATGGCCGCGACTTCCGCGCGCCGGGATTCAGGCAGGTGGGTGCGAGGCGTGGTAGGATCGGCCATCCTCTACCCGGTGTTTCCGTTCGCGTCGTCGATCTCGACACCGGCGAATCGGTTGCCCCCGGCACGCCGGGAATGCTGCTCGTCAAGGGGCCGAATGTGATGAAGGGCTATCTCGGCAAGCCGGAAAAGACCGCCGAAGTCCTCCGCGACGGATGGTATACGACCGGCGACGTTGCGATGATGGAGGAAGACGGCTTCCTGACTATCACCGACCGCCTCTCTCGCTTCAGCAAGATTGGCGGCGAGATGGTGCCGCACATAAAAATCGAGGAAAAGCTGCACGAACTGGCCGGAGTTACCGAGCAGGTCTTCGCTGTAACCGCGCTGCCCGACGAGAAAAAGGGCGAGCGCATTGTGGTCGTCTACACGCTTCCGGCGGAAAAGCTCGCTCCGGTACTGGAGAAGCTGGCGCAGTGCGATCTGCCGGCATTGTGGAAGCCGCGGCCGAATTTCTTCTTCCATATCGATGCGCTGCCGGTATTGGGTACAGGCAAAATTGATCTGCGTGGCGTAAAGGCTCTCGCAGCCGGATTGGCATAACGCGTTGGAAATCCCGCGCCGTTCACATTTGGCGCAATGTACACAGCGTTAAGCGTCTGCTCTTTTCTTTCACTTTTTCTATTTCACGGGTATTGTTCACCGGATGGATAGAATAGGACAGAGCGGTTCCTCATGCCGCTCCTGGCCGGGTTGACAGTCGAACAGCATCGGAAAAAGTTATGGCTCGCCTGTGGTCCTTGGCAGAACACCCCCCTCCACGACAGCGACAGCCGCCGGAGCAGCAGCGTGATTTGAGAATTCATCGCATACCAATGCCCTCTTCTAGCGATACTCGAGCGATCTTGCGTACTCAGGCACACGAGCGTTGTTTGACAATTGGTATGGCGATCAAACTTGTCGTTCTCGCCTTGTTACTATTTGTTACTACTTTTGCTATAATTTGGCATGGTCAGCGACTGGAAGCCGCTGGCAACAGTTGGAATGAAAAGCAAATGTAACCATCAGCCATTCAACGGTTTATGCGTCTAAGCGATTCGAATTCAAAGGGTTCAAAAATGCCGGGGGTTCGAGTCCCTTCTTCGGCACCAAATTTTCATGAATTAATTTCTTAGTAATGTATTCGAGCGTGTTTCAAAAACCAGCATTGTGTCAGGGCACTCTTGGTAGGTCGGGGCTTCAGCCCTGACTGCCGCAAATCAGATCAAAAACAATGGGCTTTAGCCCGTGAGGAATCACATTCTATGTCCTCCAGATATTTTTGAAACACGCGATAGTATTTGCCGACTTCGACTGAAAGTAGCTGGGTTTACAGGAAGTAATCCATTTCAAGACACTTGGCTCTGCACGGAGAGTTGAGAATGGCTTTTGATTCATCGCGCGCGGCTGAATACGAAACAGTTATTGGATGCGATGAAGTCGGCAGAGGTAGTCTGTGCGGTCCGGTAGTGGTTTCCGCAGTTTGGTTTCAACCATCAGCGATTCCACCATGTCTTCTTAAAGAGTTGGATGATAGTAAGCATTTGACACAACGTGTACGCACGCGACTCGCAGCCGAAATTCGCCGAGTTGCTCGCGTTGCCGTCGCCTCATCTTCTTCCGTACAAATAGACAGAAGGGGCATTCGAACCATGACGCTCGATGCCATGCTTAGAGCCGTCATTCACTTGAATATCGAGGCCCCCGTCCGGATCGATGGCCTTGACGTTCCGTCGGGAATTCCGTGGCCGTGTAAGGCGATTGTACGTGGAGACTCTAAAGTTCCACAGATTGCCGCAGCCTCAATCGTTGCAAAAGTAACGCGAGATGAAATGATGGCTCGACTTGCAATTCGTTATCCTGGCTACGGGTGGGAAAGAAATGTTGGTTACGGAACCGCCGAGCATTTAGCAGCGATCGAAAAACTTGGGTCGACCGTGCATCACAGAATGTCTTTTGCTCCAATGTCTCAGCGAAGTCTCTGTTTCGTCGACGTTCATCCGAGCGGGGAATCATAAGTACAAACTATCCATGCGTTTTTGCAAAGAAAAGCCCGGTGCGCTCCTCTTCAAGCAGACCGGGCTTTTTCTCTGCTCATTTATTGCGCAGCCTGCGGAGTCATCTCTGGCGCGGCGCTGGGTTTGGCTGGCGTAAGTCCGGGCACGACAGGCGCGGCCTTCACATCGCCGCTGGCCGCCTCCAGCAGGTTGATGCCATAATGTTCAAGTGTCGTAGCTAGAATCTGATAGAAGCCTGCGCGATCCTTGGCGTATGCGGCCTGCGCTGCGAGCAGATTGTCCTGCGCCATGGCCAGGTTGCGCTGCTGCTGCAAGACATTCGCCGTAGTGGAAGCGCCTAGCCGCAATTTCTTTATCTCAGCGTCCAGGCTTTGCTGGTTATAGTCTCTGGCCGCAATTGCGGATTGCACAAGCGCGCGGTCGCTGCTTAGCGCAAACTGCGCATTCACTACATTCATGCGGATCTGCGTGTACAACTGTTCCAGACGCAACTCCGACTGGCGATATTCGATAAGCGAGCGGGACTGCTCGGCCTGCGCTGTCCGGTTGCGCAGCGGAATCTGTAGATTGAAGCCGATGCCTTTGTCCGGCACAGAGTTGTTGAAGGCGTTGTTGAGAGCTGTCCCGTAACCCGAAGGTGGAACATACATATACGTCGAGGGATTGGCCTTTGGATTGTTTGAAGGGCATTCTCCCGTAGGATAAAATCCGCAATTGATATTGGGATTGATGCTGCCGCCTAATCCGGAACCCTGAAAATAGCCAAATACATCGAAGGTCGGCAGCAGCGCATTGCGCGCGCCCTTCAGCGTGATCTCGTTGTTCTTCAAAGTCAGCACCGCCTGCTCCAACAGCGGACTCTGCCGGAAGGCCGTTTGCACCAGTTCGTCGACCGACTGCGTCTCCTCTGGAATCGGCTCGATGCTCACGCGGTCGGTGGGAATCACCGCCGCGGCCACCAGTGCCGGATCGTTCAGGTTGCGGGCAATCGCCTGCTTGATGATCTGCTGCTGATAGTTAAGAGTATTCTGTGAGCTGATGAGCGCCTGCTTGTCGCTGGATACGCTGGATTCAGCGTTGACCACATCGAGCGGGGCCAGGGTGCCGATCTCCAATTGCTTTTTGTTGTCGGCCAGCAGCTTGGTGCTCTGCTCCAGGGCGCGCTGCTTGGCCTGCACATCCTCATAGGCCAGGACCAGTCCCCAGTAGATGTTCTCCACCTGATTGACTGTATACAAAATCTGTTGGCGGAAGGCCGAGTCGGTGATACGCCGGTCATTGATCGCCTGATACACAAACCGTTTGTTCACCCAGATGCCGGCGCCTTGCAGAATATGCTGCGTCATCGTCGCCCTGAAAACCGAGCTCAACAACGGGTTATAAGTGGCAGTCTCGTTGGAACTGGCGGAGTAGGTATTGTTGAAGGCGAACTGAAAGGCCGTGCCCGTCACAAAACCCTGATTGTAATTAAAGTTGTAGCTGTTGGTGGTAGAGGTGCCGGTGTTGAAGAAGCTGGTGGGAAGAGCGTGCTGGCGATCAAACTGAATCGCTCCGCCCAGCGTGGGGTCTGTAACCTCCGGCTGCGGGCCTGCGCCATTGGTGGAAAGCACCAGGCCGGAACTGCCCGAAGCCGCTCCGCCGGAACCGCTGGTAGTTCCGCCCGGTCCGCCGCCGACGGCATTCGTCGATGCGGCGCCGCTCTGCGTACCGGTGACGAGACCGGAATTCACGCCGAGCAGCACGGAACCGGCCCTGGCGCGCAATATGTCGGTGTCGGCAATGTCCAGGTTATAGCGGGCAATGGCAATGTCATAGTTGTTTTCGAGAGCCAGCGCCAGCGCGTCGCTCAGGCTAAGATAAATCTTGCCGTCCTTCACCATATCTCTCAGGCGCACGGAGTTCTCAAAGCTGGCCTTGGTGATGGAGGTCGGGCGATACTTATTAATTGGATTCCCCAGCAACCTGCCCGCAGGCCGGGAGAAATCGCGCTGCGACTGCCGCAGGTTGAGCGGCTCGGTCGGCGTGGGTGTGGGTGCCGCAGGCAAATTGGAGGCCGCCTTATCGGGAGCCGTCGCCGACGCCTGCTGCGCAAATCCCGAGGGCAATCCCGCCGTCAGGGTCAGCAGAAAAGCCGCCGCGGCGCGCAACCGACTGCCTGCCTGAGTTGCATTCCTCTTTGTGAACTCCGCCTTCCGCCGCGGCAACACACTCATTCCGAACTGATGCATGATTCCTCTCCACAAATCGTTGAGAATTTTCTTGGCCAATATTCAAGACGCTCGGAGAGCGGCTCTGGACGCAAATACGTGATTTCGCGGGCAACCTCGGACAATACCTCTGGCGTAAAATTCGGCCTAATAAGCCTTACGCGAGCGGACCCTTTTTCGTTCCAAAGAGTCCATATTTTCTTTCATTTCGCCGCGCTTGCAGGCAACATTCCGCGCAATCGAGGTGAAAAGCAAAGTATATCAACTAGGGTCAGGAACATTCTCCGATCTCATTCCCGTCGCAGGGCAATCGCATGAAGATTTTTTGCAGATCATTATTGCCCCAACGCGCACAATAGAGGCATGACCACCAACCAACATACGGGCTTTTTTACTGACAACTGAGAACTGACAACTGACAACTTTTGTACGGCCGGGGACATCCCTGACAGTTTAGACCGGGCACATCGTTGACAG
>CAYOYX010000032.1:0-34380 GCA_964408275.1 uncultured Occallatibacter sp.
GAACTCGCTGGAACGGCCCCGCGGAACCGTCAATGACTGCCAATGACCGGCGGCAAAGTGCTTGCAAAGGAAGTCAATTTGCCCGCAATGATAGGAGTAATGCGCGATCTGGCGATGGATGGCCTGCATCACCGAATGAGCTTCGCCGCGAATCATCGTAGTGCGGGCCATATCCTCATCCGTGAGTGGATCGAGCGCGGCGAAGAGGCACTTCCAGCCATCTTCCCACGAGGCGAGCAACGCCGCCCGCGTGGGCAGCGGATCGATGAACTCGTTATCCCGCTGGCGGCCGGGCTTCTCTCCGTCAGCCTCGGGAAAGCCCACCCAGCGCGAGCGCATATTGCCGGCCATATGCTTGACGATGATGGCAATGGAGTTTGACTCGCTGTCCAGAGCCACAAGAAGTTGCTCGTCCGATACCTGCGCCATGGCTCGCTCGGCCTGGGCTTTGTAGTATCGGAAGAGCGAAAGCGCATCTTGAAGATACGATGTAGTGAATTGCAGCGCCATAATTTTCATTCTGCATCAAAATACCCCATGCTGCCAACCGATTCCGGCGTACAATGAAGAGAGCAGTAAACAGGCATCCTCCTCCGCTCGATTCAATCAGCCTGCTCGGCAGTTGCCGTACGACCGCCCCCGACGAGCTCCGCAGCGAACGCAACATTCACCCGTTGACCGGAGTTAAGTCATGCGTTCCGACAAGATTCACCGCGCGCTGGCGCAGGGTATGAACCGCTTTGAAGTATGCCAACTGGTCTCCAAAGGGGTCAAAGCCACGCACAAGACCGGCGGGCGCTTCGAGGATTCCATCAATGATGTATTGCAGTACCTGGGGACTCATGAAACATTGATGGCCGATCTCCACCCGGCGATTCCGCAAGTGAGCGTCAAGAGCCTGAAACCGGCGGCGTAAGACTGCTGCCGCGCCGGCAGAAGCGTCAGCATCTTTGTATAATCTACCTGGCCTTCGCTGGTGCGAAGACATTAACCAAAATTGATAGAACACACCGAGGCGCCCGCAAGGGCGCTTTTTTCTGCGTGAGCGAAAGACCGCAATGCTGTGCGATTTGCAGAGGAAAGGTTAAAGCCGCCGACAACGGAGCCGATGAAGCCATTGGCCGGAAGCAATGCGGCACAGAAATCTAAGTGATTGACCGGCATTCTCAATGAGTCTTTTTTAATGGGCCTTGTGATTCAGTGGTTCTCAGGCTGCATCAGTGATTGCCAGAGGGGACGATGGGCACAGTAGGACTGAACTTCGGATCGGCGACAAGTGGGCAAGGCTTCAACGTCAGCTCGACGGTGGCGGAGATTGTCACCAATCTTCAAAATGTGGAGACGCCGTGGAAGACTCAGTTGGCTTCACTCCAAAAGGAAGACACAACCATATCGAGCTTGGGAACGCTGTTTTCGAGTCTCTCCAATGACGTGAGCGCGCTGACGGACTTCACTGGTGTGATGGCGCAAAAAGAGGGTTCCAGCTCGGATACGAATGTGCTGACGCTGACGGCGGCTGACTCAACGGCTCTGGCCGGAACACACTCAGTGACAGTGAGCAATCTGGCGGCGACCTCGAGCGGCTATCTGACGCAGGTCGCCAACGCCGACGACCCGCTAACCGGATCGATCACGCTGAAGGCGGGCAATGGCACGCAACTGACCATCACGCTGAACTCCAGCGACAATACGCTCTCCGGGCTTGCGCAGACGATCAACTCCTCGGCGGTGGGCATCAACGCCAGCGTACTGACCGATTCCTCGGGTTCGCGGTTGAGCCTGGTCTCGACGACTTCGGGAGCGAGCGGCGATATCACGGCATCCTCGAATTCGATCACCGCAACCGATACTTCGGCTCTCAGCTATACCGGCACGGCGGGCAGCGGTTCAACAGCGTCAACAGGCACAATGACGGCGCTGGCCGGCAACAGCGATACGCTCTCCGGATCGTTCACGGTCAAAGTCGGCAGCGGCGTGACAGAGACCATTGTCGTCGGCGCGCAACCCAGCTCCGGCGCGGCGGCTCATACGGTTTATACAGGCACATCGAGCGGCTATAACACGCTGACCGGGCTGATGGACACAATTCAATCAAATTCTTCCACCCTGGGAGTGACGGCCTCGATTGTCACCAACAGCAGTGGAAAGCAGAGCCTTTCGCTGACCTCGTCAACCACTGGAAGCATCGGAACACTGACGGTAAGCTCAAAGCTCAATGACATTACCGGTACAACTGCGCTGGACTATCACCAGGCTGTGGCGGGTGCGGACGCCAAACTTACGGTAGACGGAGTGGCGCTGACCAGTGCCTCGAATACCGTTGCCAATCTTATTCCCGGCGTGACCTTTCAGTTGCTGGCGCCGAGCGCGACCGAGTCGGACGACAGCCTGGAGCAGGTGCAGGTAGTGATCAGCAACGACAATACCGGAGTAGTGAGCACCATGAGCCAGATGGTCAGCGACTACAACTCGCTGATCAGCGCCGTCAACGCCCAGGAGGGTCTGGACAGCTCCGGCGCCGCCGAACCGCTCTTCGGATCACCCACGCTCTCGCTTCTGCAGCAGCAGTTGCTGGGCAGCCTGAATATGGCCAGCCCGAATGGAACGCTGACTTCGATCACCAGCAACACCAATACGACTCTTGCGGGTTCGATCTCAATCCAGGTGGGCAGCAATGCCACCGTGAGCATTCCAGTTCCGACAACATCGGGAAACAACACCATCTCCGGACTGGCCAGCGCCATCAACAAGGCCAATCTAGGGGTGACGGCGACTGTCGTGACCAGCGCCGGCGAATCGACGCTGGCGCTGACCTCGCAGAGCGTAGGCTCGAGCGGAGCGCTGACCGTAAGCTCCAGCATCGTGGCCACCAGCGATACTCCGCTGAGTTACAACGATGCTGGCACCGCCAGCTCCACGGTGCCGGACGGCGGCACATTTACGGAGGTTCCCGGCGCAAATGACGCGCTCTCCGGCTCGATTACGATTAAAGTGGGCGGCGGAACGGCGCACACGATCAGCGTACCTCCGGCATCGGCCACATCTCCCAGCAACAATCTAGCAGGCTTGGCCGGGGCCATCACCGCGGCCGACATTGGCGTTACGGCTTCGGTCGTCGAGAACAGCGATGGCTCGTACAGCCTGTCGCTGGCGTCCACAACTCTCGGAAGCGGCGGCGATCTGACGGTGACTTCCACCCTTCTGGACTCGACCAACACCACCAGCGCAACGCTGAATTACGCGAGCGCATCAGACATCAACAACCTGACCACGCTAGGCATCAGCGTAAACAACGACGGATCGATTGCCTTAGACTCCGCCAGCCTGGATTCCGTGTTGAACTCGGACTATACCGGCGTGATGGGCTTCTTCCAGAACGCGACCGGTTGGGGCCAAACCTTCTCCGCCATGCTGACCAATGCCGGCACCAGTTCCGTGACGGGCGTGCTGTCACTTGCCTCCAGTTCCAACAGCAACATCGAATCCACATTGAACGCGGATATCTCCAAGGAAGAGCTGATGATCTCCGCGCAGCAAAAGAGCCTTACCACTGAGCTGAATCAGGCGAACCAGATCATGCAGGAGCTTCCATCCGAGCTGTCTCAGGTCAATGAGCTTTACTCGGCAATCACTGGATACAACCAGCAAACAAATGGCTAAGGAGAGATTTCCCCATGAGCAGTTATCAGGAACACGCATTGGACAGCGCTTCGGCGGTTGATCTGGTTGTAGCCCTCTATGACGGAATTCTGCGCTTTCTGTATGCGGCTTCGGCAGCCGTTGAGCGCGGCGACGCGGAGGCTCGGCGAACTGCGGTGAAGCGGGCGCTGGATATTATCATTCACCTGCAGGCGCGGCTGCGCATGGATGTGGGCGGCAGGCCGGCGCAGGTGCTCAGCGAGTTCTACGCGTCGATCTTTGCGCAGATATTGCAGGCCTCGCAGTCGGCCTCGCTGCAGAAGTTCGAGCATTCGATCGAGTGCGTGAAGAATGTGCGCGACGCATGGCGGCAGGTGGCCAAAGACCCCGCTGTCAATCCGGCTCCGCTGCAGGTGGACGGAATGGTCTCTGGACACCAACAGAGCTTTGACGGCTCCGAGTACGGTTCTGAGGCATCCGTCGGCTCAAGATGGAACGCTTAGCAACTGAGAATGGGGATTAAGACCTGCCGGCCAAAGAGCAGTGTTGCGAGCAAAAATCCGCTCAAACCAATGCCCCCGCGGACGGGTCTTCGTCCGCAGGGTGGTGACCGGGATTCCCGGCAAACGAAATTTGCGCGCGGAATGTAGCCTCATGGACGGATCCCACTCTCCTCAGTTCTTCGTTACTCGGCACTCACAGACGCTTGGTATGCGTCGCACCGCGCGCCTCGAACTCGGGAAAGACTTGCTCCCTTCTCTTCCCCGTGGGAATTAAATTACAGCACTGATCCTCTAACCCGACGGATACATCTGTCCCTGATATGCACAAGTCCATTCCATGTTATGAATTTGCCGTGTTAAAGTGAATTAAGTCATAGTGTTTCATGGGATATGTCCTGTTAGCGAGGTTCAGGCATGAGTAAACTCCCAGTCCACGGTCAGCCCATCATCCATATAGTGGAGGTGTGTGAGCAGGGGGAGCAGCGTGACGAACATCAGAGTTCCGTCTTCCATCTTCACATTCCCCTGGGTGACCTGATGCTGGTTGCAGCCGGTGTGCGCGGGTCTCCGGGAGGAGCCATCGCGGCCAATATAGCTGTTGAGCGGTTTTACAACCAGATTTCCGGCAGGCCACAGGGTTACCCGGCAGAAAAAGCCATCCACGAAGCTGCGGCAAGCGCCAATTCAACCATCGTGACGGCGGCCAACTCTCCCGGTTCGCTGTATGAGAGTATGCACGCGACGATGGTGATGGCGCTGCTGCAACGGGAGGGCGAACTCATCACCGCCCTAATAGGACACATTGGAAACTGCCGCGCCTATCTGTTGCGCGCTGATCGCCTGAAGCAGATCACTGCCGATCACTCCACGGTACAAGCTCTACTCAACCGAGGCCTCATCACCGCGGAAGAAGCTCTGAACCATCCCGATGCCATGATTCCCGACCGCTGCCTGGGTCTTCAACCCAACGTGGAGATCGAAATCGATCAGATTCCGCTCGCCGTCGGCGACACATTGCTGCTCTGTTCCGACGGTCTCTGGGGATTTGTCCACGAGTTGGATATCGAGGCGCTGGCACGCGAAGCCACCCCGGAAGAGTCCGCGCATAGTTTGCTCGAACTGGCCGTTTCCGTCCCCGGTCACAGCAATGTCGGCATCGAAATGGCGCGAGTGCTTTCGCCGCCCGATCCGGACGACTCACATAAGGAGAACAGCACAATTCTTACGTGGATTGTTGTTGCGTTCGCGGCGGCCATCATCAGCATAGTTTTGCTGGCGTGCGTCGCTCTGCTGCGATAGCGACGTCGCATCAATCGCAAAACGCAATCTCTTGCGGCAACTCCGTCGCATCTTCTTCGGTCATCAAATCAGACTCGCCGCCGCCCGCGATCCGAGCCGCAAAGAAAGCGTCCACCTGCGAGAGCACCTCTTCTCCAGTGCGCGATTGATAGATGGCGGCGCGCAGCTTTGCTCCTCCCGCCACGCCATGCGTGAACCAAGTCGCGAACTGCTTCATTCTGCCGGAGGTCTCGCCCAGCCGAGCGGAGCGAGGCAGATCTTTGGTTGCCTCAGCTTCGTCCAGCAGCATCTGAAAATAAGCCCGGATCATGCGATAGCGATCTTCCGACGTGGGTCGCTCGTAGCTGCCTGTGGCCGTGTATTGCGCAATCTGCCGAAAAATCCATGGATTCGCCGGGGCGGCGCGGCCAATCATCACCGCGTCGCAGCCGGTCTCGGCCACCATCGCAACCGCCGCCTCTGGAGTGTGGATGTCACCGTTGCCGATGACCGGAATCTTCACCGCCTGCTTCACGCGCGCAATCCACTCCCAGCGCGCCTGACCGCTATAACCCTGCTCTCTTGTCCGGGCGTGCAGCGCGACCGCGTTCAATCCCTCGCCCTCAGCCATCCGCGCCAGTTCCTGGCAGACAATATCCGCGTCATTCCAGCCCAGCCGAAACTTCACGGTAAAAGGAATCGAAACGGCCTTGCGCACGGCCCTGAAAATCTCTCCAATGCGCGGCAGATCGCGCAGCAGGCCTGAGCCGCCATTGGAGCCGACAACCCGCTTGGCAGGGCAGCCGAGATTCAGGTCCACAAGGTCGAAGCCGGTCTCTTCCACAATACGCGCCGCCTCGGCCAGCGTCTCGGGATTGGCTCCGAAGAGCTGCGCGCCGATGGGGTGCTCGTCGTCATAAAAAGTCAGGTAGCGCTGCCGCTTGCTCTCGCGCATCCGCGCCAAACCGTCGGCTGAGGTGAACTCGGTCATCAGCAGCCCGCAGCCGGATTGAGCGTTGCTGACAGCGGACTCGACCATGAAGGGTACGGGCTTCAGCCCGTACATATTCCCGGTTGAGTTGAACGGGGCTTCAGCCCCTGAGGGAAGTTCTTCGGTCGCTGTGAACAAACTCGCATGGCGAATAAACCGCCGGAAGACAGTATCCGTAACTCCGGCCATCGGCGCCAGCACCGTAGCAGGAGCGACCACAACCGGCCCCACGCGCATTTCGGCGGGAACACGCGCATCAGCGGGCATCGCGTGCTCGCGGGGTGAGTCCCAGCCCTTCTTCACGGTAAAGCCTTTGCCAGACATCTGAACCTTTTTGATCAAGCTTCTTCTAAAACGAAGTTGGGCCTCCGCGTTGGCGGAGGCCCACTCGTGCTTGCCGTTGCCGGGGTGCGGTTACTTGGCTGCTGCCGCCGCCACAGCGCTGTCGCTCTTGGCATATTTGCGGCGGAAGCGCTCCACGCGGCCTGCTGTATCCACCAGACGCTGTTTGCCGGTATAGTACGGGTGGCAAACCGAGCAGATTTCCACGTGGATGTCGCCCTTGTGGGTCGAACGGGTCTCGAAGTTGTTTCCGCAGGCGCACTTTACCTGCACCGCGGCGTAGTTGGGATGAATCTTTTCCTTGGGCATCTCTGTAGACGGACCTTTCCTTCAATTGCTCTCTTCTATTGTAGGGGGATTGGGCCGGTTTAGCAATATGAAGCCCAGACGCATTCCGCAACTGCTTCGATAGCCCCAATCAATCTCTGTATCTTTTCAATGCCTTCGGAGTCTGATAGTGTGCGGGGGCGATTGGCCGTTTCGCCTTGTCAATCGAGTTAGCGCACCGAAATGAAGGAGTAATTCAGCTTGATGATCTTGCTATTTCTCGCGTATCTCGGCGGCGTTCTCACCATTCTCAGTCCGTGCATTCTTCCCGTTCTGCCCTTCGTTTTTGCCCGTTCCGATCAACCCTTTCGCAAGAGCGGCCTGCCGCTGCTCGTCGGCATGGCGGCCACCTTCGCGCTGGTGGCTAGTCTGGTGACTCTGGGGGGCGCGTGGGCCGTTCGCGCCAATCAGTTTGGCCGGATCGCCGCGCTAATTCTCTTTGCAATCTTCGGCCTCACACTGCTCATTCCATCGCTCGCCGAGCGCCTCTCGCGCCCGCTGGTGCAACTCGGCAGCAGGCTCTCGCAGAACCCCGAAGCTGGCCCAGGCATTCTCAATTCATTTGTCCTCGGCATTGCCACCGGGTTGCTGTGGACGCCTTGCGCAGGACCGATTCTGGGACTGATTCTCACCGGGGCGGCGCTCAGCGGCGCCAGCGCTCACACGGCGATTCTGTTGCTGGTTTACGCCGCCGGAGCGGCCACTTCGCTGGCGGTTGCCTTGCTGGCCGGAGGCCGCGTCTTCAAAGCAATGAAGAGCTCGCTGGGCGCGGAGGAGTGGATTCGCCACATTCTTGGAGTCGCTGTCCTGGCCGGCGTTGCTGCTGTCGCTTTTGGCCTGGATCGCGGCCTTCTCACACAACTCTCGCAGTCCGGAACAACTAATCTGGAGCAGCGGCTCGTCGCTCGCGCCGTTCCCATCAAGCAAGAGCAGACGATCGTCATCAACGATAATCCCTCAATAACGACGCCGGTCAACGGTGACTCCGATGGTGTGCCCAGCGCGTTGGCCAACCTCTCCGGTGCAACCGCCTGGATTAATTTGCCCAACACGCTCAATACAACGTCACTCACCGCCGAGTCACTGCGCGGCAAGGTGGTGCTCATCGATTTCTGGACCTATTCCTGCATCAACTGCCTGCGCACGCTGCCCTACCTCAACACATGGCACGGCAAATACAAAGACAGCGGTCTCGTCGTCATCGGCGTCCACACGCCGGAGTTTCCCTTCGAGAAGGACGAGGCGAATGTGCGCAACGCCGTGCGTGAACTAGGCATTGCATACCCCGTCGCGATGGACAACAACTATCGCATCTGGCGCGCCTTCCATAATCAGTACTGGCCCGCGCATTACTTCATCGATGCGGAGGGGCGCGTGCGTCATCACCACTTCGGCGAAGGCAACTACGATGAATCGGAAACGTGGATTCGCCGCCTGCTCGCGGAGCGCAATCATCAGCCGCCTCCTGTGACGGCAACAAAAATCGCAGCCAGTGGCGCGGAGGCTGCCTCCAATTTTGAAGCCGTGCAATCGCCGGAGACTTATATCGGCTACGATCGCGCCGAGAATTTTGCCTCTCCCGGCGGCTTTAACAAAGATGCGCAGCAGCAATATCAAGAGCCAGAGAAACTGAAGCTGAATGAGTGGGCGCTGACGGGCGAGTGGAAGGACGAGACTCAGATCGCGACCCTTCTGTCGTCCTCCGGCAGCATCGTCTACCGCTTCCATGCTCGCGATCTTCATCTGGTTTTGGGGCCACCGCACGACGGCAAGCCCGCTCGCTTCCGCGTTACGCTCGATGGCAAGCCGCCCGGCGCGGATCACGGCGAAGACTGCGATGCGGACGGCAATGGCACAGTGACGGAGAATCGACTCTACCAACTGATCCGGCAAAAAAGCAGCGTGCGCGACCGCGTCTTTCGTATTGAATTTCTCTCACCGGGCGCGCAGGCCTTCGCATTCACCTTCGGTTGATGCTCACTCAAGAAAGGAATGCTCATGAAGAATCCATCGCAAGAGCAGTCTCCCACCTCAGACGTAAGAAATGATCTGAGCCGTCGCGCATTCATTCTTGCCGCCGCGACCGCGGCAAGCGGAGCAGCCTTCTGGGCATTGCGCCGCACAACTCTCGTTCCACTGCCGCCGGTCTCTGCCGCCAGTTCACCCGCGACAGTGACCATCGTAGAATTCTCGGCTGATGGCAAGAACACCGGCAAAGTCACCGTTCCCCGCATCGTCAAATCCGATGCCGAATGGCGGCACCAGCTCTCGCCAATTTCTTATGACGTGACTCGACGCGCCGGCACCGAGCGCCCCTACACCGGCGCCACTTGGAACCTGCATGAGCGCGGAATTTTTCGCTGCGTCTGTTGCGATACGGCTCTCTTCAGTTCGGAGACCAAGTTCGACTCCGGCACCGGCTGGCCGAGCTTCTGGCAGCCGATTGCGCGTGAGAATATCGTAGAATCCAGCGATTTGAGTTTGGGGATGGGGCGCACAGCGGTCTCCTGCCGTCGCTGCGATGCGCATCTGGGCCACGTCTTCAACGACGGCCCGCCGCCGACCGGCCTGCGCTACTGCATGAACTCCGCCGCAATGCGCTTCGTGAAGCTGGGATGAGGGGAGAAAGTCGCATTAACTACCAGATATGCGTCCATACACACTTTATGATGAAATTGATTAACTAGCAAAGAGAGAACATTCCGTGATCAGCCTTGATGACGTCCGTTGGTTAAATTTAACCGGGGGATACAAAACACCCCTAGATCCGCGTCCATTGCTCAAAAGACTTGGAACCGACGTCAATACGACAGAGGTCTGGAAGGAGCTTTGGGAGGAACTTTACCACCAAGGAGATGTTGGTGACGCTTCATTCGCGGCTGTCCCGTTTCTTGTCAGAAGTTATTGTGAACGAGGCGTGATTGACTGGAACACGTATGCGATTGTTGCAATCATCGAACTGGCTCGTAAGGAAGGCAAGAACCCGGATGTTCCGCAATGGGTTGCGGACGACTACTTTCAGTCAATTCGGAAACTAGCGGAAATCGGCATCACAGAAATATTGCAGGCCGAAACCGGCGAGGATGCCCGCGCCATTCTCAGCGTTATAGCAATTGAGAAAGGTCTCCGAATTTACGGAAAGTACCTCGTGAACTATTCAGAGGATGAGTTGCTGGATATTCAATCAAGGATTTAGATCGCGGAAGTTAGCGACAGAATCTTCATAGACGAGTGGCTATGTATCGGATTCCGGTTGTTTACCGCTATCGGAAACCAACCCATTTCTCAATCGGAGTTGCGCTTCATTTCCCCTTGTATTCCTGAAACAACTCCGGGAACTGCTTCTTTAGCGCTTCGATCTTGGGACGGTCGCAGACTTGGATGTAAGGATTATCAGGATTATTGTCCGCGTAATGCTGATGGTAGCTCTCAGCGTCATAGAAGCCCTTCAGCGGCACAACCTGAGTCACAATCGGCTTGGGAAAGACGTGGGCCGCGTCAAGCTGAGCAATATATGCGAGGCTGATGCGGCGCTGCTCCTCGCTGGAATAAAAAATCGCGGAGCGATAGGACGTGCCGACATCCGGCCCCTGGCGATTGAGCTGCGTCGGGTCGTGCGCCATGGAGAAGAAGACGCGCAGCAGTTGGCCATAAGTGATCTTCGACGGGTCGTAGACGACGCGCACCGACTCAGCGTGCCCGGTGGTCTCCGTCGTAACCTGTGCGTAAGTTGCAGTGCCGGACGTGCCGCCCGCGTAACCAACTATTGTCGCCAGCACACCTTTGACGCGCTCGAAGACCGATTGCGTCCCCCAAAAGCAGCCCCCGGCAAAGACCGCCGTCTGTTTTCCCGGCGTTTGCGCCAGCAAAGCGTCATTCGCCGCAGCGGGAATCGGCGTCTTAGTCGCCGCTAGGCAACCGGCGGAGAAGAGAGCAAAGACCATCAATAGAGAGCAGCGCAAAGCAACTGAGCGGAGCATGATTCCTCACATGCCGCAAACATTCCGAGCGGCAACTGTGAGATGCGTTTGGATGGAAAAAGTTCCCTCAATAGGCCGAAGGCGGCTGCCTCAACTGCGGATATTCAGGCGGCCAGTGGCCTGATCTTCTGCCTTCTCTTCTGCGATTCGAACCACAAGTCATACTGTAACTGCGCCTTCGAGAAAAAATCCGGCGATAGCGCCAAAGCCTCGCCGAGCCGGATGCTGAGGTCCATCGAAACGGAGGTGCGGCCATTGAGAACGCGCGAGACGGTGGCGCGCGCCACTCCGATATGCTCGGCAAGCTCGGTTGCGGTCCTCGCACCGAGGAATTCCTTCAGCAGTTCGCCGGGGCTGGCCGGATTGTGCATCATCGTCATAATCATTGCTCCCTTAGTGGTAATCCTGATAATCCACGAGAATGGCATCCTCGCCTTCAAAGGTGAAGGTCAACCTCCAGTTGCCGTTGACGCTCACCGACCAAAACCCTTTGAGTTCTCCCTTCAACGAATGCCAGTCCCAGCCATACCGGTTCATATCCAGCGGCGTTGCCGCAAGATTCAAAGTGGTCAGCAGAATACGCAATCGGGCTTCATGTTTCGGCTGGATGCCGGCCTTTGAGCCGGTTCTGAAGAACTTCTCGATGCCTCGGTGACGGAAGGTTCTGATCACGAAAGAAATGTAACACATAATGTTACATCGCGTCAATCCTGCGCACCATACACTCTTCAATGTCCCGGAATCAAGCCCCAGAGCATCACCAGCGTCATGCCGATAACAATAATGCTGGTGGCCCAGGCAATCACATTCCACAGGCGCGAGTTTTTGTGCTCACCCATCAGGTCCTGGCGATTGATAAGCATCAGCATCAGAATGATGACGACCGGCAGCAGTACGCCGTTGAGAACCTGCGAGAGAATAGCGACATTGATCAACTGCGCATCGGGCAGCAGAAGCACGGTCAGCGCTCCGCCCGCGATCAGCAGCGTGTAGAGCCAGTAGAAAAATGGCGCTTGCTTGAAGCCTTTATCCACGCCGGATTCGACGCCCAGGCCCTCGCAGACTGTGTAGGCCGTCGAGAGCGGCAGAATCGATGCTGCGAAGAGCGAAGCGTTGAAGAGGCCGAAGGCGAAGAGAATAAAAGCGTAGTCGCCTGCCAGCGGGCGCATCGCTTCGGCGGCGTCACTGGCCACTTGGATGGCGCCCATGCCATGCACGAAGAGCGTGGCGGCGCAGGCCACGATGATGAACCATGCAACAATGTCCGTGAAGAGACTGCCGACGATCACGTCCAGCCGCGAGGCCGCATAGTCCTTCACGCGAATGCCTTTCTCGACGATAGACGATTGCAGATAAAACTGCATCCACGGCGCAATGGTGGTGCCGACGACGCCGACGGCCATGTACATATAAGCCTTGTCGCTCCACACCGAACGCGCCGGAAGCTGAACGGTAGCCAGAATCGCATCGTGCCAACTGGGCTGCGAGAGTACGCCGGCAAAGATGTAAGCAATGTAAACAACAGACGCAACAAGAAAGATTTTTTCCGTGCTCTTATAGTTGCCTTTGACGACCATGTACCACACGAGCGCGGCGCACAGGGGCACACTGATGAATTTCGTGACGTGGAATAAATGCAGCGAGCCGGCGATGCCGATGAACTCCGTGACTACGTTGGTGTAGTTGACCACCACCAGCAGGACCATCAGTATAAAAGTGATGCGCAGGCCAAACTCCTCGCGAATGAGGTCGCTCAAGCCCTTGCCAGTGACCACGCCCATGCGCGCGCACATCTCTTGCACCACAATCAGCGCGATGGTGATGGGTATGATCGTCCACAGCAGCGTGTAGCCATATTGCGCGCCGGCCTGCGAGTATGTGAGGATGCCGCCGGAGTCGTTATCGACGTTGGCGGTAATGAATCCGGGGCCGAGGACGGCCAGGAACAGGAGTAGCCGGATTCGCCAACGCTTCCACATATTCGCGGGTTCCTATGGTGGATTCATTCAATTACCTATTTGACAATAACAGGCAAGGGCCGGGTAAGCGCCGCCCCGCCTCAAAATTCCGCTGTTCCTTCTAATGTCATCTAATTGCTACAATTGAATTCGCAGCTTCTATTTCCCCGTAATCGACTATAAAATCGTGGAGTGAAGAGAATGGAACGATCCCTTTCCAGCGCTCAAGAGTCCCTGTCGGCGGATTCCGGCAGCCTCAGTCCTCGGCAATTGGTGGAGGCCTACCGGCTGATGACGCTCTCGCGCCGCGTCGACGACCGGGAGATACTGCTCAAGCGCCAGCAGAAGACCTTCTTCCAAATCTCCGGCGCTGGCCACGAGGCGCTGGGCGTAGGCGCGGCGCTGGCCATGCGCCCTAACTACGATTGGTTCTTCCCCTACTATCGCGACCGCGCGCTCTGCCTTGCGCTCGGCGTCACGCCCGATGAGATGCTCTTGCAGGCCGTGGGCGCGGCCACAGATCCAGCCAGTGGCGGACGTCAGATGCCCACGCACTGGAGCAGCCGCGCGCTCAACATCGTCAGCACCTCGTCGGCCACCGCTTCGCAGGTGCTCCACGCTGTTGGCTGCGCAGAGGCTGGCCGCTACTTCAGTCTGCATCCAGAGGCCGCGACAAAAGCGGAGAACGATTATCGCGCCTTTCGCGAGGTGAAGTTTCACGGCGACGAGGTGGTTCTCACGCTGCTCGGCGAAGGCGCTACCTCTCAAGGCGAGTTCTGGGAGGCGATGAACACCGCCTCCAACAACAAGCTGCCGGTGATCTTCTGCGTGGAAGACAACGGCTACGCCATCAGCACACCGGTCGAGGTCAGCATTCCCGGCGGCAACATCTCGCGCCTGGTGGCTAACCATCCCAACTTCTTTTTTGTCGAAGTAGACGGTACCGACCCGGAAGCCAGCTTCCACGCCTTTCAAGCCGCTGTGGCGCATTGCCGCTCCGGCCTCGGACCGGCCTTTGTCCACGGCCACTGCATGAGAGCCTACTCGCATTCGCTCTCCGACGACGACCGGCACTATCGTACGCAGGCTGAGATTGAAGCCGACGCGCAACGTGATCCGCTCGTGCGAATGCGGGTGCGGCTGATCGCCGAAGAAATTCTGAGCGAAGACGAGATAACCGCTCTGGAGCACTCGCTCGACCGCGAGGTTGCCGAAGCCGCCGAACGCGCTATGGCTGCGCCGCTGCCGCTGGTGGCCGAGATTAAGAAGCACGTTTACTCCGAAGACCTCGATCCGTGCAGCGCCTCGTTTGCCGCTGAACAGAAGGATCAGGAGACTCCCGGCGCGAAGCCCCGCACCATGGCCGATCTGATCAATGCCTGCCTGCACGACGAGATGCGCCGCGATGAGCGTATTGTCGTCTTCGGCGAAGATGTAGCCGACGCCAGCCGCGAAGAGGCGCTGGCCGAGGTCAAAGGCAAGGGCGGCGTCTTCAAACTAACCGCCGGCCTGCAAACCGAGTTCGGCTCGGAGCGCGTCTTCAACTCGCCGCTTGCAGAGGCCAACATTGTCGGCCGCGCGCTTGGCTACGCCGTCCGCGGCATGAAGCCGGTCGTCGAAATTCAATTCTTCGATTACATCTGGCCGGCCATGCACCAGATTCACAACGAACTCTCCGTCCTGCGCTGGCGCTCCAATGGCGAGTGGGCCTGCCCCGTGGTGATTCGCGTGCCCATCGGCGGCTATCTTACCGGCGGCTCCATTTATCACTCGCAATCGGGCGAGAGCATCTTCACGCACATTCCCGGCCTGCGCGTTGTCTTTCCCTCCAATGCTCTCGACGCCAACGGCCTGCTGCGCACCGCCATTCGCTGCGACGATCCCGTGCTTTTTCTCGAACACAAGCGCCTCTATCGCGAGACGCATGATCGCGCGCCCTATCCGGGTCCGGAGTTTGCCATTCCCTTCGGCAAGGCGCGAACGGTTCGCGCCGGCGCTGACCTCACGATCATCACCTACGGCGCTCTAGTCCCGCGCTCCTTGCAAGCCGCCGAGCGCGCCAGCCGCGAACACGGCATCGATGTCGAAATTCTCGATCTGCGGACTCTTAATCCCTACGACTGGGAGGCCATCGCGGAGTCGGTGCGCAAGACCAGCCGCGTCATCGTCGCGCACGAAGATATGCTCAGTTGGGGTTACGGCGCGGAGATCGCCGCGCGCATTGCCGATGAGCTCTTCGACTCGCTCGACGCTCCCGTTCGCCGCATCGGCTCTCTGGATACCTTCGTCGCCTACCAGCCAATTCTGGAAGACGCAATTCTCCCCCAGCCGGAGACCATCCTCAAAGCAATCCTCGATTTGAAGGCGTATTAGATTGAAATAATCGTGCAGTCGGCCAAAATTGGGAGTAGAATCAGAAAATTCTCAGGTAAGCGTTTGGAGGGTATTTCCAGTGGGTACTGGACGCCGCCTGAGAAACGGTCGAGTGGCCTTATCAGCCAATAGGGTTCAACTCCCTTGCCCTCCGCCAGGTACTCGATCTCAAGATTTGACATATTGTTCTCGTTGTGCAAGAATTAACTAGTTTCTCAGGCGGCATCCAACATCACGGATACCCAGTAGACGAAGGCCCCAGATTGATAACCTGGGGCCTTCGAATTTGTGGGCGCCCACATCTCAAACTACTACTTTTGAACATACCGGCAACCCATCCAGGTATATTGGTACCATGTACAAGATATTGGGCATCCAACAAATCCCTAACACAGACCCACAGCAATATGAGCTGCGGCTACATAATTCAGCAAACAAAAAGACAGGCTATCTGATGGATACAAAATATGGCACGGAAGAAGAGGTACGCGACATACTAAAGAATGGCGGCCTGAATGACGCCACAATAGACCTGTATTTTGCCGACGCGCGTTGATATCCAGCGTTGATGATCGAGTTAAATACCTGGTTTTCAACAGATTCGGGAGCCTTGAATCGGGGTAAGATGAAAGATGAGAGGACACTCTCACGGAGGTGCAATATGAAGAAGCTAGCCGGTTGGCTCGCCTCTTACCTTATGAAAGTGTCCCGACGTGGGTTCGTGCAGGGGGCAGACGGGATCTATTCAAGTTTCCCGCGTTGAGCTACGGGAGATTTGCTTCCTTGCCGCCGATTCTAGAACGGTGCATCCACGCACTACTGAAATGGACCGCTGTCGGGGTCACGCCCCGGGTGACATTGCCGTTAGAAATGAGGGAAACGGTGCCCTCACACCGAACAGTGACCAGCGGACGCTTCAGAGGACCGAACCCACATACTCAACCGTCACGGCAATTCCAGAACCAACGCTCCTAGGGCGTTGGAAGGGATTTAGCTTGCCGACAAGGGGTTAGGTCATCGGCTCCGCAAGAGCGATGCCCTAACCCCGAAAACATCTTGGCCAGATGCCGAGTTCCATATCCCTCGCATTTGGGAACCCGGCAGACCCTCAACCCCGCGCCGTAGGAGCAATGGTTATTAGCTCCGCGCTTCAGCGTGGGGTTGCAGGCGATTGAAATCGAATCGAGTCACGTGGGGACGGCGGTCGGAGGGAGCAGGAGCCTTCAGGCTCCTGAATGCCAGCCTTGCAAATAATCCGGCTTTAGCCGCGGGCCTTTCGCCTTCGGTGCCGGGTGCCCCCTGTCCTTCGCCTTTGGGGACCGGGGAGACCACGAACTTCATGCGCGCAAGCGCGTCTGCCTGGACGGCCAGTCTTTTGCATATAATTACGTCCCTTCCGCGCACAATAAAGAAAAGTAGTTCCACGGAGGATAACCATGACGACCGAAGCAACGAGCACCATCCCAGAAAACCCCGCCATCGCGCGCTGTATGATCGAATGGCAACGGGTCTACCGCGAACAGCGGGCAAAAAAGGAATCCAGCTTCTCCGCCTCTCTCGTAGCAGCCGAAGCTTATCGCAAAGCCATGCCGCCGCTCTCCGGGCGGGAAAACATCAGTGATTTCATCGCCTGCGTCGCCCACGGAATGCTCATCGAAGCGATCGGCGGCAACGACGCAACCAAGCTCCTCTATGCCGCCCAGGTTGCGCTCGCCACTCTCCGCCGCCAACCCGCACCGGCCAAAGCAGCCTGAAAGAGGACCCCCACCCCCTACCCCCCCTCTTTTATTTTCAAATCCTTGCAGATAATTATAAATATTGTGGAATCAACACGTTCCAAAATCTATCCAGCGGAAAAATACCATATTGTAAGACGACGAGGGGTATTCACAGACGGTTGATCAGCGAAGCAATACACGCAGCGCCGAAGCCGTTGTCGATGTTGACCACCGAGACGTTGGGAGAGCAAGTGTTGAGCATTCCCAGCAGCGCCGCGATGCCGCCAAAAGAAGCGCCGTAACCAACGCTGGTGGGAACTGCCAGAACCGGCGCATTCACCAATCCGCCGACGACAGTGGGCAGAGCGCCTTCCATCCCGGCGCAGACAATCAGCACACGCGCCGATTGCAATCCCTGCTTCTGCGCCAGCAGCCGATGAATGCCAGCGACGCCGACATCAGCAATCAGTTCGACGGTGTTGCCCATCAGCCTTGCGGTGACCACGGCCTCTTCGGCGACGGGCAGATCGCTGGTGCCGGCGCAGACGACAGCGATGCTTCCTTTACCCGGCGTGGTTGCGGCCTGCGCGAGCGTAATGGCGCGGGCGGTCTCGTGAAATTCAGCACGAGGCTCGACAGCTTTTACGGCGTCGAACATCTCTCGCGTGGCGCGCGTGGCCAGCACGTTGCCGCCAGCCTTCGCCATGTGAGCAAAGATATGCGCCACCTGCGCGGTTGTCTTCCCTGCGGCAAAGATCACCTCCGGCATTCCGGTGCGCAGCGAGCGGTGATGGTCGAGCTTGGCGAAGCCGATATCCTCAAAGGGCAGATCCTTCAAACGATCAAGCGCATCGTCAACGGCGACGCGGCCCTCGCGAACTTCATTCAACAGAGCTTCAATCGCTGCGCGATCCATCAGGCCTTCTCCTTTTTCGCCGCGTAGGCGCTCATCGCTTCTTCCATCACTTGCTTGAGCGGGAGCGCGCGCTCGGCGGCAATCCTGCGGCAATCCTCATATTCCGGCGACGCATTCGCAATGGTACCGTTGGGCAGGCGGGCGATCTTGATGCTCACTTTTCCCCAACGCGTCTCGGCTTCCACGAACTCGCGCGCCAGAGCAACCTTGTTTTCCAACCGCCAGCGCAGGCCAATGGTAGTGGTCTCGCGGAAGAGTATTTCCTGCAACGCCGCCACTAAATCAGGATGGCAGAGAACAGTAATCTGCACACCCGCGCGGCCCTTCTTCATCTGGACCGATACGCGATAGACATCCCACGCGCCGGCTTCGAGCAGCTTCTCGCTGACGTAGGCGAGCAACTGCGGATTGCAATCGTCGATCACCGTTTCGATCACCGCGATGGCTTCCGTGGCCGCATCCGCGCTCTCTTCGCCGACGAGCAGGCGCAGCAGATTCGGCTGGCCCGCGCTCTCGCGTCCGCCCGCGCCGTAGCCCGTCTTAATAATGCGCATCGCGGGCAGCGTGGCGTACTGCACATCGAGCATACGCAGCAGCGCCGCTCCGGTCGGAGTCACGCGCTCCATCGGCTCGCCGGCCGCATAGACCGGAGCATCGCCCAGCAGAGCCAGCGTTGCCGGCGCGGGAACGGGGAGCGTGCCATGCTGACAAACAACGGTTCCGCTGCCCACATTGAGCGGCGACGAAAGCCAGCGGTCTACACTGAGCGCCTCTGCGCCCGCGGCCGCGCAGACAATATCGACGATGGTGTCCACCGCACCGACCTCGTGGAAGTGCACTTCTTCAACGGGTACGGAGTGAATGGCAGCTTCGACTTCACCGAGAAGTTGGAAGGCGCGAATGGAGCGCTGCTTCACACCGTCCGAGAGCGGCGCGGAGCGAATGATTTCGACAATCGCCGATAGCGAGCGATGGGGCGTGTGAGTGTGCGGCTCGCGCTTGTGCGGATGTGTGTGCGAGTGAGACTCATGCGTGTGTGCCGAATGTTCGTCATGAAAGTGAGCTGACTCTACCGGCGAGTCAGGCGTGATTACGTCCACTTTGGTTGCGGCCAGTCCGCTGCGGCTCACCTTGCGCATCGTGAGGCGCGCGCCTACGCCGAGCGCAGCCGTCGCTTGCTCCAGGCAGTCGAAGGAGACGCCTGCATCTACCAGCGCGCCCAGCAGCATATCGCCGCTGATGCCGGAAAAACATTCGAGATAACCAATTCGCATCGCAATGTGATTGTAAATTGATAGAGCCTGTTATGCGCCGCGCCGCGCTAATACTTCCACCGGCAATACGGCATTCATGGCGCCGGAGCGGAAGCCCTGGCAATCCAGCGTCACGTATTTGAAGCCGATCTGCTTGAGAGCTGCCGTGATCGCGTCGAGCATCTCCATGCTGAGAGCGCGGGGTAGTTCAGTGCGGGCCAGCTCCACGCGGGCCAGCTCGCCGTGATGACGAACGCGCAGCTCGCGGAAGCCCAACTGGCGCAGACAATCCTCAGCCTTCTCGACTTGCTCAAGCACTTCGCGGGTCACGGCTCGACCATATTCAACGCGCGAGGAGAGGCAGGGCGCGGCGGGGCGATCCCAGAACTCGAAGCCGGCAGTCTTCGAGAGCGCGCGAATCTCGGCTTTCGTCAAACCTGCCTCCGCCAGCGGAGCCAACACTGCGTGTTCCTCGGCGGCGCGCTGACCGGGGCGATAATCGCTGGTATCGTCTGCGTTCATGCCGTAGGCGATGCGGGCAAAGCCCAGCTTCGAGGCCAGTGACTCCATCGCCGCGAAGAGTTCGTCTTTGCAATGGAAGCAGCGATTGGCGTCGTTGCGCTGATACTCGGGCCGGCTCAACTCTTCGGTGGCAAGGATGTGCAGCGGCATCCGCCGCGCTTGCGCAAATGCGCAGGCAGCTTCAAAGTCGCGCCTTGCGAGACTCGGTGAGTCGGCCAACACTGCCAGCATACCGTCGCCGAGAACACGATGCGCCGTGGCCGCAAGAAAGGCAGAGTCCACGCCGCCCGAGTAGGCCACCATCAGACTGCCCAACTGTGCAAGGCGCGCCTCCAGCGCGAGCAATTTTTGATCGGTCTCCGGCTCGCCATTCGCGGCTGAAGTTCGTTCAATATTTGTATATGTCGCCATAGTGCCGATTATACCCTTTGCAACTCCAAAATGATGTCGCCAAGCGTTGAGACAGCTTCAGGCTCAAAGCTCGGATTTTTAAAGATTATTTCCCTTAACAGCTGGTGGTGCAAAGGTGTTGAGTATCCATTCTTTTGCCTACACGATAGTGAAATAGTGGCCAGCTCACATCATCCCTGTTGCCTAGTCGCTCCCCTTCATCAAACCTTCACGTGCAAAACTTCCGCGTTTGAATGAAAATAGAAACAGACATATAATTTCGCTCTCCAGATGAGGAACGATTGACAGGCACACAAACAGAAACTACCAAGTGGACCGCCGAGGAGTTTGAGCGGCGTGTTCTTGACTGCAACCCCAAGATCGCGGTCTTTGATTGCGATGGAACGCTGTGGGGCGGTGACTCCGGCAACGGTTTCATGCGCTGGTCCATCGAGCAGGGGATTGTCTCGCGCTCGGCGAGCGACTGGATTGACGCGCGCTATCGCGGCTATCGCGCCGGTTCAGTGAGCGAACTTGAGATCTGCGGCGACATGGTGCAGATGTACGCTGGACTGCGCGATGAGGAGTTGCGCACTGCCGCCGCGCGCTACGTGAGCCAGTTCATCCAGCCGAATCTTTTTGCTGAGATGGCTCAGCTCCTGATCAAGCTACGTCAGGCTGGCGTCGAGTTATGGGCCGTCAGCTCCACTAATAAATGGATTGTCTCCGAGGGCGTACGTCAGTTTGGAATTCCCGAAGAACGTGTGCTGTCCGCCGAAGTGCGCGTTGCAAACGGCCTCATCACCAGTAAGCTTGTGGATGTTCCCACCGGTCCGGCCAAGGCTGTTGCGCTGCGGCGCGTTGGCCTCGCGCATCCCGATGCGGTCTTCGGCAACTCCTTTCACGATCTGGCGATGCTGGAGATTGCGCGTTGCGCGTTCCCCGTCAATCCATCACCCACGCTAATCGCGGCGGCGGCAAAGCGCGGCTGGGGCTACTTCCGGCCCGCGGCTGCCGAAGGCATTGAAGCGGCTGTAGCGGGTGAATAGGAGCTCAGCCTGAGACGCATCGAACTCTAAAGCTGCTGTTGCGTTTACACTGGAAGCGTGGAAGAAGCCACGCAGCAAACCGATTCCAGGCCAGTTGGGCCCGCATTGCGCTTTGTGGCGGCGGCGCTGATTGTGCGTGACGGCGAAGTCCTGATTGGCCAGCGGCGTCCCGATCAGCCGATGGCGATGCTGTGGGAGTTTCCTGGCGGCAAGATCGAGGTTGGCGAAAGCCCTGAAGAGGCGCTGGCGCGCGAGTTGAACGAGGAACTGGGCATTCACGCCGTCATCGGCCCGCGCGTCACGCGCATTCGTCACAACTATCGTCACGGCGGCGCGGTCGATCTACAATTTTTTACCGTGCGCGAATTCGCCGGCGAGATCGAAAGCCGCATCTACAATCAAGTGCGCTGGGTGAAGCTGGAAGATCTGGCCGGCTACGACTTCCTGGCAGCCGATCACGGCTTAGTTCGCGACCTTGCCGCCGGAAAACTGCTATAGGTGGTAGGCGAGTCGGGAATCGAACCCGAAACCCCCGGCTTAGAAGGCCGGTGCTCTATCCAATTGAGCTACTCGCCCACGCCTTCTTATTCTAACGTCGATTGGCCTTTGATGCACCCGCAATTGTTGCCAGTAAAAAGCGCATCACAGTTGCCTCTGCCCAGTGAATCTCGTTACTGGAGTCGCGGGAGAGATAGCCGCAGTGGCCGCCGTGGCGTGTCTCAACGAAGGTCACGCTGGGGTTTGCCAGCAGCTTTGCGCGGGACTCCGGAAGAAGCCGAATGAAGGGATCATCCGTGGCGCGCAGAATCAGCGTGGGAACGGCAATCCGGTCCACCACGCGTGCGCTGGCAGCACGATGATAGTAGTCGTCAGCGTTCAGGAAATCCCAGTAGCGAGCCACTATCTTGTCGTCAAACTGGCGAATGGATCTCACCGGGCCTATCTCTTTGGCAGACGCATAGATTGCGGGAAATAGCTCCGTCTTGCGGCGATAGCGCGCCATCAAGCCGCGCAGAAACCTCCACTCATATCCGCGATTGAACGGCTCGTGCAGGGCATCGGCGCCAGCGGCCAGGTCGATGGCTGGACAGACGGTAGCCACGGCCGCAAGTGGCGCGCTGCTGCCCCACTCTCCGGCCAGCTTCAGCACCATGTTGCCGCCCATCGAGTAGCCGACGAGCGCCACTCGCTCCAAACCGCGCTGCCCGGAAAAATATCTCACGACTGCGCCCACGTCACCGGAGAGGCCAGAGTGGTAAAGCGTGGGTGACAGCGTCTCCGTGCCACCGCAGGTGCGCATATTCATGCGGACGACATTGCAGCCAGCCTCCCAAGCGCGAGTTGCGATGCCCTGAATGTAGCGGGAGTTCGACGAGCCTTCCAGTCCGTGAACCAGCACCACTGTCAACCGCTTGGCTTGCTCTGGTTCGGCCTGCCAGTGGCAATGGCAGAGCACACGACTGCCGTCGGCAGGATCCACCTCAACCGTCTCCGCGAAAGCCTGCAACCGAAATTCTGGCCGAGGAAAAAAGTTCCCGATGATCGTTTGCAGGTGGGCGTTGGCCAGTCCACGGTGCGGAACAAACTGATAAACTTCGGTTGTCCAATCGGTGGAATCTTTGTCGGATTCTGTATTTTCTTTGAAGTGAGCGCCCATTTTATTAGGAGTCCAGGCTTAGTAAATGAAATGACTGTTTCCGAACAAACGCGGGACAATTGTTTGTATAGCAAGGCAATTTCGTCTCAGTATCATCGTCTCACGGTAGTTAGGAGGAAGCCTGTGTTCAGTTGTTCGTAAATACGATTGTAACTCCGCTAAAAAGATTAAAAGAGGCACGGCAACAATCATCGAAAAATGCTTTGGTTTTGAACCAAGTATCCCCGCTCCGTAATGGCCCTCAAGCTCAAAGAACTCCCAGTTCAAGAATAAAAACAAAGCAAGAATGCAGAATAATATTGGCCATAATCCCGCTTTTGCAAATCTACTCCTGGCAATAATAGAACGAGCGAGTGGGCTGTTCCATTCGACTTCGCCGGATTCTCTACCATGTCTTTCAATAAACTCCTCCTACGCCGGCTGCAGCGCCTTCTTGTCGCCCTTCTTCGCGGTCTTCTTTGCAGCAGGTTTCTCTGTAGGCTTCTCGACCACCGGCCCATGTGTCTCTGCAGTAGGCAGTGGCGGCGCATCCCCGATCCGCTTCGAGTAGCCGCAGACCACTGCGGTTTCCACAACTGCCGCGCCCTTTTTCGCGCGCTTCTTCGGCGCCGCCTCTTCTTCGGCGCTCTTCTTCTTATTCGGGCACTCGAGAAAAATCCCCGACCGCAGAGTTTTTTCGACTAAGTAAGAACTGCCGCACTCCGGGCACTTCTCAGCCACAGGCTTCAGATTCGAAGTAAAGTCGCACTTCGGATAATTGGTGCAGCCCCAGAAGATATTCCCTCTCCGCGCCTTGCGCTCGGCCAGATCGCCCGTGCCGCACTTAGGACACTTCAAGCCTTCAATAATATTCTGCTTCACATACTTGCACTTGGGATAACCCGAGCAACTAACAAACTCGCCATAACTCCCCTGGCGCAGGACCAGCGGCTTGCCGCACTGCGGACAATCCTCGCCCGTAGGCTGCGGCGCTGCCACCTTCTGCTGCTGCTTGCTGCTCAGCTTGCGAAAGGTCTTGCACGGCGGATCCTCGTTGAAGCCGGGGCACGACATGAACATTCCGAAGGGTCCGCGCCTGAGCACCATCACTCGTCCGCAGTTATCGCAATACTCCTCCTGCTCGGTCGCCTCCTGACCTTCGGGCGTATTCATATCCGGCTTGCCCGCGGTGTTTTCTTTAGTAAAGGTACAGCTCGACTTATCCTTCTTGTTATAGGCCGAGCAAGCATAGAAGCTGCCGAACTTACCCCACTTGAGAAGTAATGGCGACCCGCATAGGTCGCATTTTTCCGTCGTCTTATGCTCCATGCGCTTGATGTCTTCCATGTTCGCGCCGGCATCCTTCAACTCATCGACAAAGTGGTCGTAGAAGCCGTTCATCAGCACGGTCCACTTTTCATTGCCCTCTTCGATCTCGTCCAGCTCCTCTTCGAGCTTGGCCGTGTAAGCAATGTCGAAGATATACGGAAAGTTCTTCACCAATAAGTCGCAGACCACCATTCCTATCTCAGTTGGATAGAACCTTCCGCTGATCTTAGTGACATATTCGCGATCCTGAATCGTATTGATGATGGACGCATAAGTCGATGGCCGGCCAATGCCGCGCTCCTCCAGCACCTTCACCAGCGACGCCTCGTTGTAGCGCGGAGGCGGCTGCGTAAAGTGCTGCTCGTCTTCGAGCTTGTCCAGTTCCAGCTTCTTTACGTTATCCAGATTGGGCAGCTTGTTGGCGGCCTCGTCATCGTCATCCTTCTCGGCAACCTCGTAGACCTTCAAGAATCCGTCAAAGCGAACCACCGAACCCGAGAGCCGGAAATCATAAGTCTTGCGTGTCTTCGCGCTCACCGCGGCAATCTTCGCCGTGGTCACATCAAAGATCGCGGGCGTCATCTGCGAAGCTACAAACCGCTGCCAGATGAGCCGGTAGAGCTTCAACTGCTCTTCGGTCAGATAACGCGCCACCGACTCCGGCGTTCGGGACGCATCCGTCGGGCGAATTGCCTCGTGCGCATCCTGCGCCGCCTTTTTGCCTTTATAAACATTCTCCGTGGCGGGCAGATACTTTGCTCCCAACTGCTTGCCAATCCACTCCCGCGCTCCTGCAACCGCCTCCGGAGCCACGCGCGGCGAATCGGTTCTCATATAGGTAATCAGGCCCACAGGACCCTCTTCGCCAATATCGACGCCCTCATAAAGCCGCTGCGCCACGCCCATCGTTCGCCGCACATTGAAGCCCAGCTTGCTCGACGCGTCCCGTTGCAACTGACTGGTGATGAACGGCGCCAGAGGCCTGCGCTGCTTCTCCGTGGACTGCACCGAAACCAGCGACCACTCCGCCGTCTCCAGCGCAGCAACCACCGCCTTCATCGACTTTTCGTCGGGCAGCGCGTTGGAGATGAACTGCTCTTTGCCATCCTTATCCGTGCCATTGGCCACACGCGCCGACTCGCCGTCAATTCCTACAAACCGCGCCTTGAGCTTGCTCTCCGCTTGCTTTTCCGGGTGAAGCTCCGCGTCCAGCGTCCAATACTCAACCGGCCCAAAGGCCCCAATCTCCCGCTCGCGTTCGACAATCAGACGCACGGCCACCGTCTGCACGCGGCCCGCCGAGAGGCCTCGCCGCACCTTATCCCATAGCAGTGGCGAAATCTGATAGCCCACAAGCCGGTCCAGTACGCGGCGCGTCTGCTGTGAATCGACAAGATTCTGGTCCAGATCCCGCGCGTGCTTGAAGGCCTCCTGCACGGCCTTCTTAGTGATCTCGTTGAAGGTGACGCGGCGAATCTTCTTTCGCTCCTTGGCCGAGGTCCCCAACTGCAACGCGAGATGATACGCAATCGCCTCGCCCTCGCGGTCCGGGTCAGGCGCCAGAAAAATCTCGTCCGCCTTGGCCGCCGCCTTCTTCAACGCGGCCACAACCTTCTCTTTGCCCGGCGACACGATCAGCGTCGGCTCAAATGTCCGCTTCTCCAGCTCCACGCCCAAGTCGTTCTTCGGCAGGTCCATGATGTGACCCACCGAGGCCAGAACCTCGAAGCCCTTGCCCAGATACTTCTCAATCGTCTTGGCCTTTGCGGGCGACTCGACGATTACCAGTGATTTGCTCATTGCCATCCTTATTCCTTTAACACTTTACCGTGTCCGGCCTCTTGGACGCGGCCCGGCCCCATTCCGTTGCCTTCGCCGCGGGTCCAAATCCTCCCGCCGCCAGCCGTCTTCCCCCTCCGGGAAAATCAACCACGAAAGTTGCAAGCTACCACGAATGGCCATCTCATTTCCACTCACCGCCGCTTTTTCTTCGCTTTTCGTTCCATTTTTAGCAGACAAATAGTTGAACTATCCAGGACGATAATTGTGTATAATTACACACATGAACAGCGCGGAGATCGTGCGCAGGCTTGAATCGGAAGGGTGGCGCAAAGTGCATCAAGTCGGCAGCCACATCAAATTCAAGCATCCGGAAAAGTCAGGCGCAGTGACCGTTCCGCATCCAAAGAAAGACCTTCCCATCGGTACGCTGCGCAGCATCTATCGGCAGGTCGGATGGCAATGGAGGTGAGTATGCTGTATCCAGTTTACGTACATGTTGGGGACAAGAAACACGCTCATGGGATCGAGTTCCCGGATTTTCCCGGCTGCTTTTCCGCTGCGGACGATTGGCAGGAGATCAATCGCATGGCGCAGGAGGCCTTGGAATGTCATACGGCCGGTGAAAACCAGCCCATCCCCGCACCCACCGCACTGGAAAAACTGGCCGAAGACACGCGCTACCAGGGCGGCGTTTGGATGCTGGTCGATCTCGATCTTTCGCGCATCGACCCCGCGCCGAGGCGCGTCAACATCTCTCTGCCCGGCTCCTTGCTCTCGCAGATTGATTCCTATGCACAGACTCAACATCTCACCCGCTCCGGCTTCCTCGCAAAAGCAGCTCAAGAGGCTATGCAGAGCGAGTAAACGCTCGATACTCTCCCAGTCTCAGAATCGAGTCCATGGGTACTCTGCGCTTACTCAAGTTGCCAACGTTTGAGATTAACAAATACAGCGCTCAAGGGCTCGGGTAAATACGCACGTGATTTGTTCTTAATTTTTAGAAGTAGATCGTTTGCATATTGAACTGATGTTGGCGGATACTGACCAGCTTGTAGACTAAATTTCTTATTTATTTGCTTCAGAGACAGGCCGGCACTTATTCCCTCACGACTCCTTTTGATTATTTCAACTTGTGACATGGGAGACTCCCAGATTTCTATGATTTGAAGACGAAGATTATTTCCCATATGCAGAACGGCATGGCATGCAACACAGATAGTTATTAGATTATCGGGTGTGTTGTCACCAGACTCTTCCAGGTGGTGAATATTCATGTATCTGAGAGCTCGATGACCACAACCCCGGCAAGTGTAACTATCACGTTCAAGAACGATGCTTCGAATTCGATTCCATTCTGTTTTTGATGGGCGTTCGGGAAGCCACAGATTTGGATTCGTTATACCTGGACGCAGATTGAGAGTTGTTGCTTCCTTCACCTTGAGTCTAACCATTCAGACAGCTTAGTTAGCCAACTCTGAGTTGTCAATATGTGCCTGATACTCCAATGCTACCGGTCTCAATTTTTTATTAACTTGAAAATGCAGCCTTTATCACATCACACGCACGTAATTCTTCCCCGGCAGGCATCGGATGCGCCCCGTGATCTCCAGCTCGAAGAGCGCCATAAACACCTCCGAAGAGGTCAGTTGCGTCTCCAGTAGCTCCAGAATCTCGTCAATCTGCAAACTGTCATCGGTGCGCAGAACCTCCAGCACCAGCGCTTCCTCGGGCCGAAGCACCGGGTCAGGCAGTAGAGATGCGGTCGTCGGCGATTTGGATTCAGCCGGCGCTTCGGCCTCCAACTCCAGCCGCACCTGCGAGGGCAAATCCTCCCACACATCCTCCCAGGTAGCCACCAGCTTGGCTCCCTGCTTAATCAGCGTGTTGGGCGTCCATGAACCTTTGTTGGTCACGTTCCCCGGCACGGCATACAGATCGCGATTCTGGTCGGCTGCGCAGCGTGCCGTGACCCGCGTCCCGGAGTTCTCCGCCGCCTCCACCACCAGTACAGCCACGGCCAGCCCGCTCAAAATCCGGTTGCGGCGGGGAAAGTTCTGCGGCGCGGGAAAGGTTCCCATCGGCAGCTCGCTCACAATCGCTCCGCCGCCAGCCAAAATCTCCTCCGCCAGCTTTTTGTTTTCCTTGGGATAGACCACGTCAATTCCGGTGCCCCACACGGCCACGGTGGGCATACGCGCTGCCAGTGCCCCCTTGTGCGCGCATGAGTCGATCCCCCGCGCCATGCCGCTGATAATCAGCAACCGCCGTACCGCCAGATCGCGCGAGATCATCTCCGCCATTCCCGATCCGTACGGCGACGGATGCCGCGTACCCACCACCGCAATCCCCGGCCTGCTCAGGATGCTCGCCGCCCCACGCACCCACAGCACCGGCGGCGGGTCATAGATTTCTTTGAGCCGCTCAGGATACTTAGCGCAGCCGTAGGTCACCAGCGTCGCGCCTTGCGCCGCAACTCGCGCCCACTCTTCCTCAGCCACCGTCCGCGCCTTGCCGTCGAAGATGAACTGCGCCGCTTCAGCGGGAAAGCGCAACCCCTCCAGCGACGTCAGCGGCAACGTGAATATCTGGCTCACCGCCTTCAACTGCTTGGCCGCATCCAGAATCCGCTTTGGCCCCAAACCCGGCGTCAGCACCAGCGCCAGCCACGCCAGCCGCTCCTCATCCACCTGAGGCGCGACTGGCGTTTCCACGGCTTGGGGCATCATCGTCAAGGGAGGGCTATTGTCCAATAATTGTACAGATTAGTTCCTCACAGGAAACTAAACCGGGTAATTATCGGCATTCTCGTCACATTACCCTGCGGATTAGAAGAAGTCAAGCCGATGCTGTAACCCTCCTGATTCACCCCGCTGACCGCCCCCGGTTGTTACTCTAGGTGAAGGTGAACTTCTTCTCTCATCCCCGTTTGCGCATCGCTGCCATTAGTTTCCTCAATCCCGCGCCCCTCATGTGGGACTTCGAACACAAGCCCCTGATGGTCAAACTCGCCCACCGCTATCACATTGATCGCATATCGCCCTCCGAGTGCGCCGACCGCCTCTCCTCCGGCACTGCCGACCTCGGCCTCATCCCCATCGCCGCACTCGCTACAATCCCCGACCTGCGCATCCTGCCCGGCTGTGTCATCGCCGCCAAGGGCCGCGTCCGCTCCCTGCTTCTCGTTAGGAGAGCCACGCAGCGCCTCCAAGAACTCCGCTCCGTCGCCGCTGATGTCGCCAGCCGCACCACGCTCGCCCACGCCCGCATTCTCTTTCGCCACTGGAATAACCCGAACGTCCCCTTCCTGCCCGCGGTCGCCGATCTCGACGCCATGCTGGCGCGGGCCGACGCCGCCATCCTCATCGGCGACCCAGCCCTTTTTGCCCTCGAAGAGCGCGCCAACCGCTTCGAACGCACCGGCGAACTCCTCGTCTATCACGACCTTGCACAGGAGTGGCAGACCCTCACCGGCCTTCCCTTCGTCTCCGCCGTCTGGGCATCTGCGCACGGCAGCCCTTTGGACGAGAGTGTCGCCGAAGACTTGATCCAATCCCGCACCCACGGCCTCCAGAACATCGACGCCCTGGTCGCCGAGTGGTCCCGCCGCATCCCGATTCCGGAAGCCACTATCCGCGCCTATCTCTCCACCAACATTCACTACGTCCTTGACGACGAATGCTTTGCAGGAATGCGCTGCTTCTTCCGCATGGCCGCTGAAGCCGGAATCCTGCCCGAGTACAGCGTCTCCGTGCCGAAATAATCAGCCACTCTGAAATTAATTGTGATTTAAACTAGCTCTGTTACTGCTATTCGTGCCCAACGAAAAAATGAATCATTCCTGGACTGCGCGGCCTCTCTCGTAAAAGGAGAACGCAATGAAAATTGGAGTCTTGGGATCGGGCGATGTTGCTAGAACTTTGGCCGGTGGTTTTCTCAAGCACGGCCATCAGGTGATGTTGGGCACCAGAACGCCGGAGAAACTTGCCGAATGGGCCAAGCGCAATCCAACCGCCGCTGTCGGCAGCTTCACCGCCGCGGCTGCCTTCGGCGAAACAATCGTCCTCGCCATCAAGGGCAAGGCGGCCGCCGACGCGCTTCGCATGGCGGGCGCGGCCAACCTCAAGGATAAAACCGTCATCGACGCGACCAATCCGATAGAAGAAGCGCCCCCGGTCAACGGCGTGCTCCCCTTCTTCACCAATCGCAATGATTCGCTCATGGAAGAGTTACAGCGCGAGTTTGCGGGCGCTCACTTCGTCAAGGCATTCAACTCGGTCGGCGCCAATTCCATGGTCAATCCGCAATTCAAAAGCGGCAAGCCCACCATGTTCATCTGCGGCAACAACGAAACGGCCAAGAAACTTGTAAGCGGACTGCTGGATGACTTTGGCTGGGAGACCGCCGATATGGGCAAGGCCGAGGCCGCGCGCGCCATAGAATCTCTCTGTATGCTGTGGTGCATCCCCGGCTTCGTCCACAACCAATGGACCCATGCATTCAAGCTGCTGACCCACTGATCGAGCACTACTTCACCAGCAGCCCCAGAACCGCCGCCACAATTCCTGCAACCGAGAAGCCCAGCCCTGCGAACCAATAAACGCGCTTTTTGGTCAGCAGCGTAATCGACGTAATCACCAGCCCGATCTCCAGCAGCACCTCACCCAGATCGAAGCGTTTGGCTTTGACTTCTGCCTGCTCCACCTTGGCCTCCAGCGCCTCGGCCTTCTCCTGCTCGTCCTTCAGATCGTCGACCCACTTCGCCTGGTGATCGGCATAACCCTTGGCCAGTTTCTTCGCCGCGTCCTCATTCGCAATCGTCACCACGCTCAGCAAGTCTTGCGTCAACTGCGTGTCGTTGGCGCGGATTTTGTGAGCCTGATAATAGCCCCACATATCCGTGGCCCGATCCTGATCGAGAATCGCCTCGGTATGTGTGCGATGGCCCAGCACCGTGACCACAGCCACCAGCACCGCCAAAATCGTCATAGTCAAGGCCACCGGCTGCATCGACTTATCGTGTCCGCCGTGCTCCGCGTGCTCCTGCAACTCCTGCGCTTCGTTCGCTTCCATAAAAACCCTCCTGATTGCAATCGTTAAAGGTTGAGTCAAGTTGTAAGTTTGCGTATCTGTTCACTGTTCACAGTTACTTCCGCTTCCACCGAACCCCATCCTTGGAGTCCTCAATCACCACGCCTTTTTCCGCCAGTTCCTTGCGAATCTCATCTGCCCGCGCGAAGTTGCGCTGCTTCTTGGCCACGGTCCGCTCAGCCACCAGCGCATCGATGGCTTCATCGGTCAACCCCTGCCGAGCCAGCAACTCCGGCGACACATCGCTCGCCCGCCCCGCCTGCTCCGCCCAGGCAAGCGCTTGGCTCGTGGCTTCCGCATCGCGATCCTCCATCACATCAAAGACCGCATCAAAGTCAGCCAGCACCGCCAGAATCGCATCGCGATCAGCGGCCTTCAACTCGCCCTGATCCATTGCCGTATTTGCAGCCCTGAGCAGATCGAAGATCGGCGCGCGCGCCTCGGCGGTATTCAAATCATTCCCCAGCGCGGCCCTGTACTCCGTCTGCGCTTTTTTGGCGGCCTCTTGCAGAGCGGCGTTTTCGACCGCCCCAAACGTCCCTGCGGTCAGCCGCGCCTTGAAGGTTCGCAAGCGGTCAATCGCCGCCGTCGCCTCCACCAGCCCATCAAATGTAAAGTTGAACTGATGCCGGTATGGCACCGAGATCAGCGCGAGGCGAATCGCCGAGGCCTTGAATCCCTTCAGCAGCAAGTCCCTGAGCGTATAAAAATTCCCTTCGCTTTTGGACATCTTCCGCCCATCCACCAGCAGAAAGCGCACGTGCATCCAATGGCGCGCGAATGTCTTGTGCGTCACGCTCTCGCTCTGCGCAATTTCGTTCTCGTGATGTGGAAAGATCAGGTCCTCGCCGCCGGCGTGCAGATCGAAGCTCTCGCCCAGATACTCCATCGCCATCGCCGAGCATTCCAGATGCCATCCCGGACGCCCCCGCCCAATCGCCGTATCCCAACTCGTTTCTCCCGGCTTCGCCGCCTTCCATAACGCAAAATCACGCGCCGAGTCCTTCTCATACTCGTCCACGTCCACACGCGCGCCGTCTTCCATCCCGGACAAATCTTTCTTGCTCAGCTTGCCGTACTGCGGAAAGGCCGCCAGCCGGAAGTACCAGCTCCCATCTTCGGTCTTGTAAGCCGCGCCAGCCTTGGCCAGCCGCTCCACCAGTTCCACCATCTTCGGAATATGCTCTGTAGCGCGCGCCATGATCTCCGGCCGTTCCACGCGCAGCGCCTCCAGATCCTCGAAGAAGGCACGTTCAAATCCCGCCGAATAATCCTTGATCGTCACGCCCGCCGCCGCCGCGTTGCGGATAATCTTGTCGTCCACGTCGGTAATATTCATCACGTGGCGAACCGTCATTCCGGTCAGACGCAGAAACCGCCGCAGCACATCCACCTGCAAAAACGTGCGGAAGTTGCCAATGTGCCCGTAGTCATAAACCGTCGGCCCGCAGGCATACATCCGCACCGCCGCGCCGTCGGCAGCCGTCACTTGCTCCATCTCGCCCGTAAGAGTATTGAAAAGCCGCAGTGTCATCCGAAGTTCTTGCTCGAAAAATTGAATTTGTTATTCAGGAAAAGATAGAAACATCCCCGCTTCCAGCCATTTCCGATTGTATCAGTGCTCGACTCGAAGCCTGAGGCGCGGCGAGGAAATGTAAGGATACAATTCAGTCACTGCGCCGCGGGACAGACGCAGGCTTTGAATCCCTGCTCGGTGTGATTCAAAATCGAGCAGACATATTGCGGCCAGAACATCTGCAGCACAGGCGACCGGTAGCCTACGGAAAAATCTTCAATGTAATTCTGGCTGGCCGTGGTCTTCGCGCCTGGGTCGGCTGCAAAAGCGGCAATGAGTTGAGTGACTGAGGACGCGGTAAATTCCTTTTCGTGATAACTGCGCGCAAAGTCGTATTCTTCCGCCCATGCGCCATCGCCAGCCGCATTTGATGCTGCGAAGACCTTGTAGTCTTCGAGCGCCGCCGTTGCGGGATTGACCTGCGCGACAGTAATTGACGGGTGATTGCCATTGATCGGCGAGATGGACGAAACCATCTTGATGGCGACGCTCTTTCCACTATCATCCTTCAACAGGTGAATCTCATCCATGTGCGTGTGAGCGAAGATGGCCAGTTCGACGACATCGCTGAATTCTACAAGAACATCCGCCAGCTTTTCCGAAGATAGAAACATGACGGGAGCATTTCCGCTGCAGATATCCAGCATCTTTGTGGCTGTCGAGTGCAGATCGACTCCGGGCGGAATGTGGCCCATCACCCAGACTTTCTGCTTGATGGCGCGCGCGTCGGCAAGTTGCTGGCGGAGCCATGCAATCTGCGCGGTCGCGGCTGTTTGATCGGGCGTGCGTCCGCAGGTTTCATACTTGCCGGACATGAAGAGATCGTTCAGCACCAGCAGGCGTGCATTCTCAATGGGCGCGGGCAAATTCACGCTGTAATATCCGCCCGCGGCAAAGCTCTCCTGCGCGGCCTGCCGCTCGGAAGCCGGGAAGTTCTTCGTCACTTCCTTGCCGGTCGCGTCGAGAAACTCGCTGTGAGCATCAAGCTGGTAGTCGCCGCAGTCGGAGTCATTGTTTCCCAGAGCTATATAAACAGGCACGTCGGGAAAGGTCGCGTATAACTCGCCAATTACATAGTCCACCGTTTTTTCAACGAAGGCTCTGTAGTCGCCTTGCGCGGCTTTGGGGAAGAGCGCATCGTACTTGCATTGAAAGGCGTGAGCAATCAGATCGCCGCTGACGGTGACAAATCGCGTGCCAGTCGCATGAATGCGCATGGCCTTCAAACTCGAATTGTAAAGCGCGAAGGAGGTGTCCGCGCCGCGAGCGTGGCAGCTCTGTTGCAAGGCGGCAAAGCGCTGCGGCTGATCCGGCGAAGGCGCGGCGGCCAGAATTGCCTTCCAACCGCTGACCGGCGCGGCTGCCAGTTGCGTGGCTTTGGCCGGGTCCCAAAATGGCTCGAAGTGAATATCGCTGACGAGCAGCGCGGGAACGGTCTGGTCGTGATGAGCGGCGGCGGGCTTGGCGGTCTGCGCCAGAGCAGCGCCAGCGAACAGAAGAAGCGCAATCAGTTGTAATGCTGCTGCGCGGCGGAAATGCGCTGCAAGTGTCTTATTCATCAGTACTCCGTGTTCACGCCCACTGTAACATACGGCGCGTTCGAGGAGGATGAAAGGCAGGCAATTCCGTCACAGTTTCACAGTTTCACGGAAAAAGGGGGGGGTGGGGGGGTAGGACAGTGGTACGGACCGGGCGCATTCCTGACAGATTGGACCGGGGGCATGGTTGAC
>CAYOYX010000033.1:0-32933 GCA_964408275.1 uncultured Occallatibacter sp.
TTCCGTGTCAAGGAAGCGCTCTAACCAACTGAGCTACGCGCCTGCAAAGCAACTTCAAGTAGTCTATCAGGACAGGGACGGCAGGAAAAGTGTGGTCGGCGATAACTGCCATGTTGTACCATCGGTTGTTGCACCCTGAAGCCGCCATGAAAGACTTTGCCAGCAAACGATTCAACCGCTACCGCACCGCTCCCAACCTGCTGACGCTGTTGCGCATCTGCCTTGCGCCGTTTTTGGTTGCCGCCATTCTGGAGGGCCGCTACGCGCTGAGCTTTTGGCTATTTGTGGCCGCCGGACTGACCGACGCACTCGATGGCCTGCTGGCACGCCTGCTCAAGCAGCGCACCCAGCTCGGCGAGTACCTGGATCCCGTTGCCGACAAGCTGCTGCTCAGCACTCTCTTTCTGGTCCTGATGCACAACGGCCTGATACCCATGCGGGTGACGGTGCTGGTCTTCGGCAGGGATGTGGGTATTCTGGTGGTCGCGGCCATTCTCTACGCCGCCACGGGCCGGCGGGAGTTCGCCCCGAGCCTTTTGGGTAAAGCCAATACACTGGCCCAGATCGCCGCTGTGGCTGCCGTGCTGCTCTATCAGGTTGCAATAGTCCACTGGGTTGCGGTCTTCCGCTGGGTCGCGCTTGACGCCACTATCGGCTTGACCATCGCCTCCGGGCTGCACTACTCCTGGGTCGCGGCCAGACGGGTTGGCGCTCAGGCCGCCAATGGGCACGCGGACAAATAATCAGCCCCGCACACCACACCGCGCCTAGCGGGACTCACACCCCGCAGTAGGCTTGCGCCAGTCCTTAGCCTCAGGCGTCTTCCAGACTGGGTTCTGATCCGGCGGTCTCTTCAATCTCCATGTCGCGGAACTCATCGGAGTCAAAGACCTCGCCACAATCCTGGCATTCGACAAACTCGCTGTCTTCATGCCGGGAGACGACGCGTACTCGTGGGTGCTTGCAGACGGTTGCCATCGCTCTGGTGTCGGTGAAAAAAACCTCACTACCGCCAGATTGTACCGGCATTTTCGATTTTTTCAAACCTATATTTGTTGAATCTTTGATGCATTCCAAAAGATTTTCCGGATTTCTTTCCGGCCGCTTCCGGGAAGATTCCAGGATGGGACTTGTAATGCCGACAGAAACAGTCGTATACTGAATACGGACCGAAGAGGTCGGATATAAGGGCCTACTCAATGCTCAAGCTGACCAAAAAAGCGGATTACGGGCTGATGGCGCTCAAGTACATTGCCGAGCACCCGGAGACCACCGCGCTCAGCGCCAAAGACGTGGCCGACGCCTACGGAATTCCTGCGCAACTGCTGGCGAAAATTCTCCAGCAGATGACCAAATCCGGCCTGCTCAAGTCCCACGCGGGCATGAACGGCGGCTATGCGTTGGCTCGCGAGGCGCGCTCGATCTCGGCCTACGAGGTGATTCTGGCTATCGACGGGCCGTTCTTCATCACCTCCTGCACCAAAGGCAAAAGCGGCTGCGAGCTAACCACGAACTGCACGATCAAGGAGCCGTTGGCGCGGGTGAACGAGACTATCGCCGGCGTGTTGAAGAGCATCAGCATTCAGGATTTGGCGGAGCACGAACATTCGGCGGCAAGAGCGCACGAAGCGAATGAGTTGGTTGCATTGAAGGTTTAAAAGATTTGGGCAAAGCAAACGCAGGTCCTTCGACTACGCTGCGCTTCGCTCAGGATGACAAGCTAAGTGAAACGAGGATGGAGACGATTATGAGCACAGTTGAAAGCCAGGTAGAAGTACCAGCGGGCGTACACCTTCCCATCTATATGGATAACCACGCCACGACGCCGCTCGATCCGCGCGTGCTGGAGGCGATGATGCCGTATTTCACCAGCAAGTTTGGCAACGCGGCCAGCCGCAACCATTCTTTTGGCTGGGAGGCTGAAGCCGCGGTTGAAAATGCGCGCGAGCAGATTGCCGCGCTGATTGGCGCAAGCGCCAAAGAGATCATCTTCACGAGCGGGGCCACCGAGTCGAATAACCTGGCCATCAAAGGCATCGCCGAGATGTATCGCGAACGCGGCAACCACATCATCACCCAGGTTACCGAGCACAAGGCGATTCTGGACACCTGCAAGCGCATGGAGAAGCAAGGCTATCGCGTCACCTATCTGCCGGTGAAGGCCGATGGGCTGATCGACATGGATGATCTGCGGCGCGCCATCGACGACAAAACGATTCTGGTTTCGATCATGGCGGCGAATAACGAGATCGGCGTTCTGCAACCTATCGCTGAAATCGGCAAGCTCTGTCACGAAAAGGGAGTCATCTTCCACACCGACGCGGTTCAGGCCGCGGGCAAGGTTCCAGTGGACGTGATCGCCGACAACATCGACGTGCTCTCGCTTAGCGGACACAAGATTTACGGACCCAAGGGCGTGGGCGCGCTCTACGTGCGCAGGCGCAATCCTCGTGTGCAGATTGCGGCGCAGATTGACGGCGGCGGCCACGAGCGCGGAATGCGCTCCGGCACGCTGAATGTCGCCAGCATCGTCGGTCTGGGCAAAGCCTGCGAGATCGCCCGCGAAGAGATGAGCGCCGAAGCCGAGCGCGAGACGACTCTACGCGACCGGCTCAAGAACAAGCTCGAAGCGGCGCTCGACTACGTTCACGTCAACGGCTCGATGGAGCATCGGCTGCCCGGAAATTTGAATATGAGCTTCGTCTATGTTGAAGGCGAGTCGCTACTGATGGGCATCAACGACATCGCGGTCTCCAGCGGCTCTGCCTGCACCTCGGCAACGCTGGAGCCATCTTACGTATTGAAGGCTTTGGGACTGGGTGACGATGTAGCTCATAGCTCCATCAGATTCGGAATAGGCCGCTTCAACACGCAAGCCGAAGTGGATTATGTCGGCGATAAGGTCATCGACATTGTGAAACATTTGCGCAAACTTTCACCGCTCTACGAGATGGTGCAGGACGGCATCGATTTGACGAAGATTCAGTGGGCGGCGCATTAAAAGCGAGTTCTCAGTTTTCAGTTGCCAGTCTTTGCCGATCTTGAAACTGATGCAGCCAGACTGAAGGACAAGCAACTGAAAACTGAGAACTGACCACTGACAACTGTTTTTCCGCGGCTTCCCCCGCAGAAGGAGCAACATAATGGCATACAGCGACAAGGTAATCGACCACTACAACAACCCCCGCAACGTGGGCCAACTGGATAAGAGCGCGACGGAGGTCGGCACGGGTCTGGTGGGCGCGCCGGAGTGCGGCGACGTGATGCGCCTGCAGATTCGCGTGAACCCGGAGACGCAGGTGATCGAAGAGGCCAAGTTCAAAACCTTCGGCTGCGGCTCGGCGATTGCGAGTTCGTCGCTCGCCACCGAATGGATCAAGGGCCGCACGGTGGACGACGCGCTTGCCATCAAGAACACCGACATTGTGAAGGAGTTGTCGCTGCCGCCCGTCAAGATTCACTGTTCAGTCCTCGCCGAGGACGCCATTCGCGCCGCCATCGGCGACTGGAAGAAGAAGAACGGCAATGCGGCGCATCCGACCCAAGCTGAGGCAGTTGCCGTTACACAGTAAGGAAGAGGCGATTATGTCGAACACGATCACCATCGACGCTCAACCATCGCGCGAAGCTTTTGCGGCAGATCCGGTAGCCGCGCCACAGGGGTTGCGCGTCACCGACAAAGCCATCAAGCGCATCCGCATGGCGATGGCCAAGGAAGGCATCTCACCCACGGAAGGCGGACTGCGCCTGGGCGTGATGGGCGGCGGCTGCTCGGGGCTTTCGTATTCGATCAAATTCGACACGCAGCCCCGCGAGCGCGACCGCATTTATGAGTTCGACGGCGTGCGCGTCTTCGTCGATCCAAAATCGTTTGTCTACTTGCACGGCATGACGCTTGACTATGAGGAGTCGCTGATGCGCCAGGGCTTCAACTTCATCAACCCGAACTCCAAGCACACCTGCGGCTGCGGTTCGTCGTTCTCTTAAAGTTTTATCACTCACGTTTTTTGGAAAGACAGTACGATGTTCAAACTCGTAGATTCCGCGGTTCCCGTAGCCTGCTGGTCGTGCTCCATTGGCCACAACGATTCCACGTTGTTTTGCCCGCACTGCAGCAAGATTCAGCCTCCGCCCGGTGGAGATTATTTTTCGGTTTTTGGATTGGAACCGCGACTGAATCTGGATCTGCCCGCGCTGGAGCACGAGTTTCATCGCCTGAGCCGCAAGCTCCATCCCGACCGCTTTGCCCGCGCCGAGGAGAACGAGAAAGAGTGGAGTCTGGCCGATACGGCGCTGCTCAACGACGCATATCGCACACTCAAAGACCCGCTCCGGCGCACTGAATACCTGCTCAAGCTGCTCGGCGCCGAGATCGGAGATGGTCTCAAAAGCAAAGCAGAAAAAGAAGCGCGCACTCCCATCGATTTGCTCGAAGAGGTCTTCGATCTGAATATGCAGCTTGAAGAGATGCGCGCGGCCCGCGCCTCCGGCGAAGCGGACCCAGTGCTCGCGAGTGCTCTGGAGCAGGCAAAAAGAAAGTTCGATCTGATGCTGCAAACCGTGGACGAAGAACTGCGCGATGAGTGGAGCGCATGGGACGCGGGTGACGATGCCGAGCGAGCAACGTCGCAAAAAACAATGGTGGCACTGCTCGACCGCAGGCGCTACCTCAGCAATCTTGTTCGCGACGTGACTGAAACTCTGGGAGCATGAAAGAAATCATGACGGAAGGACGCGTAGTCGGAATTGATCTGGGAACCACCAACTCTCTGGTTGCAAGCATGGAGGGCGATACTCCGTTTGTGATTCCCGGCGTCGATGGCTCGAATCTGGTGCCGTCGGTGGTGGCGCTAGACCCGATTCCAGTCCCGATGCCCGCGCAGGGAGGCCGTCCCACCGTCACCGTCGGCAACAGCGCGCGGAAGGCACTGATCGAATCGCCGGAGCGCGTGATCTATTCTGTCAAGCGGCTGATGGGCCGCGGCCTTGAAGAGATTCAGGAGGAATTGGAACTCTTTCCTTTTCGCATCGCTGCGGACGTTGAAGCTGGCGAAGTTCCGCGCATTCAACTGGGCGAGTTGCGCTTCACGCCGCCGGAAATCTCCGCCTACATTCTGCGCCAGCTCAAGCGCAACGCCGAGCGATTTTTTTCCGCGCCTGTCACGCAGGCAGTCATCACAGTGCCCGCTTACTTCAACGACGCGCAGCGTCAGGCTACGAAAGACGCTGGCCGCATGGCAGGCCTCGAAGTGCTGCGCCTGGTGAACGAACCCACGGCCGCCGCGCTCGCATACGGACTCGATCGAGCGAAGACGGGGACCATCGCGGTCTACGATCTCGGCGGCGGAACTTTTGATATTTCGATTCTTAATTTGCGCGACGGCATCTTCGAGGTGCAATCCACCAACGGCGACACGCACTTAGGCGGTGACGATATTGACAATCTGCTGCTGGCCATCGCGCTCAATGAGATTCATGCAGAGCACGGAGTCGATCTGCGCCTCCATCCGGGCGCGGTCCAGGCTGTGCGCAAGGCCGCCATCGAAGCCAAGATCAAGCTCTCCTCTGACTCCGCGGCGCACTTCAACATCGAACTGCCCAATGGCGACAGCTACCAGCGCGAGATTCCCCGCGCGGTTTTCGAAATGCTCATCGAGCCGGTGCTCAAGCGTACGGCCGGCCCGTGCAAGCAGGCGCTCGCTGACGCCGGCATCACGCCCGAGCAGATTGACGAAGTCGTTCTCGTCGGCGGCTCCACGCGCATTCCCGCGGTTCGTCAATTGGTCGATGAACTCTTTCACCTTAGCGCGCGCGGCAAGCGTCCGCACACCGAACTCAATCCCGATGAAGTTGTCGCTCTGGGCGCGGCGGTGCAGGCCGGCATTCTCGCCGGAGCGTCGAAGAGCACCGATGAGTTGCTGCTGCTCGATGTCACGCCGCTCTCGCTCGGCATCGAGGCTCTCGGTGGAACGGTCGCGCGCATCATCCAGCGCAACTCGACGATCCCGGCGTCAGCAACCGAGCACTTTACGACGGGAGTGGATGGCCAGACCAATGTCGCCATTCACGTGGTACAGGGTGAGCGGGAGCTGGCCGAAGATTGCCGCTCGCTTGCGCGATTTGATCTGAAAGGCATTCCGCCGATGAGCGCCGGACTGCCGCGCATTGAAGTTAAATTTCTCATCGACGCCGACGGTATACTGCACGTGACGGCGCGCGAACAACGCAGCGGGCAGGCCGCGCAGATTGAAGTCAAACCGACCTACGGCCTGACCGACGAACAAGTCGAGAGCATGATCCTCGATTCCTTTGACAACGCCGAGGCCGACTTCGCCAAGCGTCTGCTGATCGAGGCGCGCAACGAAGCGGAGACGATTCTTGCAGCAGTCGAGCGCGCGCCTGAGAGTCCGGCGTGGGCTCAGTTGAACGCCGAAGAACGCGCGGCCATCACTGCCGCACGCGACCGGCTCACGCAGATCAAGCAAGGCGAAGATGCTGCTGCAATTCGCGAGGCGACACTCGCTCTAGATCAGACGACGCGCCGCTTTGCCGAATTGATGATGGAGGCCGCGGTTTCAAGCGCCCTGACCGGCAAGACGATGGGCGCGGCAAACGAGGAGCTGACCGAGGCCGTAACCGCGCCGCACGCGATGGCTCCGGCGGAGTTCAAGTAATGCGGAGTCGCAAGGAAGGACGAATTTTATGAGCGAACCAACCGAGAAAAGCATTCCCGCTGACAAACTCGTCCGCGTCACCTTTCTTCCCGAAGGCCGAACGGTGGAGTTTGAATTCGGCACAATGCCCTACGAGCATCACGGCAAGCCGATGTCCTTTCTCGATGTAGCGGAGAACCACGGCGTCTTTCTCGATCATGCCTGCGGCGGCGTCTGCGCCTGCACCACCTGCCACCTGTGGATCAAGGATCAGGAGGGCATCAGCCCCGCAGACGACGATGAATTGGACCGCATGGACATGGCCGCTGATCAGCAATTGAATTCGCGCCTCGGCTGTCAGGCCGTCATCACGCGCCCCGGCGATTATGTGGTCGAGATTCCCAAGTGGAATCGCAACTATGTCTCCGAGGGCAAGCCGCTGACGCTGGCGGAAGAAAAGTAAGGAGCAGACCAATGCCGCGCCAACTTCTATGGACCGACGCCGAGGAGATCGGCATTCAACTCGAAGAAAAGTTTCCATCGCTCGACCCGCTCACTGTGCGCTTCACCGACCTGCACCGCTACGTGACCGAACTCGAAGGCTTCGCCGACGATCCGGCCAAGTCGAATGAGCCGCGCCTGGAAGCGATTCAGATGGCGTGGCACGAGGAGTTCAAGGACGCGCAGGGTTGAGCCACAACGCAGCGACCTCAGAGGAACTCGACTGAAAAACCGCTTTGCCGAGCGGAATCTGCTAGACGCTGATCTGCGGTGATAAACACATTACCCCTGGTTGAATATTCAAAATAATCCAAAGCCGCTGCCAACTGTAGTGCATCGGCGGCGCGCAGAGGATGAAGCTCAAGCAGCGAGCAGGCCCGATCCAAAATGGTTGCGGATGGGCGTACAGTGTCCCAGGTTTTGGCAAGGGATTGCCATCGTTGCATACCCGCTTGATATTGATCGCGGTTTATCTCATTCATGCGCTCAAGACGAGTCAATCCGCTGATGATTTCAACTGGAGTTGCCCACCAAACTGCGATTTCATATCCTGCATGGCGCATTCTGGCAGGTTCCGTTTGTTTCTGCCGCGCGCAGAGTGGGATCAGCGCGCTTGTGTCCCAAAAGGCGAACGGCAAACTCATCGGCCATCCCGCTCCTCACGCCATACCTGATCCATCACTTCTTGCGAGATCATAGGTCCGGGCGGCTTGGGCAGCCTGTATCCCTCTGGGCGAACCATCTTTGCTGGCGTGATGATGCCCTTGGCAATCAGACGGCGTCTGCGCGCATCTTCATCGTCAATCGGCCCCGGAGAGACCAACCGAGCCACAGGCGTATCCCGGTCAAAGATCAGCACCTCTTCGCCATTCTTGACGTATCGGATATGGGCGCTGAGTTTGGCCTTCAATTCGCTGATCTTGGCAGTCCGCATAGAGCTACATTAGCACAACATGACCAACATAGTCACGTTGAGGATCATCCCCGCTCCCGATCCTCCCACTCGCTCCAACCAAAAGACCCCTCAAAGTGTTGAAACTCCTGCTCTTCGCCCGGTACAAGGTAGACGCTAAGCACGTCAAAGCGCACCGGCGGAGCAGCTTCTTGGGGCAACTGACGCACGTACGCGCGGGCCAGCCGGCGCAGGATATTGCGCTTGTGCGAATCGACAGCGATCTCGGCTGGAGACGCATCGTGGGCGGTGCGTGTCTTCACTTCAATAAAACAGAGCATAGCCCCCTGCCATGCGATCAGGTCCACGTCGCCCGGCAGATCGCCCGACGACCAGCGCCGCGCCACCACAACGTAGCCCTTGCGGCGCAGATAAAAGAAGGCCGCATCTTCGCCATCAAGGCCGGTCGCCAGGTGAGCCGGCAATTCCACCGTCAGGCGACGCCAACGCGAAACCCAATCGAGGCCGGCCAGCGCCCGCTCCTCGCAGCCGATCCGCATCTGCTCCATCCATCCCATGGGAATCCATTCTCGACTGATTGAGTGAAAGGTGCAAGCCCTGAGACGCACTACCGGTGTTGTCAAAGTGGAACCCCATGTTCACATCCGGGAAGCCTGGTTGACGGATCGCGAATTGTCCGCGCACAGCTCATCCCGCACATGGTGAAATAAGCAAGACTGAATGGTTGTGGGAGGGATGGGCCGTCTATGTCGCAGAGTTTATTTGGAGGGATCTTTTCGCAACACGGCGCCGCCTCGACTCAGCTGCCGATAAGCATTCTGGCGCCCATGGAAACCACTCCAACGGCGGAGGCGGATTACAGCTTTGAAGCTGCACTGGACGCACTGCCGTGCAATGCGATGTTCTGCGACCGCGAGTTGACGCTGCGCTATCTGAACCGCGCCTCTGTGCAGACGCTGCGCACCTTGCAACAGTATCTGCCGGTGCCCGTGGATGAAATTGTAGGCAAGTCGATCCATATCTTTCATCAGAACCAGGCGAATATCGAACGGATTCTCGGCGGCAAGCAGCATCACGGCCTGCATCATCTTCCCCACAAGGCGACCATCGCTCTGGGGCCGGTCAAGCTCGACCTCGAAGTTGAACCAATGCTCAACCGGAGCGGCGAGTATATTGGCGCTTGCGTCGTCTGGGGCGTCAGCACACAGGCGGCGATGGAGGCCGTCCGCGCGGCGCAGGAATCGCAGCGCAACGACATCGAGCACTTGAACGGCAACCTGCAGATGGTGGCCACGGCAACGCATGAAATTGAGGCCAGCATCGCCGAGATTGCGCACAATGCGGCGGATGTCTCGCAGGCCTCCGAGATGTCGCGCTCTGCCAGCGCGGAGAGTAAATCGGCCATTGAGAGCTTGCGCATCTCCAGCAGCGGCGTGGCCAAGGTGGCGGAACTGATTGCCTCCATCGCCACGCAGACCAGCGTACTGGCTTTGAATGCGAATATCGAAGCCGCACGCGCCGGAGTTCACGGCAAGGGATTTGCAGTGGTTGCCAGCGAGGTGAGAAAGCTGGCTGAGCAGACCGCATCCGCAACCGCGGAGATTCAGGCCAAGGTGACCAAGATCGGCGTCGATCTGGCCACTGCGATGGCAGCCATCAATCAGATCGCCAAACAAACTGATGATCTCTCCGGCCTTTCGCATCAGATGGCCGCCGCCGCCGAGGAGCAGCATTTGGCCGTGCAGGAGATGGCGCACAATCTGGAGCGAGCCGCGCACCGCACTTCAGAGATTGCCAATATGCGCCTTGAGGAAAAAGTGGTGTAACGCAGGAAGCGCTGGGGACAGAATGTCGCAGCATTGGGGAGGGGGCCGGCAGGCCGGGCTGATCGTGGGCCTTATCTGCCAGCCCCGATTTTTCTCTGTCCGCATCCAGTCGGGCGTGTTATCCACGCGCTCCACCCCACCGCGTTAACATAAAAGCAGCCCATGGCGATCTCCAAACATAACTCAGACCAATCGCAATCGAAGACACCTGCCAACACTTCCATCGTGATCGCCTTTGCCTGCGTCTACTTTTTCTGGGGCTCGACCTACGCGGCCATTCGCATTGGAACGGCCGAGATGCCGGCGCTGCTGATGGCCGGAACGCGTTACATGATCGCTGGCGCGCTGCTGATGGGCTGGTGCCGCTGGCGCGGATTGCGCCTGCTTTGGCCGTCGAAGGCCATGTTGACGATCTCTGCCATCGGCCTTTGCCTGCTCAGCGGTAACAACGTCACACTGGTCTACGCCGAAAAGACCATCCCCAGCGGCCTCGCTTCGCTGGTGATGGCAATCATTCCTCTGCTGGCAGCGCTGACCGAGATGTGTTTACCCGGCGGCGAGCCGCTCGCCTCGCGCGGCTGGATGGGCATGACGCTCGGCTTTGCCGGCTTGGCGGCGCTGCTCTGGCCTTCCCTCCACACCGGCCTGAACGGCGACCCGGCCCGCATTATAGCTATTGTTATGCTGATGGCCTCGGCCATCTTCTGGATTGCCGGCAGCTTTCTCACGCGACGCTCGCGATTGCCCGTCAACTGTCTGGTCTCAGCCGCATGGCAGATGCTCATCGCCGGCCTCTTCAACACAGCGCTCGGAACGGCTCTCGGCGAGTGGCCCGATTTTCACGTCAACGCCGCCTCCATCGGCTCGCTTGTTTATCTCATCATCGCCGGCTCGCTGATCGCCTACACCGCCTTCGTCTATCTGCTGGAGCGCGTGCCCGTCGCCAAGGTCTCTTCGTATTGCTATGTGAACCCGGTGATTGCTGTGCTGATCGGCATCGTTCTCCTCCACGAACGCCCGGAGAAAGCAGAGCTTATCGGCATGGCAGCCATCATCGTTGCCGTCTATCTTCTAACCAGTTCGCAGATCAAAGCTAAGGGCGGCTCACCTCCTGCTGAAGATCTGGAGCCTGCGCTGGCCGAGTAACAACGAAAATTCCGAGGGAAATTCCAATTTAATTTTTGTCGAATGGGTTAGGATCCACGAACCTCAACCAACCAAACTGCTCACTTTCCTCTGAACACTGCCAGATGCGCTTAGCGCCGTCCGTGCGTAAAGTTGAGCAGCCGCAACAGCAGCAGAAGAAGGGCAAATGCAATCACGCAAGTCAGCAATAGGCGATGCGAGCGCGGTTTAGCGGGTTGTGATTTTGCTTTGCGAGTCATAGATTCCTGCCGAACATATCTTACATAGCCGCTCTCACTCGGCGTGCGCCTTGTCGAGTTCAGCGCCGGTATGGAAGAGACTCATGAGCCACCGTTTCAACCTGTCGAATGCCAGGTAGACGACTGGGGTTGTAAACAGCGTCAGCATCTGCGAGACGATCAGTCCGCCGACGATGGTAATGCCCAGCGGTCTGCGCAACTCTGATCCTACGCCCATGCCGATGGCCAGCGGCAATCCGCCGAAGAGCGCGGCCATCGTCGTCATCATGATGGGGCGAAAGCGCAGCAGGCACGCCTGATAAATAGCTTCGACCGGGGGCAGTCCCTGGTCGCGCTCGGCTTGCAGGGCGAAGTCGATCATCATGATGGCGTTCTTCTTGACGATGCCGATGAGCAGGATGATGCCTATCAGGGCGATGATGCTCAGCTCGGTTCCCACCAGCATCAGCGCCAGAATTGCTCCCACGCCAGCAGGAGGGATGGTGGAGAGAATCGTCAGCGGATGGATAAGGCTCTCGTAGAGAATGCCGAGGACGATGTAGACGGCGGTCAGCGCGGCCAGAATCAGCCAGGGCATATTGTTCTTCGAATCCTGGAAGGCCTGCGCTGTTCCCTGGAAGGTGGCATGAATAGTGCTGGGCATTCCCATCTCGATCTGCACTTTTTCGAGCGCGGTGACGGCGTCGCCCAGCGCATAGTTGGGCGCCAGATTGAAGCTCAGTGTCACAGCCGGGTATTGGCCCTGATGGTTTACCTGCAACGCGGTCCGCTGTTGCTTGAATGTGGCGATCGTGGAGAGCGGAACCATCGAGCCGGTGGATGATTTGATAAAAATTCCATTCAGCGAGTCGGGGCTAAGCTGGTATTTGGGATCAACTTCCATCACCACGAAGTACTGATTGAGCGCCGTGTACATGGTGGAGACTTCGCGCTGGCCGAAGGCGTCATAAAGGACGCTATCAATGGCGGCAGCGCTGATGCCTAGCCGCGATGCGGCGTCGCGGTCGATGACCAGATTGGCGGCCAGTCCCTGATCCTGCTGATCGGTGTTAGCGTCGCGCAGTTCCGGCATCGTTCTCATGTGCGTGAGCAATTGCGGCGCCCAAGAATTCAATTCGCTAAGATTTTCGTCCCAGAGCGTGTACTGGTATTGCGCGTCGGAGCCTCGTCCGCCGATCTGAAACTCCTGCTGCACCTGAAGAATCAGCGCCGCGCCAGGGATGCTGGTGAGCTTGCCGCGCAAACGGTTGATCACTTGATCGCCGGAGACGCGCCCTGGCCTCTGGTTAAGCGGCTTGAGCGCGATAAACATTCCTCCTACATTCGAGCTGCCGCCGCCCGGTCCGCCGCCGCCGACAAACGCGGTCACTGATTGAATGGCCGGATCATCGAGCACCATTTGCGCAAGTGTTTGCTGCTTGACCTTCATTGCGTCGAAGCTGATGTCCTGCGAGCCGCGGGTGCGGCCACCCATGCGGCCTGTGTCTTGTTGCGGAAAAAAGCCGAAAGGAACGATGGTGAAGAGGTAGACATTCAGACCGACAGTGCCGATCACAATGCACAAAATCAATATTTGATGGCGCAATACCCAGCGCAATCCGCGTGCGTATTCACTGTGCATCCACTCAAACGCACGTTCCGAGGCGCGATAGATGGGACCGTGACGGCTTTCATCGCGAGACTTGAGGAAGCGCGCGCATAGCATCGGCGTGGTGGTCAGCGAGACCAGCAGCGAGACGGCGATGGCGATGCTCAACGTGACGGCGAACTCGCGGAAGAGCTTGCCCACGATGCCGCCCATCAGCAGAATCGGAATGAAGACGGCGATCAGCGACAGGCTCATTGACAGCACCGTGAAGCCGATCTCGCGCGAACCTTTCATCGCGGCTTCAAATGGCTTATCGCCCATCTCCAGATAGCGCGTGATGTTTTCGATCACAACGATGGCGTCGTCCACAACAAAACCGGTGGCGATGGTCAACGCCATCAGCGAAAGGTTGTCGATGGTGTAGCCGAGCATATACATCACGCCGAAGGTGCCCACCAGTGAGAGCGGCACGGCTATCGACGGAATGATGGTGGCCCAGACCTCGCGCAGGAACATGAAGACCACCAGCACCACCAGCAGCACACTGATGCAGAGCGAAATCTCCACGTCGCGCACACTGGAGCGAATGGTAGTGGTGCGGTCCACGGCGACATCGATTTTGATCGTGGGCGGAATCGAGGCCTGCAAGCGCGGCATCTCGGCCATCACGCTATCCACGGTGGAGATAACGTTGGCGCCGGGAATCTTGAAGATGATAATCAGCACCGCGTCTTTAAGCTGACCGCGCGTGCCATCGGTGTTGATGCCGCTGACACCCGCGTTGCGAATGTCGGAGACGCTGTTGGTGATTGTGCCCAGATCGGCGACGCGAACCGGCGCGCCAGTCTGCTGGTTATAGCCTACGATGATCGGCGCATAGTCGCTGGCTTTGAATATCTGATCGTTGTCGCTGATCTGCCAACGATGACCTTCGTCCTGAAAAGCGCCTTTGGGGCGATTGGCGTTGGCTCCGGCCAGCGCCGCGCGCACGGCCTCCAGACCGACGCCGTTCGCGCCCAACTGCATCGGATTCAATTCAACGCGCACCGCGGGTGAGGAGCTGCCGCCGACAAAGACCTGACCCACGCCCTGAATCTGCGAAATCTTCTGCGCCAGAATCGAGTTGGCCATGTCGTATATCTGCGGCTTGGTCACCACGTCCGAGGTCAAGGTGAGAATCAGAATCGGCGCTTCAGCCGGGTTGGCCTTGCGATAGCTTGGGTTCTGCGGAAGGTAGGACGGCAACTGGCTGCGCGCCGCGTTGATCGAGGCCTGCACGTCGCGCGCGGCGGCATCGATGTTGCGGCTCAGGTCGAACTGCATGGTCACCGACGCTGAGCCAAGCGAGCTCGACGAGGTCATCTGATTGACACCGGCGATGCGTCCGAACTGCCGCTCCAGCGGCGTTGCCACCGACGAGGCCATCGTCTCCGGGCTGCCGCCCGGCAATCCCGCGCTCACGCCAATCACCGGAAAATCCACATTAGGCAGCGAGGCTACGGGCAGCAGCGAGTAAGCCACCGAGCCAGCCAACAGAAGCGCCAGCGAGAGCAGCGAAGTGGCCACAGGCCGCTGAATGAATGGTGCGGAAAGATGCATCGGTTACGAAATCCAGTTCTCAGTTGTCAGTTCTCAACTAAAAAAACGAATAGATTCCAATTGCATTCGGTTATGGTTTGAGGTATCCCAGCTCTCAAAATCGAGACCTGGAGCACACAATTATTAAATGCCAGACTCGGAAAACTGTTCACTGTTCACTGTCGCTGTTCACTGCTCTTCGGCTTCATCCTTTGTGCCAGTTTGTCAAAGTAGAGATAGATCACCGGCACGGTGAAGAGCGTGAGCGCCTGCGACATCAGCAGCCCGCCGACGATGGTGATGCCCAGCGGCTTCCTCAGCTCCGCGCCCACGCCGCCGCCCAGCCACAGCGGCAGCCCGCCCAGCATTGCAGCCATCGTGGTCATCAAAATGGGCCGGAAGCGCAACTGGCAGGCCTGAAAGATAGCGGCTTCAGCCGTCTTGCCTTCATTGCGCTCGGCCTGTAGGGCAAAGTCGATCATCATGATGGCGTTCTTCTGCACAATGCCGATCAGCAGAATAATTCCGATCAGCGCAATCACGCTGAACTCGGTATGCGTAATCAACAGCGCCAGCAGCGCGCCCACGCCCGCCGACGGCAGCGAAGAAATAATGGTGATTGGATGAATGTAGCTCTCATAGAGTACGCCCAGCACAATGTAAACCGTAATCAGCGCGGCTAGAATCAGCAGCGGCTCGTTGGCTAGCGAAGTCTCGAAGGCGGCCGCCGTTCCCTGGAAGCTGGCGTTGATGCTGGCGGGCATCTGAATGCGTTTTTCCACGTTGCTCATCGCCGTGACGGCATCGCCCAGCGCCTTGCCCGGAGCCAGATTGAAGCTGACCACGGTCGAAGGGAACTGCCCCTGGTGGCCGATAGAGAGTTGCGCGCGTCCCTGCTCCCAGTGAGCTACCTGGCTGAGCGGGACTTGAGAGCCATTCGCCGACTTGACGAAGAGATTATTCAGCGTCGAGGGATCGGTCTGGAAGTTCTTCGTCACCTCCATTACCACGTGGTACTGATTAAGCTGGGTGAAAATCGTCGAAATCTGCCGCTGCCCAAAGGCGTCGTAGAGCGTGTTGTCCACGTCGGCCATCGCGATGCCCAGCCGCGCCGCCGTATCGCGATCAATCACCAACTGCGCGCCCAGCCCCTGATCCTGCAAGTCGCTGGCCACGTCCGTCACCACCGGCTCCTTGCTCAACTCCCTGACCATCATCTTCGTATAGGTAGCCAGCTCCGCCGGATCGGTGTCCTCCAGCGAGTATTGAAACTCTGTCCGGCTCACGCGATCTTCCACCGTCAAATCCTGAAGCGGCTGCAAAAAGAGCTGGATGCCCTCGATGCCCGTCAGCTTCGGTTGCAGACGGTGAATCACCTCGGTGGCGGAGATTTTGCGCTGGTCGAGCGGCTTCAAATTGATCTGAATGCGCCCCGAATTCAGCGTTGTGTTGGTTCCGTCCACGCCGATAAACGAAGAGATGTTATCGACGGCGGGATCAGCCAGCAAAATGTCTACCAGCTTTTGTTGCCGCTCGGCCATTGAGGTGAAGCTCACCGTCTGCGGCGCTTCGCTGATGCCCAGAATCACGCCCGTATCCTGCACCGGAAAGAAGCCCTTGGGCACCACAACATAAAGAAGCAGCGTCGCCGCCAGCGTGCCGATGGTCACCAGAAGCGTAGTAAAGCGATGGCGCAAGACCACCGTCAGCGTCCGCCCGTACGCGGCAATGATGGAGTTGAAGACCTTCTCTGACCAGTGGTAGAAGCGGCTCTGCTTGGCGGTCTTTTTATCCTGGAGAATGCGCGAGCACATCATCGGCGTCAGCGTCAGCGAGACAAAGGCCGAGACCAGAATCGTCACCGCCAGCGTGATGGCGAACTCGCGGAAGAGCCTACCCACCACGTCGCTCATGAACAGGAGCGGAATCAGCACGGCGATCAGCGAAACCGTCAGCGACATGATCGTGAAGCCGATCTGCTCGCTGCCTTTAAGCGCCGCTTGCATCGGACTGAGGCCTTCCTCGATGAAGCGCGAGATATTCTCGATCATCACGATGGCGTCGTCCACCACAAAGCCGGTGGAGATGGTCAGCGCCATCAGCGTCAGATTATTCAGAGAATAGCCCAGCAAGTACATCACGCCGAAGGTGCCCACAATCGACAGCGGCACCGCGACCGATGGAATAATGGTCGCCGCCAGATTGCGCAGGAAGAGAAAGATTACCATGACGACCAGCGCAATCGTCAGCATCAGCTCGAATTCCACGTCCAGCACCGAGGCGCGAATGGTGATCGTGCGATCGGTCAGCACCTTCACTTGCACGGAGGCCGGCAAACTGGTCTGCAACTGCGGCAGCAGCTTCTTGATGCGGTCCACGACTGCGATGATGTTCGCCCCCGGCTGGCGCTGAATGTTGACGATCACCGCAGGCTGGCGATCCATCCACGCGGCCTGCTGATTGTTCTCGGCGGCGTCAACAATCGTCGCCACATCCGAAGCGCGCACCGCGGCCCCGTTGCGATAGGCCACAATCACCGGCTTGTAATCGCTGCTCGCTACCAGTTGGTCGTTGGCACCGATGGTGTACGACTGGCGCGAGCCATTCAGCGAACCCTTCGCCTGATCCACATTGGCCGCCGCCAGCGCCGTGCGAAGATCTTCAAGGCTCAGGTTATAGGAGGCCAGTTGCGTAGGATTAGCCTGAACGCGCACTGAAGGCTTCTGTCCTCCGGCAATCGAAACCAGACCCACGCCGGTCACCTGCGAGATCTTCTGCGCCAGGTTGGTGTCCGCCGCGTCCTCAATCTTGTCCAGCGGCAGAGTGTCGCTGGTCAGCGCCAGCGTCATGATCGGCGCGTCGGCGGGATTCACCTTGCTATAAATCGGCGGATTGGGCAGGTCCGCCGGCAAAAAGCTATTGCCCGCGTTGATCGCCGCCTGCACCTCTTGCTCGGCCACATCGATGTTCTCGTCCAGATTGAACTCAAGCGTGATCACCGAGCCGCCGCCTGAGCTGACCGAGGTCATCTGCTTCAGTCCCGGCATCTGCCCGAACTGTCGCTCCAGCGGCGCAGTCACCGACGAGGCCATCACCTCCGGCCCGCCGCCCGGATAAAAAGTGAGCACCTGAATAATCGGGTAGTCCACCTCAGGCAAGGCAGAGACAGGCAACTGCTGGTAGCCCACAAAGCCCGCCAGCAAAATCGCCGCCATCAGCAGCGAAGTCGCCACCGGGCGCAGAATAAATGGCCGGGAAGGACTCAGACTCACTGCTGCTCCTTCTTTTGCTGGCTATTGCTGCTGCTCGAAGCTGTGCCCTGTCTGCTTCGCTGCTTGGCCACGCTGATCGTCACGTTCTGCCCAGGCTTCAGCCGGTCCGCGCCGTCCACCACCACGTTCTGCCCCGCCGTGAGGCCGCTGTCGAGAATCGTCACCTGTCCCTCGGCCAGCGCCACCTTCACCGGTTGAATCCTCGCCGTCGATGTCTGCTTCGCTGCGTCGGTATCCACCACCCACACAAACGCGCCTTGATTGCCGCTCTGAATTGCCGCCGACGGAACCACCAGCGCGTTGGGCCGGTTCTCCAGCACCAGATGTATATTCACAAACTGGTTGGGAAACAGCGCCTGATCTTTGTTGTCGAAGACCGCCTTCAGCTTCGCTGTTCCGGTCGTAGTGTCGATCTGATTGTCCGTGGTCAGCAAATAGCCGCTGGCCAGCTTTTGCGTATCACCCTGGTCGTAAGCGTCCACCGGCATCCGCTTCTCCGCGGCCAGCTTTTGCAGCACTTGAGGCAGCTTGTCTTCGGGCACCGTAAAGTAAACGGCGATTGGTTGCAACTGGTTGATAATGACCAGATTCGTTGTATTCGCAGTGATAATGTTGCCTGGGTCCACCAGCCGCAGACCGATCTTGCCGTTGATCGGCGACTGGATCGAGCACCAGTTGAGCTGCAATTGCGCGGTCTCAATCATCGCCTTGTCAGATGCGATGGCGCCTTCATACTGACCCTGTGCCGCCTCATAGGATTGCATCGACTCTTTGGAGACGACGCCCGCGTCAAAGAGCGCCTTGTAGCGGCCGAACTCCGCCTGGGCGTCTTTCAAAAGTGCCTGATCGTGCGCCAATGTGCCTTTGGCCTGATCCAGCGCCGCTTGGTATGGCCGCGGGTCGATCACCATGATCGTCTCGCCCTGCCTCACCTGCTGCCCCTCGGTGAACTTTACCGGCTCCAACTCGCCGCTTACCCGCGCCTTCACCGTGACGCTCATGTAAGGCGTCACCGTGCCCAGCGCCGTCAGGTAAATCGGCATCGGCCTCTGCTCGGCAGCGGTCACCTGCGCCGGCACCGGACGGTTCGCCAGCGCCGCAGCCTGACTTGTGGCCTGACTTGCCGCCGCCTTCTTGTTTACGTAAATCCTCCAGACGACCAAACACGCAATTGCCGCCAGAATCAGGTAAACAAGTATGCGCGCCCATGAACCTCTGGAGGCGCGGGGCTGTTGATTGCGGTCGTATGCGGTGAGAGGCGTTCCTGCATTGCCTTCAAAGGACATGATGTCGATTCCTATCGTTGTCTGTTAAGTAAATGCCTGAAATCGGTGATCAGCGTACGGATTATTGTCGGTCGCAACGGTTTACCGGCTGGTTAAAAACGGCGATCTGCCTGTATCCCACCGTGAAATGTCGATGGCACTGTCTTTGGACAGATGACCGCCTGCCCCGCTTATTGTACGGACGCTCGATTGTCCCGATTGGTTTCGTCCGCGCAACTCAATCCACCGCTGGGTGTTTGCGTCGTATTCCTGCTCAGGAAACACTCCCACCTGGAATGGAAGACGAAACTATTGTAAGCGAACAGGCTGCATCCGTGAACGCTCGCGCAACTGCCCCAGCCAGTCACGCCCCGTCACGAGAAAGTTAAATCCTCAGCCCGCATCTTTTTCCCACGCTCAATCGTCATAAGAGCAGGCGCATGGAGCAACTCTTCCTTTGCGCATCACTTAGGCAGGCCTCTTCGTCTACGATAGTAGTTGAAATTAGTCTATGCATGGAGCCGGATGCTGAATGCCGTCTGCTCCCGGAACCCTGAGCGAGTAACAGCCCTATGTGGATTGTCAGGCTTGCGCTGCGGCGGCCATATACCTTCGTCGTCTTTGCGCTTTTGATTCTCATCCTCGGCGTCTACAGCATCCTCTCGATGCCGACGGATATCTTTCCCAATATCGATATTCCTGTCGTCACCGTCGTTTGGAACTACACCGGCCTCTCCGCCCAGGAGATGTCCACCCGCATCATCTTCAACAGCGAACGCGGCATGACCACCACGGTCAACGACATCGATCACATCGAATCACAATCGCTCAACGGCGTCGGCCTCATCAAAATCTTCTTTCATCCCGGCGTGAATATCGGCAACGCTGTGGCCCAGGTGACGGCCATCAGCCAGGTGCAGTTGCGCTCTCTGCCGCCCGGCGCCCTGCCGCCCTTCATCATTCAGTACAACGCCTCCAGCGTACCCATCCTACAGTTGGGACTCTCCGGGAATGGCCTGAACGAGCAGCAAGTCTCGGACGTGGCTCGCAATAACATCGCCGTCCAGTTGGCAACCATTGAGGGAGCGCAGACGCCCTATCCATACGGCGGCAAGCAGCGCCAGATTCAAGTCGATATTGATCTGCACGCCTTGCAGGCCAAGGGACTTTCGCCCACCGACGTGGTCAACGCCATCTCCGCGCAGAACCTGATCGTGCCCTCGGGCACCATGAAGATCGATCGCTTCGAGTACGCTGTCGAGACCAACTCCGCTCCGCAAATCGTCGATGAACTGAACAACCTGCCCATCAAGGCCGTGAACGGCTCGGTGATAACCATCCGCGATGTGGCCCATGTGCGCGACGGCAATCCGCCGCAGACCAACATCGTGCGCGTCGACGGCAAGCGCGCCGTGATGATGAGCATTCTCAAGACCGGCTCGGCCTCCACGCTGGACATCATCAGCGGTGTGCAAAAAAAGCTCATCGCCATCAAGGGCCAGCTTCCCCCTTCGTTGAATATCAGCTATCTCTCCGACCAATCCATCTTCGTCCGCGGCGCCATCAGCGGTGTCGTCCGCGAGTCCATCATCGCCGCCTGCCTCACCGCCATCATGATTCTGGTATTTCTGGGCAGTTGGCGCTCAACCATCATCATCGCCGTCTCCATTCCGTTGTCCATCCTCTGCTCGCTCTCTGTGCTGGCCATGCTGCACGAGACCATCAACATCATGACGCTCGGCGGCTTCGCGCTGGCCGTCGGCATTCTCGTCGATGACGCCACCGTCGCCATCGAAAACATTAACCGCAATCTCGAAGCCGGCAAGGAACTCGAGCAATCCATCCTCGACGGCTCCGCGCAGATCGCTGTTCCCGCGCTCGTCTCCACGCTCGCCATCTGCATCGTCTTCGTGCCCATGTTCTTTCTCGGCGGCGTAGCCCATTATCTCTTCGTGCCCATGGCCGAGGCCGTGGTCTTCGCCATGCTCGCCAGCTATCTTCTCTCGCGAACGCTGGTCCCGACCATGTCCAAGTACCTGCTCCGCGAGCACGACGACGCCGAGGACCAGAAAAAACTCAACAGCCGAAATCCCTTCATTCGCTTTCAGAGCGCCTTTGAATCCGGTTTTGAGAGCTTCCGCCACGCCTATCTGCGTTTGCTCACTCTCTGCGTTGACCATGCCGGAGTTTTTATCGTCCTCTTCCTCCTCTTCGCCATCGGCTCACTGGGACTCGCGCTCTTTCTCGGCCAGGATTTCTTTCCTTCAGTCGACTCCGGCCAATTCAAAATTCACGTGCGCGCCCGCACCGGCACGCGTATCGAAGAGACAGCCGCTCTTTGCGACCACATCGACGCGACCATCCGAGAACAGCTTCCCTCCAGCGAGATCGTCTCCATCGTCGATAACATCGGCCTGCCCTACTCCGGCCTGAATCTCTCTTACACAACCTCAGCGCCCATCGGTCCCGCCGACGCCGACATTCAGGTGCAGTTGAGCAGAGATCATCACCCCACCGCGACCTATGTTGATCGACTGCGCCCAGTTCTCGCGCGCCAGTATCCCGGCGTAACTTTCTACGTTTTGCCCGTGGACATCGTCACGCAGATCCTCAACTTTGGACTCTCCGCGCCCATCGACTTACAAATTGTCGGCCCCGACCTCTACGGCAACCGCGCCCTTGCCGAACGCATTCTCAATGAGGTCCGTTACGTTCCCGGCGCTGCCGACGCGCGCATCCAGCAGCCCTTCAACTATCCCAATCTGACGGTCAATGTCGACCGCACCCGTGCTCAGAGCATCGGCCTCACGCAAAAAGATGTGGCCACCAGCCTGCTCGTCTCTCTCAGCGGCAGCTTTCAAACCGCCCCCAGCTTCTATCTCGATCCCAAATCCGGCGTCACCTACAACGTCGCCACTCAGACGCCGCAATACAAACTCGACTCGATGGCGCAACTCAACAGCCTGCCCATCACCGGCGCTGCTATGGCGCAGAGCGATCCCGCCTCCGTTCCCGGCACACCGCGGCCAACTCAGGTTCTCGGCAATCTCGCCACCATCACCCCCGGAGCCGAACTCGGCACCGTCAGCCATTACGATGTGCAGCCGGTCATCGACATCTACGCCAACGTCAATCACACCGGCCTCGGCAGCGTCACCAGCCAGGTCGAGCAGATCATCGCCCGCCATCAATCCGAACTTCCGCGCGGCTCGCATTTCATCCTCCGCGGCCAAAGCGAGACGATGAAAGCCTCATACATCGGTCTGCTTGGCGGTTTGGCTTTTTCGATTCTGCTCGTTTACCTGCTCATCGTCGTCAACTTCCAATCCTGGCTCGATCCCTTTCTCATCATCTCCGCGCTGCCCGCCGCTCTGGCTGGCATCGTCTGGTTCCTCTTTCTCACCAACACGCGCCTCAGCGTCCCCGCGCTCACCGGAGCCATCATGTGCATGGGCGTCGCCACGGCCAACTCCATCCTGGTCGTCAGCTTTGCCCGCGAGCAGCTTGAAGTTCTCGTCGGCGACGCTCGCACCGCCGCGCTCAACGCCGGCTTTGTTCGCCTTCGCCCGGTGCTGATGACCGCGCTCGCCATGATTATCGGGATGGTGCCCATGGCTCTCGGCCTCGGCGACGGCGGCGAGCAGAACGCTCCGCTCGGCCGCGCCGTCATCGGCGGCTTGCTGCTGGCAACTGTGGCCACGCTCTTCTTTGTCCCCGCATTCTTCTCCGTCATCCACGGCTGGCTTGCAAGCCGCCGCAAAACAGCCCACAGCGCGCAACTGGCCGCGGGGTTCGACGAGTTTGACGAACAACCGGAGTAATTCTTATGAGTAATGAACAGAATCCGAACCGGCAATCGGCCCACGAGTTAGCGCCGCAACAAGTGCCTATCGCGCCGCGCAAAGCTCTCGTCGGCGTCATCGTCGTCGCCGTCATCACCGCTGCACTTGCTGGCCTGGGCATCCTCCGCCGCCATCACGCCGATACTGTCCTTGCCACCACCACCAACGAACTCGCCGCCCCCACCGTCATCGTCGCCCTTCCCAAAGCCGGCGCGCCGGTTGACAGTTTTGTCCTCCCCGGCAACGTTACAGCCTTCACGGATTCGCCCATCTACGCCCGGACATCCGGCTATCTCACCCGCTGGTACTACGACATCGGCGCACGCGTGAAAACCGGCGCGCTCCTCGCCGAGATCGCCACTCCCGAAGTCGATCAGCAACTCGCTCAGGCGCAGGCCGACCTCGTCACCGCCCAGGCCAACGCCAACAACGCTCGCATCCAGGCCGAGCGTTACACCGGCCTCGTTCAATCTAACGCAGTCTCCCGCCAGGACACGGACACCTTCGTCAATCAGGCCGCGGCCACAGCCTCCGCCGTCAAATCCGCGCAGGCCAACCTCGAACGCCTCCGTCAGTTGCAATCCTTCGAAAAGGTTTACGCGCCCTTCGACGGCGTCGTTACCGCCCGCAACATCGACACCGGCCAACTCATCGATTCCGGCGCGGGCAAGGAACTCTTTCATCTACAGGCCATTCAAACCCTGCGCGTCTACGCCAACGTGCCACAGGCCTACTCTGGCAGTATGAAGCGCGGCTCCAAAATTGATCTCTCCTTCGCCGAGCACGCAGGCCAACTCTACCAAGGCACGCTCGTTCGCACCGCCGACGCCATCGATCCCGTCAGCCGCACCCTCCTCGTCGAGATTGACGTCAACAACAGCGCCGGCGAACTGCTTCCCGGCTCTCTCGCACAGGTCCACTTCAAAGCGCCCACCGCCGCTCCCGCCTTCATCGTCCCCGCCGCCGCGCTCATCTTCCGCAAAGAGGGTTTGCGCGTCGGCACGGTCATCAACGGCAACATCGCCCATCTCGTTCCCGTCGTCATCGGCGAGGACGATGGAGCCAATGTGCAGATCGTCTCCGGCCTCGGCCCCAACGATCAGGTCATTCAAGACCCGCCCGACTCCCTCATCGAAGGCGAAAAGCTTCAGGTTGTATCCCCCAATGCGGGAGGCAACTAAGATGCCAGTGCCGCTCGCTGCGAAATTACTCCATGAATCCGCTAACTCGCTAACTCGCGATCATCGCGAAGCGATGGCTAACTCGCTACCTTTATCAAACAATCTTGGCAATCCACGAATCAGAAAACATGGGTGCCCCACCCTCGCCGCGTTTTTGTTTTTGCGGCTAGGGTGGGTTTTCATCGCCGCGATCCCCCTCACTGCCTGCAAGCCCGTCGGTCCCAACTACAACCGCCCCGCCTACCAGGCCCCATCAGCCTACAAAGAAACGGGCGCAGCCGCCGTCCTTCCTCCGCCCGCTCCCGCCGCAGGCGCATGGAAGCCTGCCAATCCCTCCGATGGCCTACTCCGCGGCAACTGGTGGGAGATCTACCGCGACCCCCAACTCAACCAGCTAGAAGAGCGCATCGAAGCCAACAATCAGACCCTTCGTCAGGCGCTGGAGACTTATCTCGCCACGCGCGACCAGATCAAAGCAGCCCGCGCCGCATTCTTTCCCACGCTCTCCGCCGGACCCTCCGTCACGCGCCAGAACATCTCCGCAAATGGTCCATCGTACTCCGTCGGCAAACCCACCACCTACGCTGATTTCCAACTCACCGGTCAGGCTGCCTGGGAGCCGGACCTCTGGGGCCGCGTCCGCCGCACCGTTGAAGCTGCCCGCTCCACTGCCCAGGCCTCTGCCGCAGATCAGGCAAATGTCGCCCTCAGCCTTCATGCCGAAATGGCCGCCGACTACTTCCAACTGCGCGGCCTCGACGCCCAAATCAAACTTCTCGATGCCACCGTCGCCGACCTCGAAGGCCAACTCGATCTCACCCAGCGCCGTCTCTCCGGCGGCATCGGCACCGAGGCCGACGTAGCTCAGGCCCGCACGCAGCTTGAAACCGTCCGCGCCCAGCGCATCGACGTCGGCGTAGCCCGCGCCCAATTCGAACACGCCATCGGAGCCATCGCCAACCTCGATCTCTCCACCTTCACCATTCCGCCCTCGCCGCTTGATCTGTCGCTGCCCAATCTCCCCCTCGGCGTGCCGTCTCAATTATTGGAGCGCCGCCCCGACATCGCCGCCGCCGAGCGCCGCGCCGCTCAGGCCAACGCGCAGATCGGCATTGCCAAAAGCGCCTTCTATCCCAACATCACCCTCGGCGGCATGGGCGGCTTTGAAAGCATGAACAGCGGCACGTGGATTCAAGGCCCCAGCGCGCTCTGGTCTCTGGGCGCTCAGGCCTCCGAACTTCTCTTCGACGCTGGCCAGCGCCACGCCCTCACCAGCGCCGCCCGCCACAGCTACGAAGCCCAGGCCGCAGCATACAAGAGCACCGTCATCGCCGCCTTCAGCGATGTCGAAGACCAGCTTTCGTCCTTGAGAATTTTGGAGCAGGAATCCACCGCCGAGCAGCAAGCCGTCGCCAGCGCCCAGCACTCCTTCGACCTCTCCAACCAGCGTTACAAAGGCGGCGTCACCAGCTATTTGGAAGTGCTCACGGCAGAATCCGCACTGCTCCAGAACCAGCGCACAGCGGTCGATCTCCAAACCCGCCAATTCATCTCCAGCGTAGGCTTGGTCCGCGCCCTCGGCGGCGGTTGGGACGCAACACAACTGCCGAAGTAGCAGGGCTGAGAAGAACACTATGGGAGTATGGCGTGATGTGATTGAAATATCGGAATCAACCTTTAAGGAGTGGGAACTCGGCCAAAGGCAACTGTTGGTTGCCTCGCTTCCTGAACTCTAAGAACCTGTTCATAATGATCCATGTCCTCTTTGCGATCTCCGTCGTAGTGATGCCGTCTATACGAATATGTTCACCATGGCGAGGCTTCTTGGAAAGTTCTGATATGAAGGTCAAGTAAGGTTCGTCTGCTTGAATTGTTTGCTGAAAGATAGGCCATCCCTGCTTTGGTTCCATACCCGGCGCAACTAGCTTTCTGAGGCCGTCCAATACGCGGCCGCAATTTGTCGGCGTCATGTGGGGCACTGAAACAGCTTGAATAAGGTCATTGAGAGCCATAAACAGGGCTGGTTCTTTCATTACAATGGCCAGAATCGCTTCGAGGTCTCTCTTCTCCTCTTTCGTAATGGGATTCATCTTAAAGGCCGTACACTCACCTACAAGATTCGGGTTAGTGAACAAGAGAGCAGATCGAGTTCCAGTTGGTCCGATGAACTCATCAAAGAATACAGTAATACCAAATCCAGTCCCAAAGGCTGCCACATTTACGCAAGCGCGTGCCAAATCAAACGCCCGTCTGTGTAACTCCATGATGTAGTCATCTTGATAACGATCCAATCTACACTCGACTTCTATTTGGGATTTGGTGATACGAACAACGAAGTTGAGAGTGAGGCCCGTTTCATCCCACTCCCATTTTCCTTGTGGAATGTCGGTGAAAGAAATTTCAACCGTGGCTGGCAAAACTCTGCCCTTGAAAAATACCGTTGGCATAGAACATACCTCCTGAAGAGAAGCAGCAGTCAGAAGAGTATAGGGCTTTCGAGGCGTAGGGCGTAACATTCCCCAGGTTTCGATTCTAAAACCTGAGATTCTCAGCCGCCGCAACATACTCTTGAATCGCGATTCGTATATTCGCGAGAGCTTCTTCCTCGGTTGCTCCCTGCGACCAGCAGCCGGGCAGGCCAGGGCATGAGACGCTGGTTCCTTCCTCGGAGTGGCGAAGTACGACGCGATAGTTTGCCATGAAACTAATGGTACACCCTTCGCAAATTCACAAGCAAAAGATCTCTGCTTTTCTATTCCCTACTCACAGCCGTCACTCCATCCATCCGCAAGTGGCTATACGCCGCCGTGGGCACATCCGTAAGCGGCAGCTCAGGTCCCTCCCACAGCAACCGCGGCGCGCCTTCGCTAGCCGAATGCAACCCCTCCAAATGAAAGCTGTGCTTGCCAGCCCTCAGCTCCAGCGAGCCGCGATCATAGCGCATCGCGTTCCCCGGCGCAAGGCAGACCTGCGCAAACGGCGGTCCCGTCTTCGCCACCTCCACGCCGTCAATCACCAGCCGCGCCCCGTCGCGGTCCAGCAAATGAAAGCTGTAGCCGCCGTCGGCGGGAATGTCGATGTATCCGTCCCATGCTGTCGCATAACGCGTAAACCCCTGCGCATCCGAACGCAATCCAGGCCCGTCGCCATTGAAGACCGCGTGCTGAGTCGTCAGGTCAGGCAGTTCCGTCCATGTTCCCGGATAGATCTTCCACTCCAGCCCCGGCTGCATCGGACCAACCAGCGATTCAGCCGCGCGCCATCGACTCACCGCCACCACTCCCTGCGCGGCCCAATCCTCATTGCCCTTTGCATCCTCAACGTGAAGCAGCACTCTGAAGCGTCCCGAACCGTCCAGCGCCGTTCCCTCCGCATCTGGAAAGCGATGCCTCACGCGCCGTCCCGTCGCTTGCGTTCCGTCGCCAAAGAGCCACGTGTAGCGCGCCCCTATTGATGCCTGCGCCGTAAACGTGAGGTTCTCTCCCGGCGAAAAAACCGTCGGTTCAACCGTAAACTCTGCCACAGGCCCATGCGGCGCAACAAACGTCGCCGACTGCGCCCCGCCCGATACCTCCAGCGGCAGGTCGGCATTCGATGCCGCGCGCCGCTGCCCCATCTTCACATTCTCAAAGCTCACGCCCGCCACATCGCCGGTGATCGTCGAATCCACCAACGGCGGTTGGTCCAGCGCCCAGATATTTTTGAAGCTGAAGCCATGCAACTCCGGCGTCTCCTGCTCCAGTTGCACCAGCGAGTACCAGTTGTCCAAAAAGAGATTCTCAAAGCTATAACCCGAATGAATTCCCTTGGCTCCCTGCGCGCCCCAAATGCCGATCAGCCCAAAGCTCTGCCCGCACGCGCCGATCCCGCCATGCAGAATATCCGAATCGCGCAACGTAAAATTCCGCGAATTAAACGTCTTCCGCGGCCATCCCGTGCGCACTATATTCGAGATGCTCGTCGATAGCTCGCTGTGTTCAATCAATATATTCTGCACATCATGGCCGGGCCGCAGTATATCCGCATCGCTGTAGCCGTCCCAATTTCCCTGCAACGCAAAAACATCATCCGACGCGCGAATAAAAGCGTTCCTCACAATCGCGTCGCCCCCGCCCAGCCAATCCATCCCGTCCTGATTCGCATTCCCCGGATTGCCGCCGATCACGCGCAGATCGTCAAACAAAAATCCCGTCGAATCCTTCATCTGGATCGACCACGTTCGCGCCCTCACAATGCAGGTCAGCCCGTCGATCTCCACATTGCGCGCCTCCATCGCCCCAATGCAATGCCAATCCGGCAACTGCCGCCATCCTTCGTCGCTCGTGGGATCCTGCGATCCTTCATACACAAATGTTCCCCGGCCCAGAATCTTTACGTCATGCACCTTCCACAGATTCAAGCTGCCATAAAAGTACGCGCCCGGAGCCAGATAAATCGTATCGCCGCTCTTCGGATTCAAACTCTGGCGATAGACTCCCGGCTGATAAGAAATAATCTTTGCATCGCGCGGCATCGGCGGCGGCGGCGCTCCGGCAAACACAAACAGCATCGTCGCCAGATTCAAAAACTCGCCGGGCCGCGAGATCGAGAGCTTGGCCGGAGCCGCCAGCCGGAAGCGAATCGTCTGTCCCTGACGCACAGGCCGCAGCCCCAGCCGCCACGGCTCAATGTCTACACCCTTATCCCAGAAGCCCGGCTCGACGGCGGTAATCTCCACCTCCACCGGCCCCGTCATATCAAAACTGACGTAGTCATAACTCGCCGCCGCATGAGCCACATCCACCGGCACGCCATTCACGCGCACCGTAAAATCCGTAGCCCGCATCTCCGCCGGAACCCGCGCCGCCTGCACGTTTGAAGCAGCGTGAGCGCCAACAGAAAGCGCCAGAACCAAGACGAACAGTAGACGACGACCCAGCAAAATACGCTCCGGCAATAAAGTGGGGACGACACCACTCTAACACCTTAGCGAGCAGCAATCGCAGCACGAATGAGAAAGAATAATAGGCAGAGAGTGTTTCTGGGCGCTCCGTGCCGTTTGCGGAAGTTGTAGAGGCAATATGGAAACGCTGAATTGAGAGCTGTCGCTTCGTCTAAGATGGCGGCATCTAATCAGGCGGCAGGATTCTCGCAGTCGAATGAAACAGCCTGTAATGGGAATATAAGTGAGTTTCTTCACTGGTACCATACGTCGTCTGCCATTGGGTCTCGGCGTCAGCCGTCAACCAAAGCGTCAAATTGAGCGCGCGTATTTTCACTGCGCCATATTCGACAATTGAGCGAAGTTGATAGAGTTGGATACCCGGCAGAGGTGTCAATAGATCCGTCTGTATGCGAACAATTTGGAATGTCGTTTTATCTATCCAGACCACCCCTTGCATCGGGGTCGAGCAAGAGCCATAGCTGGATTCAATGTTAGTGCGCAAGCCTTCGTGCTCTGGAATCTGGGCAAAGGCCAACGCATAGGTTTCGCGATTGCCGATCTTCTGCTCTCCAATGTAGCGAAAGTGGGACTGCTGAATATTGCCCGTGAGAAAGAAGAGCCACGTTGTAGCGAAGCCTACACTGGAAGGTCTTCGGGCATTGTGAGCGTAGTCGTCAATCGACTGGTCATGCGCATCTGTCCGGAACTCGTCGAGTGTGTCGCCGCCGGTCGGTGTATGTTTCTTTACGATGCGGTAACTGTAGACATGGGTTTCGAACTGTGTAATCGGTATTCCACGCTGGCCGGATCCCATCACTAATCGTTGGATGCCTTGACCTGGCAAGTCGTTATCCCATATCGTATCGGCTGGCGCCTTCACTTCCTCCTTCGCAATCAGGTTTGGCATTCTATGCATCAGGTCGGCGATGACCGCGCTGGTTCGGCTAAGAATGGATATGGTCTTGTCCTGCGCCGAAATAGTATGCGTGCCGTCATTCGCGTTCTCAGCTGCTTGAATTCTGACTCCGTTTAGTCCCGGCACCATCCTCTTCAATTGTTCAATGGGTTCATTAACGTAAGAAGGCGCCTGCGCGCTAGGCTGTCCAGCGTCCCGAAGGGCACTGCAAGACGGAACCGATTGAGTTAGCGCCAAATCAGTTTTCGCCGGCGTAACCGGAACCATCATTTCTCCGACCTTGCCGGCGATGGTGGGATCGATCTGCAAGGCTGCTGTTGTGTCAACCTGAGCCTCGTCGATGTTGCCTTTGTTTCGCTTCGCAATCGCTCGGGAGTAAAGAGCGTATGCGCTTTTGGGACTAATCTGTAGCGCCTTGTTATAGTCGGCAATTGCGCGGTCGTAATCCCCTTTGCTGTTGAACGCGATGCCGCGGTTCAAGTAGGCGTCCGCATCGCCCGGTTTCAGCCGGATCGCCTCATTGAAGTCTTGGATGGCGAGATCAAAGTCTCCCGCATGGACGTACGCAATCCCGCGATTGCTCAACCCCATCTCGGTATCGAATGGTCTGGGTTCTTTACTGCCGACAGTGGGAGTTGATTTGCTTGCGATGCGGAGGGCATCGCTGAAATCGCTGATAGCACGCTGAAATTCGTGTTTGCCCACGTACGCGATGCCTCTGTTGTTGAGGGTGTAGGCGTTCTTGGGGCTAATCTGGAGTGCCTTGTCATAGTCGGCAATTGCGCGGTCGTAATCCCCTTTGCTGCTGAACGCAATGCCGCGGTTCAAGTAGGCTTCCGAATCGTCCGGTTTCAGCCGGATCGCCTCATTGAAGTCTTGCATGGCGAGGTCGAAATCTCCCGCGTGGACGTACGCGCTCCCGCGATTTATCAACCCCGTCTCGGTATCGAATGGTCTGGATTCTTCAGGTGCTTTGCTTGCGATACGGATTGCCTCGCTGAAGTCACTGATGGCACGCTGAAATTCGTGCTTGTCCACATACGCAATGCCGCGATTGCTGAAGGCAACAGCATAATCCTGCCTTCGTTGGATGGCTTCGCTGTAGTCCTCGATAGCCCTGTCGAAATCACCCTTTGCGTAATAAGCGTTTCCGCGACCGTAGAATGCGGATGCTAGTCTCTCCGGCGGTTCATGGCTTGCCAAGATCACTCGTGTGCAGATGGGAATGGCGATATTCGGATCGCTGTTGATGCATCTTGCCAAGTCTGAATTATCCTGGCCAACGCTCTGCGTCCAGGCAGGCGCCAGCGCAGTTGTCATCGCCAAAACTGCAATTAGGAAGCTACGTGTCATTCTCAACACCCATTCGTTTACGCTGGAATTTCCTTTTTGAGGATTATTCAAAGATGGTGGCCTCAAAACAAGTGATTGCTTTCCTCTATTGAGACACCGGGAACCTCTAAATTGTTCCCATGCAAGCGCCGGGGCCCTCGGTCGCTCGCATTTGGGGACAGGAGCCCCCCATCCCGCAGGTGGCCCGCCCATCGAGACTAAATACATAGTTAAGAATTGAAGGGCTGTGCTCTGTTCATAGCGGCACTATCGCGATGAGTGGGACAGCATCAGGCACAACGATATTGGATTCGCCTTAACCGCGGCGCTCCATTACATTGAGAGTATGTTCGCGCGCAGACTCTCCATCCAGCGCATCGACTCGAAGGGTGCGCGCCACGCTTGCCCGATCCGCTGGATCGACAACTTCGCCATGCGCAACTTTACCAACGATCCGGTCTTCGACGACACGCTGCCGCTCGAAGACGGAGTGCTGGAGGCCGGAACGCGTGTGCCTCTGGAGCGCCTTCAACCAGCTATGGAAGATTGGTTTCGCCGCAAAGGCTATCTGAAATCCGGCGAGCGTTTGGATGTGATCGAGATAAATTACGGACAAGGCTCTATTACTTCTTCGGAATCTCCAGCGCGTTAGTGAGATCGGCGACGCGCTCGACGCCGTGGCTGCGGCACCAGGACTCAAGGCCGCGCGTGATTCGCGCAATGGCGCGCGGGTCGGCATAGCTGGCCGTGCCCACCTGAACGGCAGCGGCGCCGGCCAGCATATATTCCACCACGTCCTCCGCGGTCGTAATTCCACCCATGCCGATCACCGGAATCTTCACCTCGCGCGCGGTCTCGTAGACCATGCGCAGCGCAATCGGTTTGATCGCAGGGCCGGAGAGGCCGCCGGTCACATTCGACAGGCGGGGGCGGCGCGTCTCGGCGTCAATCGCCATTGCCAAAAAAGTATTCGTAAGGCTCACCGCGTCGGCCCCGGCCTCGGCAGCAATTCTGGCCATGTGCGCGATGGAAGTTACATTGGGCGAGAGCTTGACGATCAGCGGTCGCGCCGATGCTTTTTTTGCGCGGCCCACTAAATACTCCAGCGAGCCGGAATCGGAGCCGAAGGCCATGCCGCCCGCGTGAACATTGGGACAGGAGACATTCAGTTCGTAGGCCGCGATCCCCGCCGCCTGGTTGAGCCGTTCGATCACCGCGACATACTCGCCCACCGTGTAGCCAAAGACGTTGACGATGACGTTGCAGCCGGGATAGCGGCCAAGCGGCGGCAGCTTGCGCGCGACGAACTCCTCCACGCCCACATTCTGCAATCCGATGGCGTTGAGCATTCCCGCGGCGGTCTGGATGATGCGCGGCGCGGGGTGGCCAGCCATCGGCTCCATCGAAATGCCCTTGGTCACCAGGCCGCCGATCTTATCCAGCGATACGATCTCTTCAAACTCGATGCCGTAGCCAAAGGTGCCGCTGGCGGCGATGATCGGGTTGACCAGCGTCATGCCGGCCAACGCCACTTTCATATCGGGTTTCACGCGCGGCACTCTTCCTTTTTGACAGTAGTCAGTAAACAGTGAACAGTGGTCAATGGAGCCATACGTTCATGATACTCGTCCGCGTGAAAGTAAAAAAGCGCGGGCGGCCTCAACGAAGCCGCCCATGGTTTGCGATGAAAAATTAACTGGACTGTACGGCCGGGGACATCCCTGACAGTTTAGACCGGGCACATCGTTGACAGTTTT
>CAYOYX010000034.1:0-32719 GCA_964408275.1 uncultured Occallatibacter sp.
GAACGTCGACTACAGGGTCGACATCCTGAAACAACTGGGGTCACAATCGGGTGTTGAATGGATATAAATGGGTATGAATGGATATTTTCTTGCATTTGGCTATGAATCGGGTAAAATTGGGTGAAAATGGATATTACCTATGCGCGACATCAAGAACATCATCATCACGCCGGAAATCCTCAAGCTCATCGCTGATATCGACGAGTTCAAGGGGCGCTGGAAGGTTATTGAAACCCTTGCACCCGAAAAGCTGACGAGCCTGCGGCGAATTGCCACGATTGAGAGCGTGGGGTCGTCCACGCGCATAGAGGGTGCCAAACTCAGCGATGCGGAGGTCGGGAAGCTGCTGTCCGGCCTGCGGAGCGAGTCCTTTGCCAGCCGCGACGAGGAGGAAGTTGCGGGCTATGCCGATGCAATGGACATGATTTTCGAGGGCTACGAAGTCATCACCGCCACTGAAAATCACATCAAGCAACTGCACGGCGTGTTGCTCAAATACAGTTCCAAGGATCAGGACCATCGCGGAGAGTACAAAAAGGTAACCAACCACGTCGAGGCCTTCGGACCTGACGGCAAGAGCCTGGGCGTGGTATTTGAGACCGCCACGCCATTTGAAACGCCCGGATGGATGAAAGAAATAGTCGATTGGTTCAATCAATCTGTACAGGAGGAAAGCCACCACCCTCTGATACTGGTAGGGATTTTCATTGTCGTATTCCTGGCAATCCACCCGTTCAAGGACGGCAACGGCAGGCTCTCGCGCATACTGACAACATTGCTTCTGCTGCGTGCCGGATATGGCTATGTTCCCTACAGCTCAATGGAAGGCGTGATCGAACAGAATAAGGACAGCTATTACCTCGCACTGCGCCGCACCCAGCAAACCATCCGCAAGGAGGAGCAGAACTGGGAAGCGTGGCTGGTCTTTTTCCTGAGAACAATGGTCAAGCAGAAAGACAACCTGGCCGCCAAGGTGAAACAGGAACAGGCGCTTCGCGCTTCATTGCCCGCACTTTCTCGCCAGATACTGGAACTGGTGAAAACACGCGGCGAGATCACCGTCAAGGAAATCGAAGATTCGACCGGTGCCAACCGCAACACCATCAAGGTGCATCTGAAAAAGCTCGCCGAGCAGCACTACCTGGTGCAGGTCGGTAAAGGACGTGGCGCTCGTTACACGATTAAATAGCGGCACCACTTTCCGATGCCTCAATGGGGTGATAAGCCCCAGTCAATTGTCGAAGGGGGTACTTTTGGGGGTATTTTGCTGATGCGATTTCTTATCTCCTTACTTTCCAATGATTTATCTATCGATGTGAATCCCTCCCTCCCCAAGACCCTTGCTGTCTGTGTGCTGTCTTGTAACATCAGTAGTACTACTGTGGAGTGAGCAAAATAAGTTGTAAAGGCTCGCCCTTCCGCCTAGCGGAACAAACAATCTGCCCGCCGTCATTGATGCTGAACGCATCCGATAAAACCCATGGCGTTCCCACGGGAAGGAAAGTATTCAGATCCGCCATTCGACCTTCTCGCCATAGGAAGGCATGACGTTTTGTGCCGGTGATATTGGATGCGCCGACTACTTCACCGCGGTTGTTGATCCCGGATGCCTTACTGGGATCGCTGCCGAGTGTGCCCAGATCCTGCATTGCGCCGTCTATATATAGAAAGGCATGAACACCATCCGGTGTATCACTGAAGCCAACAATCTGACCCAGGTCGTTGATTGCCCGCGCGCTGCTTGCGGTTCCATGCGGCAGGGTTCCGAGATCCAATATCTTCAGGTGCGTCCAAGAGACCGCATGATTGGCTTTCCCATCAAAGTCAGCCGCGCCTACGATCACGCCGGAATTGTTGATGGCGAAGGCCGTACTCGACTTGCCGGCGGGAAGCGTACCCAGGTCAGTGATACTGGAGTTAGAAATCATAAATGCATGGCGCGCGCCACTGGCAGTAATCGCGGTGCCGACTGCTACATCCTTGTCATTCAAACTCAAGACGCGACTATCACGCCCACCCAATCCAGGAACAATCTCGATGTGATCGCCATGCCGTACGAATCCTTGCGTGGTAGAGAGGCTGTCCACGAGATTTCCGCTGGTATTCATCCATCCGCCGACATAACCGCTTCCATTGATGGTATGGGAAATCATGTTGGGATAGCCTGGCATCTTATCGATCAATGTGGAATTACCGTTGCTCCATACCGCGGCATACACTAGGCCGTTGGCCCTGGTCCAATATGCAACATCGCCATTGCGATTCAGGGATACTGTAACATCCGCTGCAATGTTCGGTAACTCGCCAATATCATCGATTCTGTAGGTGATTGATGTCTTGGAGAGTGGCTGGTTGGAATTGCTCGCAACTTGTGCGGTTGTAGAGTTGACGGATATCAGAGCCGAGGTCAGGCAAACAGCAATCATCATCGGGATGCGTGACAGAAGAATCTCTGTTGCAAATTGGCAGTATTGACGGTGCGCCGCGACAAGCATGACGCACACAATATCATAAACGTCATTCAGCAGGCTAGGTTTTTTCCTTCCTTAGATAAAGGAAGATCTATATGGTCTATTTGTGCCATATGGACGCTATCTATCTGTCAAATACCGAGCCATCCTATAGGGTCATCATTCTTTGATGCAAATGTGCGATTGACATTGGTTCAACAGTGCGAATAGGATTCGCATCGCCCCTGTTCCCCGGTTGAATTCGATTTGCAGAGGCATCTTCCCACCAGTTCCAGTACCGAAAGCCCTGAAATCTCAGGCAAGGATAAGAGGAGGTCAAGTATGTTTCAGATCAAGGCATTGGCGCGTGTTTATTTCGCGCTTTCAGTTGTAGTTCTGATTCTGTCGTTCATGCAAACCGAGGTGAGTCACGGGCAGAATGTACTCACACAGCACAACGACCTGAGTCGATCCGGCTCGAACCCGAATGAAACGATCCTCACGACGACCAACGTCACCGAGAGCACCTTCGGCAAGCTGTTTTCGATTGCGATCGATGGATTTACCTACGCGCAGCCCTTGTATTACAAAGGCGTTACGATTTCCGGCGGAACGCACAATGTTCTGTATGTGGCGACGGCGCATGACAGCGTATACGCATTTGATGCGGATTCAGGAACCGAATACTGGCATGTATCTCTTGGGACACCCGTGCCGAGTTCCGTCATCAACACGCAAAACATCCTGGTCGAGGTCGGCATCATTAGTACGCCTGTGATCGACCCTACCACCGGCACGATTTACGTGGTTGCCAAAACCTATACAAATTCTGTTCAAGGCTTTAGTCTGCACGCTCTGAACATTTCCACCGGAGCGGAGAAGTTCGGCGGACCCGTGCAGATCTCCGCATCCATCGCCGGGACCGGAATGCAGAGCAGCGGAGGCAACATCCCGTTTGTTGCATCGCAGGAAAACCAGCGGCCGGCTCTCACGCTTGTGAATGGCGTTGTCTATCTGGCGTTTGCCTCTCATGAAGACTACACCCCTTATCACGGATGGCTATTGGGATACAGCGCCAGCACCCTGGCGCAAGTCCGGGTCTTCAACGTGACACCCGATAGCGGTCAGGGGGCGATTTGGATGGGTGGCCAGGGGGCTGTCGTCGACTCCTCGAACAATCTATACGTGATCTCGGGCAACAGCACACAGAGCACGGAGAATGCCACGGCTGACTATGGAGAGAGTTTTATCAAGCTCGCCCCAGGCAGCGGCACTTCAATGACCGTTTCTGATTACTTTAAGCCGAATGATTACGACAACCTGAATGCAAACGATACCGATCTGGGGTCCGGTGGCGCTTTTGCCATTCCAGGGACCGCCTATATCGCCGGGGGAGGCAAAGCCGGCGTAATCTATGTTGTCAACACCGCCAATATGGGTAAGCTGGACACGTCGAAAGATCAAGTAGTCCAGGAGTTTCAGGCGGAGAATGGGATTTGGGGCGCGCCTGCGTTTTGGAACGACACCATGTACATCTGGGGCGTAAACGAACCGCTCAAAGCATATCATTTTAATGGATCGACCTTCAGCACCACTCCGACGTCGGAAAGCGCTTATTCGACTCCGAGCGGAACCACCAGCGGGACAGTGTCGGTGTCGTCGAATGGAACCGCGTCGGGGTCGGCGATTGTTTGGGCAACGGCTCCTACGGCCGATCCCGATCATGCGACGGTGGGTGGCAATATGTACGCCTACAACGCCACTAACCTTGCCACTCTGCTGTGGAGCACCTCATCGAATGCTTCTCGAGACGGATACGGGAACTATGCCAAGTATGTTGCGCCGACCGTCGCGAATGGCAAGGTCTACGTCGGTACAGACTCCAAACAGGTGGTGGTTTATGGGCTGTTGTCGAGCGGAACTAACCTGATCGCGAACGGCACCTACGTAATCAAGAGCGTCTACAGCGGTCTAGCGATCGACGATCCGGGCAGCTCCAAGACGGACGGCGAAGATATGCAGCAGTACACCATCAACGACGGGACCAACCAGCAATGGACGGTCAACAACCTGGGCGGCAATGTCATCACGCTGACCAACGTCGCGAGCGGGCAGTTGCTTGACGTCGCCGGGGCTTCCAAGGCCAATAGCGCCCTGGTCGATCAGTATCCGGCAAACGGCAAGACAAACCAGCAGTGGAATGTCATCTCCGTGGGTAGCGGCAATTTTGAACTGACCAGCGTGAATAGCGGCCTTGCGCTTGACGTTGATGGCGGCGTGAAGACTGTTGGCGCGAAGATCGACCAGTACACGTACAATGCCAATGCATGGCAGCAGTGGAGCTTCGTATCTCCATAGGTAAAACTAAATGCCGTTTCTGAAAAGCATCCTGGCCCGCGGACGTATTCGCGGGCCGGATTATATTTTGTCGGCGATGCCAGCTTCGGTGTGCAAGCGATATCGAATTGCAGTGGGAACGTGCCCGCTTGAAGGCTGATTTCCTCCAATTCAAGCCCGATTCTTCCTCTCATGCAAATGATTGCTTAATTGATTTCCTTGCCAATGCGAAATATGCGCACCAGCAGACGCTTCCACATCGTCTTGAAAAAGGCAGATAGCGTCAGACGCGGTGGAAGAGGGACAACGATTTCAATGCGAGTCCCTTTCCCAAGTTGGCTGACAATATCCAGCTTAGCTGAGATGGCAGCTGATCGTTTTCGCATTCCTCGCAATCCAAACCCAAGCAGATCGCCACTCTTCACAAAGCCACAGCCGTTGTCGCTAACGGTGAGACAAACACAATGCGATTCATATGTGATTGCAATTTCCAGGCTGCCTGGATCCGCATGACGGACAGCGTTCGCAATAGCCTCCTGGCCGATTCGCAACAAAGTAACCGCAATCTGTGGCGAGAGTGCGCGAGGAGCGCCAGTACTCAGGGTCTTGACTTCAACGGAGCCGCCCTCGACCATTGCGCGCGCAGAAGTCTCGAGCGAAGATAGCAGATCGATTTCTTCGGGAGACTCCGGAGTTAGAGGCTCGATACTGCGCCTCGCTTCGTTGTGGCTGTGTCGCACCAGTGTGCGAGCTAGATCTACTTGCTGCCGCAGATCGGAATTGTCACTGGGAATAGACTTTTGAATCGCCTGTAATTGAAAGCCAATTCCAGCAAAACTCTGGGCTAGTGTGTCATGAATCTCATGTGCCAGCCTCTCACGCTCTTCGAGAACAGACTGGAGCCTCCAGCCTTCCATTCGTCCGTAAACAATCAGCGCGAAAAAGACAAGCACGAGAACAGCCAATATAGCGGCGATGTAGATAACGTGCAGCGTCGTGAACCATGAGGATGTATGAATCACCTGAATGTCGCTCGGCGAGTGAAGTAATACTTTGTACCGAACGGTGCTAGCGTTCGGTCCTCCGGTGTTCCAGGTGCCTGATATATCCAACATACTGATCCCGGATATTCGGATCGTGCTTCCCTCCTGCAGACTCTGCAATGCATTGGAGCTTTCAGGTTCGTCCAATTCAGCCAGCAGTAGAATGGACTTATCTTGCAACAACAATACCTGACGAAATGGCTCCTGTACCCGACGCAACAAACGGCCTTCAGTACTGACCAGGTTGTAATTGAAGGAGCCAGAGGAAAGGTCTGTAATCAAAACGGGGGCAGGCTGTAATGGCTTTCCTCGAGCTATATCCAGCAGGACGGCATCCTCGAGAATTGGACCTGTGTCCTTTGGCGCGGGGAAGCCAAGCGCCTCTACCCTATCCCCCAAGTGTATGTCGGCGGATTGCGCTGTCACAACAAGCAATGCCCTGCCATGATCTTCGAGGATCAGGCTCTCGCCGGGCTTATAGTAGGTTACGACTCCCGCAATTCTCACGCGATGATAATAGTCGGTTCCGGACCGATACTGCATCAGCTTCCCAATCGGAATAACAGGGATGTCAAATAAGTTTCGAGGAGTAGGACGCAGAACGGTAACACTCTTTATGCCGGACACCATTAGAGTAGGGTTGGTGATCTGCCTGTTGAGGTTCTTTGTGCATGCTGCGACAGCGTCGATCCGGACGACCTCATCAATCAATTTGCTTCCCGATTCAGCGTCCTCCTCTGGAAGTGAAGCATAAATAAATCCGTCCTTCATCTCAATCTTGAGCCAGAATCTCTGCAAACGCGAGGAACTTGGACGGAGTCCTGCGGAGCGAACTATCCCGGTGATGGAAACGTATTGGATATCCAGGTCTCCAGTGCTCAATTGCCTGAATGTAACTGTCCGAGGTTTGGGTAGTTGAGAATGTCCCAGTTTACGTATGGAACGCGCAATCACGACCGGGGAGAATTGCCCTGGATCTACAACCCCAATCACCTCGACCTCGTCGCCCGAAGCAAGATCTCTTGGATAATTCGAATGGCTCCATAGTTCAGCGGAATTGATCCATACTCCAGCAGTATGGTCCTGAAGCGCCATACCACGCTCTGTGTACCGGAGGACGACTCCACGAAGGATCGCAGGATCACCATGACTTGCTTGCTCGGGCGTGAGTGCAAGAACAGACGCAGCAGTACGATAGAGTGCCGGCGGCGAATCCGGCGTAACTGCATACAGGAAGCTGTGTGCAGCGCACACTGCCATCAATGCAAGAATTGCCAAGACAGATTTGAAGCGTCGTGTGCAACGACGACCTCGACATAGGTATGCATCCATCCCATAAACCTCAGTGCGCGCTTTGGTCAAAACAAGTCAGGCATTATCAAAGATTTCCATGGATATTAATTACACAGATGCATGAAATTGAATCCTGGGAGATGTTACCCCCGCCAAAGGATGACTGTCTACAGACGCCCACGAAAACATCCGGTAAATCAGGCTGTTGCACGGAAAGATAAATAGTACATTTGTACTATTTTATTGCTATCCATTTAGCTGATATAGGATGACCCATTTGGGGTGCAATATTTATTCCAATCGTGCCTTGTGTGCTGTTGCCGCGCGTGGATATGATCTCGCTGTCCTGTCAATCAAGGGCCCGACGCGGTTTTACTGTTTAGAGCGGCGGCAATCGTATAGTGATGTTCAACAACCATTTGGAGGTTTCGATGCAATACACATTTTTCAAGCCAATGGGAATAGTCAGCCGCTGGCTGGCTATTTCTTTTTGTGTAGCAGTGTTCCTCTTCGCCGCAAAGATAAACTCGCAGATCGCCGGCGCCGGCAACATTCAAGGAACCGTTACGGATGCTCTCGGAGCGATCGTGCCGAATGCATCGGTCACCGTCACTGAAACATCAACGCAGGTAGTACACGCAACCAAGAGCGACAAGGCCGGAGCCTATGCCTTCCCTGGCCTTCCCGTTGGCACTTACAACCTCAGTGTCGCCTCTCCTGGCTTCAAGTCCTACCAGCAGTCCGGCATCGTACTTGAAGTCGGCAGCAGCATCTCCGTCAATGCCGCCTTGGCCGTCGGCGGAAGCAGCGAGGTAGTCGAGGTCCATGCTGAAGGCCTTGCGCTGCAAACCGAGGACGCCTCCTTCAAGCAGACCGTCGACCAGCAGGACATTCTGGATATGCCCCTCAATTCCGCCTCGCGCCAGATCACCAGCCTGTTGGCCGTTTCGGGAGGTTCCGCCAATGCACCCGGCGGCGATTTTACCGGCAGCAAGTACTCTTACCAGACTATCTCGGTCTCTATCGCAGGCGGCAACGGCAACACCACTCTGTGGCGGCTTGATGGCGGCGACAACCAGGATTACATGGCCAATGGCAACTTGCCCTTCCCCTTCCCCGATGCGCTCAGCGAGTTCAGCGTTGAGTCCACTGTGCTGGGCGCGCAGGATGGCGAGCACTCCGGCGGCATGGTCAACGCCGTGACCCGCTCTGGAACCAACACCTACCACGGATCGGCCTTCGAGTTCATCCGCAACAATTGGAAAGACGCCCAAAACTTCTTCTCCACCTGCAATCCGGTTGCGCCAGCAACAACTTGCACCGCGAAGGACACGCTGCACCAGAATCAGTTTGGCGGCACCTTCGGCGGCAAAATCATCCGCGACAAACTCTTTGCCTTCGCCGCATACCAACACCTCAAGAACGACCAGTCTCAAGCCAGCACCCAGGCCACCGTCCCCACCGCGGCGAATCTAGCGGGTGATTTTTCCACCACGGACGGCATTCCGGGAACCCCAGGAAGCAACCCTTGTAACTCGAGTCACGCTCCTATTCCACTGGTCGACCCTCTGACCGGCGGAACCCTGGTGGGAAACAAATATGGAGCAGGTTCGGTTGCTCTTCCCGCATTTAACGCACAGGCGCTCGCGCTGCAGAAGTACCTGCCTGCAATCAATCCAGCCAACGATCCATCTAACTGCGGCTTCGTCTCCTACGCCATCCCGTCGGAGCTTTTTGATAACGAGTTTGTCACCAGGGTTGACTACACCATCAACCAGAAGAACAATCTCTATGGCCGGTATTTCATTGACGGCTATCAGGCCCCGGCCTTCTTTTCGCCGACCAATATCCTCATCACCACTCAGTCGGGAAATATCCAGCGTACGCAGTCCTTCACCCTCGGCGAGTCATACCAATACAGGCCAAACATCGTAAACCAGGCCCACGCCACCATCCTGCGCCGCAAAAACATTCGCGGATATGCCTCCAACGACATCAATGCCACGACCCTTGGCGTCATTGACTATCAGGCGGCGCCCTACGGCCTGCAGCTTGCTGACGGAAAGTTCACAATAGGCGGCGGCACCAACTCTGCCTCTCACTACAACGACAACACTCTTGCCCTCGACGATGACGTGACCTGGTTGAGCGGCAAGCACCAGATCATCTTCGGGATGGAGTGGATCCAGAACCAGCTCAATATCGGCAATGTCTATGAAGGCAACGGCGTCTTCACCTTCAACGGCGAGTACAGCGGCAGCGGACCCAACGGCGGAGCTACCATTGGCGACCAATCCCTGGACTTCCTCCGAGGAACATTGAGCGCCTTCCAGCAGAGCAAGCAGCAGCAGAACGCGCTGCGCGGACCGATTCCCAGCCTCTATATTCAGGATACCTTCCATGCAACCAAGCGCCTGACTTTAGTAGCCGGTCTGCGCTGGGGCCCCAATTTCATGCCCACTGATTTCTTCAACCGCGGCAGCGTCTTCAACCAAGCCGACTTCGTGGCAGGCACGGTCAGCTCCGTCTACCCCAATGCCCCAGCGGGAGTTCTCTTCTACGGCGATAAGGGTGTTCCCAAGGGCTTCACGCAAAACTCGCCCTGGCAGTTCTCTCCGAACCTCGGTCTCTCGTACGATCCCATTGGCGACGGCAAGACGGTGATTCGCGCCGGCGCGGATGTGGCCTACGATAAACCCAACTTCTTCACCGGACAGCGCACCCAGCAGAACCCGCCCTTTGCCACCGCCATCTCGCAAGTGGCAGCGAGTGGTGTTCCGATAAACTTCAGCGCCCCTTGGTCGGTCGGTTCCATCACCACGGATCCCTTCCCACAGCCCGAGATTCCCACGCCGGCAACGGCGCTGTTCTACTTACAATCCCAGTACATAGTGATGCCCCCGCAGTTCCACGCGGCCTACACCATGCAATGGACAGTGAGCGTTCAGCATCAGTTTGCCCACGGATGGCAGGCCCAGATCGACTACATTGGAAACAAGACCGTGCATGACCCGGTCGGTTCGCCGCTCAGCCCCGCCGTATTTGTCCCCGGAGTTTGGGGAGCTGGCGGCACCGGCTGCACAGGCGTAGTCACTTCAGGTCCGGCTGACTACTTTACGCTCAACAAAGGAATTCCCGCTCAGGGAACAAACTGCTCCCTGCTGACGGGGAATAGCTATCTATCGCGCTTCGCGCTCACCCAGTTGAATCCCGGCACGACGACGGGGCAAGATCATGGGGGAAATCAGATTTCGGGCGGCGGTGGCGGTTCGACCCTGGTGAATGACAATGCCTTCGGCGACTACAACGGCATGGTGGCCACTCTCCAGCATCGCCTTTCGTCGACTTTCAGCCTGCTGGCCAACTGGACCTGGTCGAAGTGCTTGGACATCGCCGACGGCAATGGTGACATCACCAGCACACCTACTGAGAATCCCAACAACATCAGGCTGGATTACGGTCCCTGCGGCTTCGATTACCGCGACATTGAAAACGTGGTTATCGTCGCCCGCAGCAACTTCCACTTGACCAATCGCATCACCAAGCAATTGGTCAACAATTGGGAGTTCTCGCCGCTGATTCACATCACTTCCGGTCAGGCGCTCAATGTGACCTCGGGGCAGGATAACTCCCTCACCGACATCGGCAACGATCGCCCCAACCTGGTCTCCGGAGTCAACCCCTACGCCAAGGTGGCGTTCCGCAAATTGCCTGGTGAGGCGAACCGCGAATACCTCAACCCGTTAGCCTTCCAGCAGGTGACTATGGCCTGCGGCACAAATGGCTTACCACCAACCACCGCCCAACTAACCACCGGCGGTTGCTCGGCATTGGGAACTTACGGAAATGTGAGTCGTAATGCCTTCCGCTCGCCTCCGTACCTCCAGTTTGATGCGAATTTCTCCCGATCAATTCCACTCCATGACTCTCTGGTTCTGCTTCTTCGGCTGGAGGCCTTCAACGTGTTGAACCATCCGGATTTCGGGGTTGCCGCCGCGAACCTTGTCTTTACGTCGTCAACCTTTGGCCAGGTCTCTCAAACCGCTAACCAAAGCTCTTCCAGCTTCAACGGTAATCAAGCCAGAGTCTTCCAGGGAAGCGTGAAGCTCAGCTTCTAAGGTTGTATTAACCAGTCTGACGACTTTTCTCCTTAACTGAAGTACCCGTTTTGATGCTCGAAACGGGTACTTCCCCTTCGATGTTGCACAAGACGCCCTCCCGACCATTGCATATCCATAACAGACATGGCGAGTTGAATCGGCAATCATCTGGTTCAGCTCGCCGTATGCAACAGTCCCAGGCGACGGATCAATCATGGCCTGTTTTTGTCAAGTGATACGAGAGGAGGCAGCGGATGATCGAGGGATTCAGCTCGATGAAGTCACTCTCCATGATTGTGCGGAGCCTCGGCCATGATAGCGGGGCAGCTTGCTCGCGTCCATCCATCGTATGTTATGCAAATTGCCGCAGGTAACCTTCCAGATATTCAAGGCAACACCATCCATTTCCGGGAGATTCTTCTGATGAAAATGTTCAATCCTATGCGCCGTAACTTTCTGCTTACGGGCAGTATGGGCATGGCAGCCGCGGCCATGCCGACAGTTCAAAACATGGCTTCGGCGCAAGACGGCGCAACGACATCTCAAACCATCTATGATGTTCGCAAATACGGCGCTACCGGGAACGGCAAGACACTCGACACAATAGCTGTCAACCTCGCCGTTGAAGCAGCGGCAGCCGCGGGAGGCGGCGTGGTTGTCTTTCCGGCCGGGAGTTATCTCTGTTTTTCTATACGCCTGAAGAGCCAAGTGCATCTGCATTTGCAGCAAGGCTGTGTAATCATCGCCGCCAATTCGCCCCGGCCCTCCGAAGCGACCGGATATAACGGAGGCGGCTACGATGCTGCCGAAACGAAGACCGCCTGGGACGCATACCAGGACTTCGGCCATAACCACTGGCATAACTCGCTGCTATGGGGCGAAGATCTCCACGACGTGAGCATCACCGGCACGGGCCTGATCTGGGGACAAGGGCTCTCTGATGGGTTCGGGCATCAATGGGACAATTCACCCTTCATAGCCGAGCAGCCGGGCGTGGGCGACAAGACCATTGCGCTGAAGAACTGCCGCAACGTCCTGTTCCGCGACTTTTCGATTCTCAAGGGCGGCCACTTTGCAATGCTATTGACCGGCGTGGATAATTTGACTATCGATAATCTCAAAATCGACACAGATCGCGACGGCATAGACATCGATTGCTGCCAGAACGTGCGCGTCTCCAACTGCACGGTCAACTCGCCATGGGATGACGGTATCTGCCCCAAGTCAAGTTATGCGCTCGGTTATGCCCGGGCCACGAGAAATGTAACTATCACCAATTGCCTGGTAACCGGTTATTACGAACTGGGGTCTGTTCTGGACGGAACCTTCAAGAAATTCGATCCTAACTTTCGCGTCTCACGGAACGGACGCATCAAGTGCGGCACGGAATCCAACGGGGGGTTCATCAACATTACCATCTCGAACTGTGTGTTTGAAGGCAGCTACGGTTACGGACTGGAATCGGTGGATGGAGCGATCCTTGAGGACATCACGATTACCAATACGACCATGCGCGATCTTATCTCGGGGCCTATCTTCATGCGGCTTGGATCCCGGTTACGCGGCCCCAGGGAAAGCACAAAGATTGGCACACTCAAGCGCGTCCTCATCAACAATCTGGAATGCTACAACGCGCCACAGAAAATATGTTCGATTCTCAGCGGCGTCCCTGGCGGCATGATCGAGGATGTCAAGCTATCCAATTTCTATATTGAAACAGCCGGAGGAGCGGATGCCGATCTCGCCCTCATACGGCCGCCGGAATTGGAGAGCGGGTATCCGGAGCCGGATATGTTCGGGACCATGCCGGCTTCCGGTTTCTTCCTCCGCCATATGCGCAATGTCGAGATGAGTCATGTGGAGATTGCGAATGCGGCGCCCGATGCGCGTCCCGCGTTCCACTTGAGTGATGTGGAACGCGCTGATTTTTTTGCCGTCACAGCCCCCCGCAGCACAGAAGGCGCCTTTGCTCTGCATGACGTGAAAAATCTGCGCATTGGATGGAGTCGTGCAGCCGCGGACACTATGCTCAGCACGGTCGATCATAAGTTGCTGTAAGCGAAACGGGGGGCTTGCAGCGCATGATCGATTTCCTGTTCACACTACCCCGTTGGGCGCCAGTACATGACGAACAAACCTAGTCCGTTCCAGCAAGTACACCGCTACGAAGGGCCGTTGCTACCGCTTCCGTGCGGTCGGAGACTTGTAGCTTCTCCATGATGTTATTCACATGGTGGCGAACGGTGTTATCGCTGATTCCAAGTGCTGCCGAAATCTGCTTGTTGGTGGAGCCTTGTGCGAGCATTTCCAGAATTTGCAATTCGCGCGCAGTTAGATCTGAACGCATCATGCGATCCGCGAGCCTGGATGAGATATGAAGCGGGAAGTATCGTGTTCCCGCGTTGACAGCGGAAATGGCAGCAATCATCTCGGACTCTGTTGTATCCTTCAGCAGGTAGCCTTGAGCGCCAGCGCGAATCGCTCGGTAGATATCCTCATCTTTTTCAAAGCTTGTCAAGACTACTGCCCTGGGTGGCTTCTCCATTTTCTTCAATGCTTGCAAAACACCAATTCCATCCATTCCCGGCATACGCAGATCGAGCAAAATCAGATCAGGTTTATCGCGCACGATGATGGAGAGAGCTTCTTCTCCACTCGCTGCTGACCCAACCACTTCCAGGCCAATCTGGGCGCTCAGCATGCTCGTTAGTCCCGAACAGACGACTGGATGATCATCAACAATCAGAATTCGGATGGGGCTGATGTTAGTCGTCGACATGGGACGTATACTCCTCTGAATACTGCCGTGGCCGTTTGAGAAGAGCTATCTTCGTAAGAGTGTGGGAGAGGAGGGGCGATGACTTCGCCGCGAATCCATTCTCCATGCCGTGCGAGAAGCTATAGAACGATATTATAGCAGATGATAATTTGCATCTTTCAGAACTATGTAGCGCAATCCAAGCAAGGCGTGGGGTTCGCATAGCACCCGCCGTTTGACGGGTGACCGGGCTTTCCACGCCAGGCCACCCATCAGATTATTTCATCGGTAACTATCTCAGTTCTTCGCGAGTGTGATCAGTTCGATGTAGTCGAAGCCCATGTAGTAATCGCTCGAAGAAGGATTCTTGTTTACAGCGACGAACTTTAGCGTCGAATTTCCGGCAGGCAGATTGACGTTTCCAAAATCTTCGCTGTAGAACTCTGTCGCTGTCTTGTACTCATCCTTGGGTCCGCTGACAGCAACCCCGTTGAGATAGAGTTGAAGCATGGCGTGCGTGGTGGCGCTCTTGAGGCTGGCGCGGAGATCGTACACTCCGGCAGTCGCCACATTGATCGTATAAGTGATCTCGTCGCCCACCGCAGTGGAATCCAGAGTAGCAGCGGTTCCGTCGCGGGATCCCGATTCCGTGTAGGTGGTATAGGTAACGCCGGCAGTATTCGTCTCGGGAAGCAGATGGGCCTCGTAGTAAGTATGAGGCGCGGCGGCGATTGCGGAATTGACCAGTATCCTGTAGGAGTTCTGGGACGCAAGCGTGGGAAGCGTAACCGTGACCGCGTTGCCGGAGGTTACGTAGTCGCCCTCGAGCGCCACGGCAGGTTCATAGACGTTGCCCCCTGGCGTGAGAGTCTCAACCCTGAGATGAGTGGTTCCGCTGTTCGTTAGGGTGGATGCGTCGTTCAGGTTCTTGAGAGTGAGCGTCACATCTGATGCAGATCCGCCAACCGGATCACCCAGCAGAATTTCAGATCTCCATAAATTGAGGTCGTAGGCAGCAAAGGCATCAATTACAGCGGTGTCCGAAGACGTTTCGGAGATTGCTTCTCCGGTCGCGTCCTTATAGGCGTTGTAGACCCACCATCCACCAGTGGGGTAGGAGCCGGTGGCCGCGTCGGCTTGATCGCCCAATGTCGCAATGAAATTTGATGCGCCGCCACCATAGTTCCATTCTGAATTCAAGCCGAATTCCATTCCGCTGGCACGCGATGCGCGTTCGAGTTTTGCAATATAGGTTGTGATTTGTCCGGGACTGTAACCGACTGGATCTGCCGTTTTGCCTCCCGAATACTCAGTGATGGCAAGCGGCATCGGAGTAATGCCGTTGTCTGACATCCAGGTCACGATTGTGGCCGCGTCCGCTTCGATATTTTCCGGAGCTCCCGAGGTGAGCGAATGCCAGCTTAAAATGTCGGGGAGTACGCTGTTGGACTTGCAAAAACTGAGAAAACTCTCAATGTAACTGGCGTCGAAGCGGGAGGCTTCGGGCCCCTGAACCAATACACCCGAATTCAGGCTCTTGATCTCCTGATAGGCGTTCAGCCATGCCTGGTAGTAAGCGGCGGTGTTCCGGACACTCTTGCCATCCGGGCTCTTTGAACCGTTCCATTGCAGATTAGGCTCGTTCCAGGGAAGCCACGAATAGACAGTCAAATCGTTGCTTACCGAATAATTGTAGAGAGTCTTTACGGTGTCTCTCCAGGTTGTTTCATTGCCATCGTCGCCGGGCCAGTATGTTTCTCCTGTCGCATCCACATAGTAGTAAAGGCCGACCATCAGCTTCGCGCCGGTTGCCGTTACGCGGGAGTAGGTCGCTGGATCGAATAGATTCGGTTCATACTGGCCTGGCTCAGTGGGGCCAGTGACGCCCGGGGCTTCTCCGCTGACGTAGGCCATGTCTCTGTCCTGGCTGACTTTTACGCCGTCGATGAGGTATTGATATGGAGCGGTGGCGCTTATGCCGTGGAGAAACCCGCTTGCCATCTGCACGGATGGCGCAGGTTTATTGAGGTAGTTGACAGTGAGTTGTTTGGAATAATCGACGGTTACGGTGACGGCGGTTTGGGCGTTAGCCTTGTTAACGGCATAAACCGCGAGGACGAAAAGTACTGCCGCGGCGAGCGCAGCACTGACTGTTTTTCTCATATTTACCTCCTGGGGATGTTCGAACTCCGACGCGTGTATCCTCGCTTCGAGCGCTATGAATTGTCAAGAGAAATTTGGGTCTTATGATGCAATAACGCGTGCGGGATGAATCGCCGCTGGTTCCTGGTCCTGTCCTTGATTATTCGTCCCTTCCATGTCGTAGAATTGGTGCAAGATGAAGTGTCCATATTGCGGCTTCGGGCAGGATCGGGTGGTGGACTCGCGGGAGAGCAAAGAGGCCGACTCGATCCGGCGGCGGCGGGAGTGCGAGCGGTGCAATCACCGCTTCACGACCTATGAGCGAATCGACGAGATTCCCTACATGGTGGTGAAAAAGGACGGGCGGCGGGAGCGCTTCGATCGGCAAAAAGTGCTGAGCGGCCTGCTGCGCGCCTGCGAGAAGCGGCCCGTGGCGGCGAGCAATCTGGAGGCGATTGTGGACGCGGCGGAGACTTATTTGATCGATGCGCCGGAGCGGGAGCGGACGACGTCCGAGATCGGCGAACTGATTATGAAGCATCTGAAGGGGCTGGACACGGTGGCCTACATCCGCTTCGCCTCGGTCTACCGCGACTTCAAGGATGTGCGCGAGTTCAAGGAAGAACTGGAGGGGCTGCTGGGAAGCCGGACGGGGAAGGGGAAGAAGTAGACGTCAATCGATCGCCTGACTGTCGCAGAGCGAATTTGTTTGGACCGAAGGCGCGAGCGAGAACGGGCCGCAAAAGATGTATCTGGATTTGCGGACGATTCGCGCGGCGATGGAAGCCAGATAAAGTGTGAATGCTACAAGCTCTCGGACTCTGTCGGCGGTTGTGGCTCGTTGGGAACAATGCAAGATTGGCACTTTCGCTTGGATGGACGAAATAGCTCTTTGATGAAAATGATTACACTCACCCACATAATCAATGCGAAAAACCATTTGAAGACTATGTAGTGATGACCGTACAGTGCATCGTGTGTAAAGCTGATGGCGAGATAGAGACACAGTACAACCCAGAAGATTCTCGTCCACAAGGAATCAGGTTCTTTACGGCGTTTGCGGATCGCAGTCAACTCTTCTCCTGCAGGAAGAAAACTTCCGGTTCTAATCCGGCGTCGGAAAATATTATAGAAAAGAACGAGTGGAACCAATAAAAACAAGACTGAAGAAACAATAAGTATGACTAACATCTGCTGCACGAAAGATTGAATATCAGGACGATGAATGTGACAGAATTTCAGTGCAAAATAAATATTCATTCCCGTCATAATGATTGCCAGAATTGACACGAGAATTCGTTTAGTCCAGAAACCGACTCGTTCCTTCGACGTCATTACCACGCCACTGCTGCTCGCGTTCAATTCCTGCTCTGTTTGCTGCCCGCTAGGTTCGTTCATCGCGTCTCCTGATGTTTTTGTTTTGAGAACAAGAATACTCCGTGCAATCGAATTAGGGAACCTCAAAATAAGTTCTATTTCAAGCTGAGAATTCCCGCGGGGGCTAAAGCCCGCGTTGATATTACACCTTTGCGGCAGTCAGGGCTGAAACCCTGACCTACCAGTCGAGCCCTTTCAAAACGTGGGCTTGTGCAGAGGTCTCGCAGCAGAAACGGGATTTCTTACTGCATCATGTCACCGCTATTCGCCCGCGCATCGAACTGGCGGTTGAAGCGGATGAGGGCGATCCATTGGCCGTGGTCCTGCTGCTGCCAGACGAGATCGCCGTGGAGTTGGCGGGCGATCTCTTCCGGCGGAAGGTCGTAGTGGAGATCGAAGTAGCGCTCGTCCAGCTCGCGGCTGGCTGCGCCCAAAGTGAAGAGCGGCGATGGCGGCTCGGCCTTGGTGCTGAAGACCAGAGCGGCGGAGAAGCGCTCCGGCTGCTGGGCGGCGCGGGCGATCTGCGCGGCGGTGAAGTCCTGAAGGAGGAAGACGGCGAAGGGCTGGTGGGCGTAGCCGAGTTCGGGACGGAGCAGATAGTCGCTGACCGGCCAGACGGAGAGGACGGTTGCGCCGGGGTAGCGCTGGCTGAGTTGCGCGATGCCGGCCTGATCGAGGCGGATGACTCGGGCGTAGGTCAGATTGTCTTCCGGGGCAAAGCCGTAAGGGGGATTGATAAAAATTCCCAGAACGAAGGCTGCGGCGGAGAAGAGAGCAAAGCCATGCCACCAAGGCACACGGCGATAAAAAGTTGCGACGGCGACGAGAAGATTCAGCGAGTACATGGGCAGCAGATAACGAGTGAGCAGCGCACCGCCGAGCACGCTGAAGAGCAGGGCATTGACCGCGAGCAGGATGAAGATGCGGCGCAGGGCGGCTGGATCGAGGCCGGGGCGAGGCTGGTTGTCGGCGTCTGTGCGCGGCGCGAGCAGCAGCGCGGCAAAGGTCAGGAGCACCGGGACAAAGAGATTCATGTGCGCGGTGAGATGCAACAGACGATGAGCGAAGGCGGCGAAGAATCGTACGGGTGAGAGATTGGCCTGAGCGTTGTAGCGGAGGAACTCGGGATTGCCGAAGAGGAAGCCGGTCTTGAAGCGATGGTAGGCGTACCATCCGGCCAGCGGCAGAGCGCAACTGGCGAGCCATGCGGATTCGCGCCAGAGGCGGATGCGGGCCATGCCGGGGGCGCGGCGGCTTTCGATAAGGCTGACGGCTGCGAGCGTGAGAGGAATGATGATGGCCGTCTCTTTGCAGAGTGCCGCGAGCGAAAACCACAGCGCGGCAGCCCAGGGCTTGCGCGGCTGTAGGCGATTGCCGTCGGGCAGCGCGCAGGCCAGCCCCCAGAGCGAGCAGGCGGCAGCGAAGATGTCGGCGTGGGCGAGTGAGCTCTGAGCGAACCAGATGGGATAGAGCGCGGTGAGGGCGACGGTCCAAAGTGCGACGGCGAGGATGCCGGTGAGGCGCATGGCCAGACGGAAGACCGCCGTGAGGCCAAGCGCGGCGACGGCCAGTACGCTGAGGCGCGTGACCAACGGGCAAAAGCAGAAGAGCTTCCACCAGAGCGAGAGATAGATGCCGGAGAGGGGCGGATGGGCATTGCTTGGCGTGGTGAGAGGGATGAGCGAGCCGGCGTGGAAGAAGTCCAATGCCGCCGGGATGTAGTAGCCGCCCTCGTCCCAGTAGTAGGGCAGGCGAAGCAGGGTGATGTGGCTCAGAACGAGCGCCGCGAAGATCGCGGGGAAGACGATCCAGGCGGAGGACGGCGTGATGATTTTTCTCCAGCGCAAAACGGCGATCCTAGTTGATTGGTCCGGTGGGGAAGCTGTGGCTCTGCGGCTCCAGGTTGAGCGTGCCAAAGGCGTGCTCGTACTGGGCAAGATTTTGCCCCAGCATATTCCACAGGGCCTTGGCCTGCTGCGGGCTAAGGTAAATCGCATTCTGGTTGCGAATGGTGATCTGGTCGGGGGCGTCGCTGGAGGCAAGGCCGAAGACCAGTTGGAAGTCCCATACACTGACGCGGACCTGAACGCTGTTGGCGTAGGACTCGCGGAAGTCGGGACTCTGGACAAGGTTCATATGCGGCGGCTGCGGAGATGTGCTCATGGTAATTCCAGATTACTCCGGCAGGGCTGTATGGCGCGAGATGCGAGTGCCGATGCGGCTTATGGATGCAGCTTTCGGATCAGCAGTCGTGTTAAATTTACAAGGGAAGCGAAAGTGGCGGAATTGGCAGACGCACCAGACTTAGGATCTGGCGGGGTAACCCATGGGGGTTCGAGTCCCCCCTTTCGCACCAAAATCTCCGCAAGCTTTTGATTAAAGAGGGGTTGCAAGAGGTTGAGGAGGCTTCCTAGCAGTCTTCCTGGCATTTTTGTAGAAAGACAGCCTGAGGTTTCTCTAAAACCAAGTATTTGGTTAAAGGAGAAGAAACAGGGTGCCTCCCAATGCCGAGTTGCGCCCGTTGTGCAAGCCATAGACTTCTTGTCACCTGGAAACTATTGGACGGTGTAACACTAAATGAGCAGGAGCTACCCCTTCTGATGAAAGTAGGACCACTATGCGAATTCGGTACTTAATGGCTTTTTTGCTGACGACGGGGATATGTTTCTCGCAGGTTCCTAAGAATAAGGCCGTCGGCTGTGTCGGCTGTTTTTCCGAGCCGCAGTCAACGCTGCTTTTCAGAGGTGAAAAGGACGACCTTAACCTTATGAGTCCGAGCAAGAAATTAACCGTACTGCATCTCCCAAACTGGGTCGGGCAGTATTCACGGCATCAAGAGGCTATCAGCCCTGCTGGAGACCGGGTGGCGTGGAGCCTAAAATTTATGCTGAATGCGGACATCGTGAAATGCGATCCGTCAAACAAAAGATGGTGCGACCCTAAGCCGCGACCTATATTCAAGTCGGTGATAGGTGTGCAGTCGGTGCGAGATAAAACGTGGAAGCAATACGGCGACTTATGCGAAGTTGGATCAGCAGCTTTTTCACCCGATGGGAAAAGGATTGCATTTACAAAATCCGGCGATGCACTCTGTAAGAATATTAATGCTGATCAAAAGCTGATGATATTGGATCTTGGAACAGGCCAGATGACGCCTGTTCCGAAATCCGGGCCATTCATAGAAGGGAATACTCCGCTAAGTTGGTCGCCCGATGGCAAATTCCTGGTGGGGACTTTACAGGGATCTGGGGGAAAGCGGATTACAGAACGGATTGTAGTGATCAACATCGCTACCGGGGAAATGAAGACGATTGCTGAGGGACGCGATCCTTCCTGGTCTCCCAAAGGCGATTGGATTGCCTTTGCTTGGATCGTACAGTGCATGATAATCCACCCCGACGGAACCGGCGCACGATCTGTTCTGGAAAAGGAGAGCAAATGGATGAACTATACACTCGATGCTCCCATCGTTTGGTCACCGGAGGGAGACAGATTGCTGCTCAACCAACGGCAAGTCGAAGGCTATCACAATAGGGTGATCATGGTGGATCTCGCCACTGGCCATGCCGTCAGGATTTCAAATAACGGAGAATACGTGCTTGGTTGGGTGGCTGAGAAGCCGTGATATTCATGGCTTGCTATCGCGGCGAACAATACGACCCCGACTTGGGCCTCTACTATCTGCGTGCGCGCTACTACAATCCCGTAACCGGGCGCTTCATGAATGTAGACACTTTGGCAGGCGACGGGCAGAGACGCTATCAGTACGCTGCGGCTGATCCGGTGGACGGGGCAGATCCGTCGGGGAACTTCGTCCTCGAAGCCTATCGTCCGCTTTGGGCGCCCTTGCAAATCCAAATCCCAATCCCAACTTGGTGCTTCAATGGTACAGGTACCTCAGTGGGAGGCTATCTTCCCCCGTGTAAACATCATTGGATAGTAATGGTGAACTGGCGTCCGCTGTACGGGTTGTCACAATTCGCCTTTGGTCACCACCCACTCGGACATTGGCATCACACCTATATTTCAATCTTTAATCCCGATTCCGATCAGGGTACAGATACGTGGGGCGTGCTTGGTGAAAAGCATGGCGAGAAAGGCACCTCGAAGAACCAGGAGGTGCTATACGACGATCCAAGAAATAACAACGTGGGAGGGGGTGAAACCGAAGTCCGCTGCTCGGATTCAGAAGCGCAAACCCTTGAGAGTGCGCTGAATGCTACGGATTATGCTTCGGGTCATGTTTGTCCTTCGTGCGGAGCGAACTACCACAACTGGTGGTGGCGCCAGCCACCGGACGGATACAACAGTAACACATATACCTGGAACATGATTAACAATTGGGGGAAAACTCCCCCCGATGAACTCAATGCTCCGGGGTACCACTATGCTGCGGGATATGCGGGATACTTTTGAGGAGTAGAGAGGTGTCGCCATGAGAAATCGGCTGCTGTTCATCTTGCTGTTGGCTTCGTTGCTCATGCTCCCTTGCGAGTCCCAGAAGCAGGTCAAGGGGACATTCACATTGCCAAACTCAGTGCTCTTGTTTCAGACTTCGGTGCCGGGGGTGCCAGGAGAACCGCTCATTGCTGTCTCGACGACGGGACCGACCGTAGTGCAGGCCAAGGACGGATTTTGGGGCCAAATGGGTACAATCCCGGCCCTGGCGCCTGGTGCTGATCGAGTTGCCTGGAGCCTTACACCGCTTAACGAGCCGGACAATAAGAGCCTCAAATCCGTACTCGGCATATATTCACTGGTTGACAAATCGTGGATGATATACGGCGACTTCTGTACGCAGGTTGGTTCGAGGGTCTTCTCGCCGGAAGGAGAAAGAGTTGCATTTGCATCACAGGACTGGTCTTTGGCTGGGAACGGCTACTGTTTCACCAATCCGATCGTCTTGCAGATTCTCAGTATTGCAACCGGCAAGTTAACATCTCTTCCTTATAATGGAGGGATATTTGAAAGCGCGCGGCTCAGTTGGTCGCCAGATGGGAAGTATCTGGCAGGGCAGATCGGCACCTGGGCAGACCCAACTAAGCAGGTTGTTGTAATTGATGTCGGGTCTGGGAGCGCGAGAATTCTTGCCGAAGGCATCAACCCTTCCTGGTCGCCGAATGGCGATTGGATTGCCTATGAGGATGATAGGGGACTGAAATGCATCCTTATTCACCCGGACGGAACAGGAACCAAAGTGGTTCTCGATCTGGAAAAGAAATTCCATAGGTATCGGACGTTTCTCCAAGGCGCAGTCTGGTCGCCGGACGGGGAGAAGCTGCTTCTAAACGAGGCAAAAGGCGATTCCGGCAGCATAGACGTGGCCATGTTTGACCTCGCAAGCGGCAAAGTGACTATGACATTTAAGAATCGACTTGCTGTTCTCAGTTGGGCAACTGACAGACGCTGATCTTCATTGCTTACTATCGCGGCGAACAATACGACCCAGACTTAGGCCTCTACTATCTGCGGGCGCGCTACTACAATCCGCTGACGGGCCGCTTCATGAATGTAGACACTTTGGCAGGCGACGGGCAGAGACGCTATCAGTACGCTGCGGCTGATCCGGTGGACAACACGGACCCCTCCGGGAACTTCGTTCTCGAAGCGTATCGTCCGCTTTGGGCGCCCTTGCAAATCCAAATCCCAATCCCGACTTGGTGCGAATACGCTCCCGGATGGGTGAAGTCGCTTTTTGGGTGCCCTGTGCCACCGTGCAAATGCGGGCTCAAAGTAGCACCGGCGTACGACAAGGGGCCCTCGGTTCCCGGCGGGACAAGATTCAGCTGGAATGCGACCTTCATGAACGACGAGACCCATAAACCGAGTTGCTGTGAAGTCAGACAAATGATTTCATGGAATGGAACTTCCCCACCGTGGTTTCAACCGCCAGAGAACAAGCGAAACACCTGGTACGAAGATCGCGCTCAGGATAATACGCGCTACGGGAGAAGGAGCGGTCCCTATTCGGACCCGGACCCGGAGTGGTTTGACAAATACAGCGGGGATAATTATTTCGGGAGCGACAAGCCGACAGGATTTCCCGCCGGTGACACGGTCAAGTTTAAAGAGATCGTGGTTGACGTTTGCCATGGCGATTCGACCATCTACGAAAGCGGGACGCTGTTTGAAAACTTTTGAGGTAAGTGCGATGAGGATGTTTGTTTGTGGTCTTCTGCTCTTGATTTCGTCGACGAGTGCCATTGCAGCGCAGAAGGAAGACGCAATGGGCGGCTTGGCTCTTACGATTAAGGAAGTGAAGACTGCTGGAGTGGTTACCGTTGAAATGAATAACTCTTCACAAAAACCAATCAGGATATGGAACGAAGCGTATAGCTGGGGCGCGGGGCATTGGCGGGTCTTGCTTATCAGGAATGGACGGCTCGATACCTTCTTTGAGAATCCCGAGCGGATGTTCACGAAGAATGGACCGGGGTTCAAAGAAATCGCTGCGGGAGGACATCTCGAACGAAGACTGGATATCGTAGGAGAGGGATGGCGCGGACCCGACCTACAGAAAACCAGATTTGTGCATGGTGATATTCTCATCGTGATCTACGATGTCCCCAAACAAGAAGTTTTTCTCGAAGCTCCCGACTCAGTTGCGGCGAGCAAGATGGGTGTTTGGTACGGCGTTGCAACGGCAATGACCGTGGTCCAGTGACTTGTGTCGAACTGGATCAACAACGGGAACACGACTCGCTCCGGCGCCAACAGTTATACCTACGACTCGGAAAACCATCTGATGTCGATGAACGGCACGGTCACGATGCTCTACGACGGCGACGGCAACCGCGTGGCCAAGACGGCGAACGGCGTCACCACGCGCTATCTTGTCGATGACCGGAATCCGAGCGGGCTTCCGCAGGTGGTCGAGGAGACGGTGAATGGCATGGTGACGCGGCAGTACACCTACGGCTTGCAGCTTATCAGTGAAAATCAACTTGTTAGTAACACGTGGACAGCAAGCTTCTACGGTCAGGATGGATCAGGCAGTGTCCGCCAGCTTACCAATGCATCCCAGACGGTGACCGACACCTACGACTACGACGCCTTCGGCAACAAGGTCAACTCAACCGGAACAACGCCCAACAACTATCTCTATCGCGGCGAGCAATATGACCCCGACTTAGGCCTGTATTATCTGCGCGCGCGCTATTACAATCCCGCCACCGGGCGCTTCCTCAATGTGGACCCGATGGCAGACGATGGACAGAGGCGCTATCAATACGCTGCTGCTGATCCGGTGGACGGCATGGACCCGACTGGGAACTTTGTCCTCGAAGCGTATCGTCCGCTTTGGGCGCCCTTGCAAATCCAAATCCCAATCCCAACTTGGTGCAAGCAAGCGTCAGGTGGCCCAATGGCAAGCAATCTTCCTCCGTGCCCATCGCCGTGTTCGCCACCCAAGGAGTTATCGACTCAGCCAGTGAACCCTGGCGCCGATTACTTTTCGGTAACAATAGATTGGCTCCTGTCTTCTCCTACTTGTAAGGGAGGATGGGTCGTCCAGCATGTGGACGCCAACTGGCCAGTGGTCAAATCCGGCGTTGGGGGCCACTGGAACTACTGGGAAGCATGGCAGATCTCAAAAGGCAATACACAGACGGCATATCACAAGAACAAATGGGGTTTTGACGACAAGCTCAGCGGAGGCTTTGGAACGAAGCTTAACGCTGAAGCACGGTTCTATGAGGGGCTTTCACTTCCAACGACTTTTGTCCGTTACAGTGTCAAACCGGCCGCCGATTTGCCTGCTACTTTAATCGATCCCCATTTGTCGACTGCGAACGCAACATCGCCAGTAGACCGTGAATTTGATCGTTGATGGGAGGATTCGACGATGTCATCTTTTATTAACCTGAAGCTTGTGACCATCGTTGCTTTCTTCGCCCTTCTCCCGACTCCTAGCGTGAAGGCAAGTGCGAAGTCGGCAAATATTGACCAGCAACTCAGAATAGCGGTTGCCAAGGTGCGACGAACAAAGTCGGTTGTACGTCGATTGGACGCGGCAGAACACCTAGCCGAATTGACAGTCAACTGCGACTGCGGCTCTGTAACGGACGCCACGATACACTCTCTTGTCTCTTTGTTGGATATTGATGACGACGGAGTGCGGATGTGGGTCGCGGCTGCGCTCGGAGACTTTGGAGGTCGCGCTAAGGAGGCTATTCCTAAGTTGCTGAGCATCTATTCCGTTAGCGCCTGTGAGATTCATGACCGCGGATCACCGGCGACAATTCCCTTTGCATTGGCAAAAATGGGAGTTACCGCTCCTAGTCCGAACTGCGCTTTGCGATGGGCCAGTGACGCAGGTCAGACTGAACCAAAATGACTGTGTGTCTCATATCTGGCAATTCAGACCTGGGATTCATCTACAAAGGGAGGTCTACGCCTATGGCGACAGCTGCGATTTGTGCGACAGGAGAACTTGTCGCGCGGTCGTCGTTCTATCGCGGCGAACAATACGACCCGGACTTAGGCCTGTACTATCTGCGCGCGCGCTATTACAATCCCGCCACCGGGCGCTTCCTCAATGTGGACCCGATGGCAGACGATGGACAGAGGCGCTATCAATACGCTGCTGCTGATCCGGTGGACGGCATGGACCCGACTGGGAACTTCGTTCTCGAAGCGTATCGTCCGCTTTGGGCGTCCCTGCAAATCATTATCCCAATCCCAACTTGGTGCAAGTCTGGAGGAGGAACCTCGGTGGGCAGCGACCTTCCTCCGTGCCCGACTCACTGGACGGTGAGAGTGGACTATCGGCCGATACTGAGGTTCAAAAATGGAAAGAACTGCAATGAACAAAACGGCATCCCAGGTTGCCGCCTTCCTCTCGGATTAGCCGAGCATTCCTATGTAGAGATCGATGGGCCGGACGATGCCCCTATTGACCTCCGCGGCGAACATACTTGGGGTGTACTCGGAATTAACCCCCCGAAGAACGACGACCAGGAAATGGTCAAGGACTGGAAGGGCCGGTTTCAAGATCCACCCGCTGGCGCGCCGGGGATCAATACGAAAGTGGTACAGGCCTCAGATCAACAGGCGCTGGCGTTCGGCCAGGCGCTTAACAACCGAGCCCGCGAGTCTTATCCCAACTGCCCATCGTGCGGGACAAACTATCACAACTTCGCATTTCCGCCTAGAAGAGATCTTGTCTCCTTGTTCACCGCCTATAACAGCAATACCTTTACCTGGAACGCGGTCAACAATGCCGGCCTGGCACCGCCGACAGATATTGGCAATCTCCCCGGTTACCATCCCTCTCCCAGGTATGGGAGCTACCCATTTTGATGAGAGTAGGAGCACCATGCGAACTCGGTACCTAATGGCTTTATTGCTGACGACGGGGATATGTTTCTCGCAGGCTTCTGATAAGCGGCCCGGTGGTTGTGTCGGCTGTTTTTCTGAGCCGCAGTCGTTGCTGCTTTTCAGAGGGGCATACGACGAACTTTACCTTGTTGCTCCGAGTGGGAACTTCACCGTGCCGATGCTTCATGGCTGGGTCGGGCAGAACGCTTCGCCCATTCCGGCTATTAGCCCCTCGGGAGATCAGGTAGCCTGGAGCCTCACATTCATGCTGAATGCGGATAGCGTGAAATGTGATCCGTCGAACAAAAGATGGTGTGACCTAAAGCCGAAACCAATATACAAATCTGTGTTGGGCGTGTACTTGGTGCGGGATAAAGCGTGGAAGCAATACGGCGACTTCAATCAGGTTGGATCTGCGGCCTTTTCGCCCGACGGGAAAAAGATTGCATTTACCTGTGATGATGGGCTGACGATATTGGATCTTGCAACAGGCCAAATGAAAACAGTCCCGGGCCCAGGACCCAGATCAGTATTTTGGATAGATCAACTTAGCTGGTCGCCCGATGGCAAATTCTTGGTGGGGTCTGTCAATGCACCTGGATTCGGACGTATTGTAGTGATCGACCTCGCCACCGGAGAAACGAAGACGATAGCCGAGGGAAGTAATCCCTCCTGGTCTCCCAAGGGCGACTGGATCGCCTATGGTTTTATGATCATACACCCCAACGGAACCGGCGCCCGATCTGTTCTTGAAAGGGAACATAAATGGATGAACTGGGAGGTTGATGCTCCCATCGTATGGTCTCCGGACGGAGAAAAATTGCTACTCAATCAACGGAATTCCGATGCTGCTGGTTCCAGGGTGATCATGGTGAATCTCGCTACAGGCCATGCCGTCAGGGTTTTCAAGAACGGAGAGGTGGTGGTGTCGGGTTGGGTGGCTGAGAAGCCGTGATATTCATGGAGTGCTACCGCGGCGAACAATACGACCCAGACTTAGGCCTCTACTATCTGCGCGCCAGGTACTACAATCCCGCCACAGGGCGCTTCCTCAACGTGGACCCGATGGCAGGCGACGGCCAGAGACGCTATCAGTACGCTGCTGCTGATCCGGTGGACGGCATGGACCCGACTGGGAACTTTGTCCTCGAAGCGTATCGTCCGCTTTGGGCGCCCTTGCAAATCCAAATCCCAATCCCAACTTGGTGCAAGAATGTGACCGGCACAAGGTTCTCTAAATACTTTCCAGAGTGTGGCGGTGTTCCCCCGCCGCCAACCCCGCCTCCACCTCTTCCGCCGCCTCCCACTCCGTGTCATTGCGGATGCAAGACTTGTCACACTGTCCTGATGCTTACAACTGGTTATGACAATGGGGTTGGAAGTACGGGAAAGAAGCCTGGCAGCCCTGGATATGGAGTTACTAAGAGCGGCGCAAAAGCTGGACCTGGATCAATCGCTGCGGATCTCTCTCTGTATCCTCTTGGAACAAAGATGTGGGTTCCGTGCTATGGATGTGGGACAGTTGAGGATATTGGAGGAAAGATCAAGCAGAACCATATAGACCTTTGGTTTCCTACTGCCAAGGCTGGGTTTGCTTGGGGGAATCCATACCATGATGTGGAGGTTTGCGATGATCCGCATTAATCGTTTCGGGCAGGTACTTCTGGTTGGACTCTTCGTGGGATTTTTCAGCTCGAACTCTAATGCAGCGGAACCCAGGATCGTTCCGCTGCGAACGCAAGCGGCGTTCTCGGCGCAGAACGCACAGAATCTATGGTCCGTTCCGATTAAATCTCCGGATGGAAGAACGATCTATGTTCTCTCGCTTGAGCCCTCCAATGATAACCATCATCATCCCGTGCTAGTGTCCCTTGTGCTCAGGCGCACAGGGGATAAGCCGGATTCTCCCAATCGCCTTGATCCAACTGGTAACTGGCACGGTCTTCAGGCCTACGATTTTGCGGGGAGGGACTTGAAGCAAGGTGCGCAGAAGTCTGCGTTTGGTAAAGAGCGGACAGTGACTCTCAAGAAGCTGGGGCTCGTACTGCACATAGGCGTGTCTAAGGCTGTGGTCAGTCAGGTTTCGCCGCAGTTTTACCAAGTGGACGCGTTAGATCTTCAGATCGCGGTTGATAATCTGAATCCGTGAACGCGGCGGTGACTATCTCCATTTCGTCCAGCATCCTGGAGGGCGTGCTGCCTGCGGTATTGGTTGTAGACAGGATCGGAGGCAGGAAGATGAGATTGTCGCGAGTGTTGATCAGCCTAATGATTTTGTGTTCGGTACGATCCTCTTTGTCCCAGTTTCGGTCGCGCTGGAGCGGCTTGCTGCCGGCTGGGCCGAAGACTCGGACGAAATTATCTTACGCCGGTGCCCGGTTTGTGAACAAGATTCGATTGTTGGTCATGGTCGACGGCGCAAGCAGGCGCACGATGAGCATCACGATTGGATCAGGATTCGCCGGGGTCGGTGTGTCCGTTGCGGAAGGACCTTCACCTTTCTGCCGGTGTTTTCTCTGACATATATGAACTGTTCTGCTTGGCGCAGGAGTTGGGAACGCATTTTCTTGTCCGCACCTGTGTTGACCGGTTGGCTGGAGATGGCGGACACACAGTTCGCGATGAAATAATGCAGGCGCCGGTGTGGGGTCTGCATCGTGTTCAAGTGCGGAACAAGCGAGGAGAGTTCTCAACCGCAGTGCTCGAAATACGTTGTCGCCGCATGGTGCTCCGTCCTCCGATCGGCAAGCAGAAGAAGTATACAGAACTGATCCTCACAGCGATCCACGCGCAGGAGAGAGGAACTTCAAAGGGCCGCGACAAGATCGTCTGGAAACTGCTCACTGATTTGCCAGTGCGGTCACGTCGAGAAGCTGCGGAGAAACTGGACTGGTACGCACAGAGATGGAAGATCGAGACCTTCCACAAAATACTGAAGTCCGGTTGCAAGGCCGAAGAAGCAAAGCTGAGAACAGCTGAACGGCTGGCTAATCTGATCGCAATTCTATGCATACTGAGTTGGAGAATTTTCTGGATTACCATGCTGAATCGCACAGAACCAGGAGCCTCGCCCAATCAGGCATTTACTGAGATCAATCAATACATGCTGGATGAATTGGTGCCCGACAAGACCGCCGCACCTCCAAAGCTATCCCTAGCTCACTACATCGTCAAACTTGCGCGACTTGAAGGCTATCTCGCGCGCGCCCACGATTCGCCACCCGGCAACACCGTAATCTGGAGAGGCCTATCTCGACTAACCGACATCGAACTGGGCATCATAATCGGTGTGCAACTTGTGGGTAATTGAAAGGAAGACCGCACGCTAACAATCTTTCGATCCGATGTTGATGTGAAAAGCCGGAAGCGGCATCTATCCATCGCTCCGGGCACTCATCGGCGTCGATGAGTGCCAGCCGGTTATTCCTCCGCGGGATGCACTCCAGCAGCGCCCGCCTCCGCTTCACCGGCCGAGCTCAGATTGCGATAAAGTGATCTTGCCGGTCGAGAACTTTGCAGCGAACGGCGAACTGTGTCTTAACTGTTTGTCTTAGCCCAGGGGGCAACCACAAGCGCATTCTTAACAATCGTCATTCATCGGGATTACAGAAAGCTACTTCTTATGGTGGAATAAATAGGAGGTTCCGATTGTGATGCCGTTGGGGTTGAGATCATGAGGTCCGAAGATTTGGCGCCAAAACTCATACTCGTAGTCGGCACGTACCCAAATGTTTCGTCCAGCATAATAATCTAGACCAAATCCTGGAGACAAAACCGTACGGGTGTCATGGTCATAACCATTAGGTAAGCCGGGAGGAAACGGAGGATAAGGAAAATCAGCAGGAAAATCAATGCTTCCGAAGCCTATCAAATATTTGGCATAAGGATGGAAGTTTTTGTACTTCCGCAATGTGTATATAGGACCGCCTTCGGCGACATCTTGGCGCATCCTGGACAAAGTCGATGGCCTGTCATAATCGATATCTCGAGCCTCGCAATCAAGGCCGAATCCTCTCAAGAAAGACGGAACATGATTCAAACTATTCAAGTTCAAGTCGAACCAAACCGTACCACCATCCATCCTGCGCTCTACTCCATTGTCGTTGCCATAATCGAGGTCAAAGTTGGAGAAGCCTACTCCCACGCTCAACTGTAATCTGCTTCTTGTAGCGGAAGGGACAACCTGTGAAAAAGCAGGAACTGTCATGACGGCAAGTAGAGCCAAGGAAAAGATCCTAGAGAGCATGTAAAGACGCAAATTGGGTCTCCTTCCTTTGCAACCGTGTCCCAGTGCAGTGTCACATGTGTAGATGTCCCCATCAAAACTGCATTGAGAAGATTCTGGAAAGATTATAGTAGTACTGACACTTCGCCGTCAAAGACTTGATAGACCACTCTAGTGTCCTGTCCCTAAAGTACGAGTACAAAATCGTGCGACCGATTCGAGGATTTGGTCTGCGGTCTTATGCCAGACAAAGGGCTTTGGATCTTTGTTGTGGTGTTGGATGAAATTGCGGATGGCGTTTTCCAGTTCGTTGGTAGAGCGATGCACTCCTCGGTGGAGTTGCTTTTCGGTCAGCAGAGCAAACCAGCGTTCAACAAGGTTGAGCCAGCTTGCCGAGGTAGGTGTGAAGTGCAGGTGGAAACGTGGTCTTTTTATCAGCCAGTCCCGAATCAGTTGCGTTTTGTGAGTGCCGTAGTTGTCCAGGATCAGGTGTATGTCCAGTTGCGGCGGTACGTTTCGTTCAATCGTGTCGATGAAGTTGCGAAACTCGACGGAACGATGGCGGCGCTGGGTCTGGCCGATCAACGCGCCCGTTTTGGTGTCCAGGGCGGCGAACAAACTGGTAGTGCCGTGGCGGGCGTAATCGTGCGTGCAGCGTTCGATCTGGCCGGGACGCATGGGCAAAAGCGGTGCGGTTCTGTCCAAGGCTTGTATCTGGCTTTTTTCATCGACGCATAGCACCAGGGCGCGCTCCGGCGGGGCCAGATACAGACCGACGATATCACGTACCTTGTCGATGAACAGAGGGTCTTTCGATAACTTGAATGTTTCCGAGCGGTGCGGAGCCAGGGAAAACGCCTGCCAGATGCGATGAACCGAGTTGCGGCTGAGGCCAGTTCGCTTAGCCATCGAGCGTGTTGACCAATGCATGGCATCCACCGGTGTCGATTCCAAAGTAAGTGTCAGCACGCGCTCCACATCGGCGTCGCCGAGTTTGCGCGAAGTGCCCGGCCGTGGTTCGTCCAGTAGTCCATCCAGACCGGACTCAAGATAACGCCGCCGCCACTTGCTCACGGTGTGCTGCATGGTATGTAGTTGGCTGGCAATAGCGGTATTGCTGAGCTGATCGGCGGCCAACAGCACGATGCGCGACCGTAGCCTTGGCATCGCAATAACTTTGCAATCTACTCCGGTGTTGTTCACCTCTTCACGACCTGCAGGCGTTTCCTTTGCCAGCCGAGATGAGTTCTGTCTTCGTGGTAACCTTGGCGATCACCTAAAAGCGGCCATAGGTTATCACTCTAAAACCGGCCATAGAGAGGTTCTTCGTCACATTTGGTGAACCACGTTTGTCACTTTTCCTGGCGGCGGAAGTGCGGTAGAAGAGTGGTATGCTCTAGCGATTTCTGGCGGAAGCCGATGAAACAACGAACATTGGTGCCGGATGCCGGTGAAGTGGTATTGGATAAGTTGACGGTTGAGGACATGCTTCTGGATTGCGTTCACCAATGGGCTCAGCAAATCGGTTGCACCGCCTACCCAGCCTGCCAAAGTGGAGCGTGAGATCTCAACTCCTTGCCGGGCGTAGATCTCAGACTGTCTGTACAAAGGCAAATGGTCAGCAAACTTGGAGACGATTACGTGGGCCAGCAGACCGGGTCCGGCCAGGCCGCGCT
>CAYOYX010000035.1:0-32580 GCA_964408275.1 uncultured Occallatibacter sp.
CGAGGTGCCTGAGCGCATCTCCGGCCCATAAGACGGCAGCCACGAAACTTCAAGGCCCGCGTCGAGTCCAGCCTCGGCCAGCACCTCGCCCAGCAGCAAAACTCCCTGCCCGCCAAAGCCTGCAACGCGTATGCGCAGATCCAGATCGGTAGCCGTCATCGCGACCGGATTGCCCACCGGCAGCTCTTCATCAGCCACGCCGAGAATATGCGGAAGCCGGTCGAGCGCGGGCGCGGCCTCGGGCAACCTGCGCGGCACTGCCTCTTTGGTGCGGTCGCAAATCACGCCCAGCGGAAAGGTCTTCTGCATCACATCGCGCACCCATTGCTGCGCCTGCACCGGTGTCATCTTGAAGATCGTCGGGCAGGGCGAGAGCACCTCGATGAACGAAAAGCCCAGCCCGCGCACCTGATTCTCCACGGCCCGCTTGATGGCGCGCGTCGCCTGCACAATCTGTTTGGTGTCGCCCAGCCCCACGCGCTCAATGTAGACCGGCGCCTCCAGCGTGGCCAGCAGCTCGCAGACGTGCAGCGGATAGCCTTCGTTTTCCGCGCTCCGTCCGTTGGGCGAGGTCATGCTCTTCTGTCCCAGCAGCGTCGTCGGCGCAGCCTGTCCGCCGGTCATGCTGTAGATGGCGTTGTTGACAAAAATCACCGTAATCGGCTCGCCGCGATTGGCCGCGTGCAAAATCTCCGCCGAGCCGATGGCCGCCAGATCGCCGTCGCCCTGGTAGTCGATCACGATGCTCTCCGGCCGACTGCGCTTCACGCCGACGGACACCGCCGTTGCGCGTCCATGCGCCGCTGAAACGTTGCCCACATCGAAGTAGTAGTAGGTGAAAACTCCGCAGCCGACCGGGCCGACGAGAATCGTTTTGTCCTTGATCTCTAGCTCATCAATCGCGCGCGCCAGCATCTTGTGAATCTGGCCGTGGCCGCAGCCGGGGCAAAAGTGCGTCTGGTGCTGCAACTCCCCCTTGCGCTCGTAGCGCTCGTAAAAGGACTTTGCCTTGCTGTGCGAAATCTCGTATTCGGCAACCATCTCGCTAGACATTCACCACCTGCTTCTCTTGATAATGCATCGCCTGCTTGCGCACAAAGCCGAGCACCTCGTCGAGCGACGGAACATTGCCGCCCACGCGGCTGTAAAATTCGACAGGCCGCGCGCCGTTCAGCGCCAACTGCACATCTTCCAACATCTGCCCGTTGCTCATCTCCACCACGACAAATATCTGCGCGCTTTTGGCCAGCCTCTTCAGATGCGGCTTCGGAAATGGAAAGAGCGTGATCGGCCTCAGCACGCCGACCTTGAGTCCGCTCGCTCGCGCCTCCGCCGCCACCGCCTTCAGAATGCGCCCCATGATTCCGTAGCCTACAAGCACAATCTCCGCATCGTCGGTGCGCCATTCCTCCGCGCGGGTCTCCAACTCCTCGGCGCGGCGATACTTCGCCTCCATGCGCCCCTGATGCGCCTCCATATCATCGATGTCCAGATGCAGCGAGGTAATCAAATTGCCGCGTGTCTCCGCCGTTCCCGTCACTGCGTAATCCGGCGTCCGCGGCTCCGTGGCAGTCTGCGCAAACTCCACCGGCTCCATCATCTGTCCGATGAATCCATCGGCCAGCACCACCACCGGATTGCGATAGCGGTCGGCCAACTCAAAGGCCAGCGCCGTCAAATCCGCCATCTCCTGCACCGAGTGCGGCGCCAGCACGATGGTGCGATAGTTGCCATGGCCGCCGCCCTTTACCACCTGGTGATAATCGCCCTGCTCTGCGGCAATGTTTCCCAGTCCCGGTCCAGCGCGGGTCACGTCGGCGATCACGCAGGGCAGCTCCGCGCCGGCCATGTAACTCATGCCTTCCTGCATCAGGCTGATCCCCGGTCCGCTCGACGCGCTCATTGACCGCACCCCCGCCGAGGCCGCGCCATAGAGCATATTCATCGCCGCAACCTCGCTCTCCGCCTGCAAAAAAACGCCGCCCACCTGCGGCAAGTAAAGCGCTGCAGCTTCGGCAATCTCGCTCGCCGGCGTAATCGGATAGCCATAAAATGCGCGGCAGCCGGCCAGAATCGCGCTGTGCACAATCGCTTCATTCCCCTTCATCAGTTGCTTGCGCATTCGCTTGCTCCCGCATTGCCTGGTTTCGCGCAGCGCGGCTCGTCACTCGCGCGCTTGGCAATTCTCAATACCGTGATCGCTCCCGGCTCCGGGCAGACCATGAAGCAGATTCCGCACGCCGTGCAGCTTACGCCCGTATACGCCGCCGTACGATAGCCGAAGCGATTCAGCCGCTCGCCGAGCACGATCGCCCTGGGCGGGCAGGCATCGACGCAGAGCCCGCAGCCTTTGCATTCCTCCACATCCACCCGCATCTGGCCGCGATCTTTTTTCTCGAGATTTGCCATTCCCGCTCCTCTCCGGCAATCGGAGAATATATACCCTTAAACCCTTAATCTTCAGCTTCGCAAGACCTCCGGGCAGTGATACACATCACCTGAAAAATCCGTGCGTCACGCCGACGCAAACAGACGCGTTGCTTATTGCGGCTTCCCTTACTCCGCAAACCACTATCCACCGTTTTGGCAGTTCACTTCTTCACTTGATTCACTGTCAAATGCCTTACCATTAATTCATGCAGCCAAAGGCAAATCCGGAATTTCTGCGACGCGCCATCGCGCTGGCCACGGAAAACGTCCTCAGCGGCGCGGGCGGACCGTTTGGCGCGGTCATTGTCCGCAACGGCAAGATCATCGCCGAAGCTGCTAACACGGTCACCGCCGCCAACGATCCCACAGCGCACGCCGAAGTGAACGCCATTCGCGCGGCGGCTCGAGCGCTGGGTACGTTCTCGCTGGCCGGCTCCGAACTCTACTCGAGTTGCGAGCCTTGTCCCATGTGTCTGGCTGCCGCATACTGGGCGCGGATTGGCGCCATCTACTACGGCGCCAGCGCCTCCGACGCAGCCCGAGCCGGCTTCGATGACGCTATGCTCTACGATGAACTGCGCAAAGACAAAGCCGATCGCAAACTCCCCGCCACGCAAATGCTGGGCGAGGAAGCTTGGTCCAGCTTTGCCGCATGGATCGCCTCGGAAAATAAAGTGGAGTACTGAGTCTCTTTGAAATATCATTCGTGACCTACTCCGCAGTACTTTCGTTTCGCTTTCTCCATAGGCTCTCCTGCGCGAAACAATAGCCTGTCAAGGTAAAATCACAGCAACCGGATGACGACGAACTCCACAGCAGTCGCGCCCCAAATCTCCCACTCAGCGCGGGCAGCGGAGTCGCGCCCGCAAGCCGGTCAAGCCCCGATCATTCAGCTTCAGAATCTGGAAAAGACCTATCGCACCGCGCGCGGCGAGCTGACGCTCTTTCGCGGCCTCAGTCTGGAGATTCAACCCGGCGAGATGGTGGCCATCGTCGGCCAATCCGGCGCGGGCAAGAGCACACTGCTTCATCTTCTCGGCGCGCTGGACAAGCCGACTGCGGGAACGGTTCATTGCGCTTCGGTCAACGTCGCCCAGCTTTCGCCGCAAGAGGCGGCAGCCTTTCGCAATCGCGAGATCGGCTACGTTTGGCAGTTTCATTACCTGCTGCCGGAGTTTACGGCGCAGGAAAATGTCGCTATGCCATTGCTTGCTCGCGGCCTGCGCAAATCCGAAGCGATGGCCACAGCAGCAGAGTGGCTCCGCGAGGTTGGATTGGAGGATCGCGGCGGTCATCGGCCCGGCGAACTGAGCGGCGGCGAGCAGCAACGCGTGGCGCTGGCCCGCGCGCTGGTCAATAACCCTCGGCTGCTGCTGGCCGACGAACCCACCGGCGACCTGGACGAGGCCACCGCAGGTCGCGTCTTCGACATGATTGAGCGTCTGCACGCCTCGCACGGCCTCACCTCGATTCTGGTGACGCACAACATGGAACTGGCCGCCCGCTGCACCAGAGTTTTACGGCTGGAGAGTGGACGCCTGAACGCGTATACTCCTTGAACGGATGGGACGGCCTGAGGATTTGGCTGAAATTTTAAGCCGTTATGGGCCGTTGTTGAGTCTAATGAAGTAAGCAGACTGGAATGGGCCAATTTTCCTCTTCCGGCTGAATTCAAAGCGGGGCGCGCGCGGGTTTGGGCTTATGCAGGAAAGTGAAGCGAAAGGCCATTCCCGCCGATAGCCAGCACAGGGAGGCACCATGTTCGAACGCTATACGGAGAAGGCGCGGCGCGTCATCTTTTTTGCGCGGTATGAGGCCAGCCAGTTTGGCTCGCCGTACATCGAGACAGAGCACCTGCTGTTGGGCCTGCTGCGCGAGGACAAGGCGCTGACCAACCGCTTTCTGCGCTCGCACGCTTCGGTGGATTCGATCCGCAAGCAGATTGAGACGCACACCACCATCCGCGAAAAAGTCTCCACCAGCGTGGACCTTCCGCTGTCGAACGAGTGCAAGCGGGTGCTGGCCTATGCGGCGGAAGAGGCCGAGCGGCTGGGCCACAAGCACATTGGGACGGAGCACTTGCTGCTTGGCCTGCTGCGCGAAGAGAAGTGCTTTGCCTCCGAGATTCTGCAGGAGCGGGGCCTGAAGCTGGCGCAGATTCGTGAGGAGCTGGGCCGCGTGACGCAGGAAAAAGCCCAGCCGCAGCAGCAGCAGCGTCCGCGTGAATCGAGCATGCTGGCCGAGTTCAGCCGCGACCTGACCCAGGCGGCGATGGACGGCCAGCTCGATCCCCTGGTGGGCCGCGACGGCGAACTGGAGCGCGTCATCCAGATCCTCTGCCGCCGCACCAAAAACAATCCTGTCCTCATCGGCGAGCCGGGCGTCGGCAAGACCGCCATCGTCGAGGGCCTCGCGCAGCGCATCGCCGACGGCGAAGTGCCCAGCTTCCTCGCCGAGAAGCGCGTCCTCGGCCTCGATCTCTCGCTCATCGTCGCCGGAACCAAGTACCGCGGCCAGTTCGAGGAGCGCCTCAAGACCATCATGAAAGAGCTGATGGAAAATCAGAACTCCATCATCTTCATCGACGAGCTGCACACGCTGGTCGGCGCCGGTTCAGCCGAAGGTTCGCTCGACGCTGCCAACATCCTCAAGCCTGCGCTTTCGCGCGGAGAGATTCAGTGCATCGGCGCCACCACTCCCGGCGAGTTCCGCAAATCCATCGAGAAGGACCGCTCGCTCGAACGCCGCTTCCAGGCCGTCAAAGTGCCTCCGCCCAACGAGACTGACGCCATCAAGATCATCCACGGCATCAAGGACCGCTACGAGAAATTCCACGCCGTCAGCTATACCGACGCCGCGGTCGAGTTCGCCGTCTCGCATTCCAATCGCTACATCCCCGATCGCTTCCTGCCCGATAAGGCCATCGACCTCATCGACGAGGCCGGAGCGCGCGTCAAGCTTCGCCAGACCTCGCTGCCCGACGAGATCACTGAAGTGCAGAAGCGCATCAAGTTCATCGTGCATCGAATGGATTCGGCCATCGCCAATCACGAGTTCGAGAAGGCTCGCTTCTACTCGGACGAGGAGCGCAAGGAGCGAGAGAACCTGCGCTCGATGCGCGACAAGTACCACCTCGACGACTCCGCCGCCGGCATCGTCAATCGCGAAGACATCGAGGATGTTGTCAGCCGCTGGACCGGCGTGCCCATCACGAGCATCAAGGAAGAAGAAACCCAAAAGCTGCTGCGCGTCGAAGAAGAACTGCACAAGCGCGTCATCTCGCAGGAGAAGGCCATCAGCGCTCTCGCCCGCGCAATTCGCCGCTCCCGCGCCGGCCTCAAGTCGCCGTCAAGGCCAATCGGCAGCTTCCTCTTCCTCGGGCCCACCGGCGTCGGCAAAACCGAAATGGCGCGTACGCTGGCTCAATTTCTCTTCGGCTCGGACAAGGCGCTCATCCGCTTCGATATGTCGGAGTTCATGGAGAAGCACTCGGTCTCCAAGCTGATCGGCTCGCCTCCGGGCTACGTCGGCTACGAGGAGGGCGGCCAGCTCACCGAGCGCGTCAAGCGTTCGCCGTATTCCGTCGTCCTGCTCGACGAAATCGAGAAGGCGCATCCAGATGTCTTCAACATTCTCTTGCAGGTCTTTGAAGACGGCCAGTTGACTGACGGTCTCGGCAATACGGTTGACTTCAAGAACGTCATCATCATCATGACCTCGAATATCGGCGCGCGCCACTTGCAAAAGAAGCAGGGTCTCGGCTTCGCCAGCGACCGCGAAGATCTGGTCAGCGACAAGGTCGAAGAACTCGTCAAGCAGGAGGTGAAGAAGACCTTCAACCCCGAGTTCCTCAACCGCCTCGATGAAGTGATTCTCTTCCAATCGCTCAACGACGCCGACCTGATCCAGATCGTCGAGCTGCTCGTCCAGCAGTTGAACGCCAATCTGGCGCAGAAGTCGATTACCATCTCGGTCACTGAGGATGCCAAAAAGTGGATTCTTGACAAGACACTCATCGACCGCAGCTACGGCGCGCGCCCGCTGCGCCGCGCCCTGCAACGCTACGTCGAGGATCCATTGAGCGAGGCCCTGATCGCCGGCCAAATCTCCGCGCGTCCTGCCTTCCTCGAAGTCTATCTCGAAGCCGACCAGCTCTTTTATCGCCCCATCACCGCCGACGAAACAGCAAGCGAAGAAAAACCAGCAGGCATCCTGCTCTTCAGCGCCTGATGCGTGTCCTTCCTGACATCTGGATTCCTGGGTTCACTTTTTAGGCCTGGGAATCCGGATCACCCCCGGCAAACCAGCCGGGGATTTTCTTTGCCATCAATGCCAAGCCAATAATCAAACCCATTTCTTCACAGCTCCCTTATATGACGTCTGTTAATTTAATGAGCAGGGTCATGCTTTGACATAACTCATCGCAAGAGCCCTGAATCCGCGGTAAGGAAAGCTGCAAGCCGCTATGAGCGCCGCCCATACCTTGGAATTGAATTCGCTCTTCGGAGAGTATCCGCTCGATCAGGCATTCGACGAGATGCGCTTGGCGAACGGTGAAGTTCGCGCGCATTATCGCGCGCTCGCTGAAACTCTCGCCAGCCTGCCTCCTGAAGAGTTGCAGCGCCGCAAGCAATCAGCCGATCTCTCATTTCTCACGCAAGGCATCACCTTCACCGTTTATGGCCGTGATGAAGGAACCGAGCGCATCTTCCCTTACGATCTGCTGCCGAGAATTATTACGGCGCCGGAGTGGGAACGTATCGAGCGCGGACTGACGCAGCGCATCAATGCGCTCAATTTTTTCCTGCGCGACGTTTACTCCGACGCAAAAATCCTCAGCGATAAAATCATTCCCCGCGATCTCGTTTATAGTTGCAAGCACTATCGCCGCCAGATGCGCGGACTTCAGGTGCCGCGCAACGTCTATGTCGCGGTCGTCGGCTCTGATCTGCTCCGCCTCAACAGCGGCGAGTTTGTCGTGCTGGAAGATAATCTGCGCGTGCCCTCCGGCGTGAGTTATATGCTCACCAATCGCCGGGTGATGAAGCGAACCTTTCCGCAGCTTTTTTCGAGTTATGGTGTGCGCCCCATCGAACACTACCCGCAACTGCTGTTGGCCACGCTGCGTTCGCTTGCTCCCGAAGGCCGCCCGGAGCCGAATATCGTACTGTTGACGCCGGGAGTCTTTAACTCGGCTTACTTTGAGCACACCTATCTCGCACGCCAGATGGGCATCGAGTTAGTCGAAGGTCGCGACCTTGTAACTCACGACAATATTGTTTATATGCGGACGACGGATGGATTAAAGCGCGTGGACGTAATCTATCGCCGCGTCGATGATGACTTCAGCGATCCGCTGGTCTTTCGCGCTGACTCATCGCTGGGCTGCGCCGGACTCTTCAATGCCTATCGCGCCGGCAACGTAACTGTGACCAATGCCTTCGGCACCGGCCTTGCCGATGACAAGGCGGTCTACGCTTATGTGCCCAAGATGATTCGCTATTATCTCGATGAAGATCCAATTCTGAACAACGTCGAAACCTATCTTCTCGGCGATCCGTTACAGCGCAACCATGTGCTTGCCAATCTTGATAAGTTAGTCGTGAAGGCTGTGGGCGAGAGCGGCGGCTACGGAATGCTGATCGGTCCGCACTCGACCGCGGCGCAGCGCGAGGAGTTTGCCCGCGCCATCGAGGCTAATCCGCGCAACTATATCGCCCAGCCCACGCTTGATTTTTCCCGCGCTCCGTGCCTGATCGGTAACTCTCTCGAACCGCGTCATGTGGATCTACGTCCGTACATTCTTTTTGGCGACAAGGTCAACATTGTGCCCGGCGGACTTACACGCGTGGCTTTGGAAAAAGGATCGCTGGTGGTGAACTCTTCGCAGGGCGGCGGAAGCAAAGACACTTGGGTGCTGGAGTAAGTTGCGTGAGTGAAGTGAAATAGTGAAGAAGTGAAGGAGTGAACCAGGAATCGCGCGTTTTGACTGATTCACTTTTTCACTTCTTCACTCACTCACTTTGAGGATACGACCATGTTATCGCGCGTTGCCGACAGCTTGTATTGGATGAGCCGCTATCTGGAGCGCGCTGAAAATACTGTGCGTCAGCTCGATGTGACGATGGGCTTGATGCTCGACACCGGCGCCGCCAGTGAAGAGATCCGCTGGCGGCGACTGATCGCTTCGCTTGGCAAGCCTGCCGGCTTTGAATGGAATGGCAATCTCGAACTGGCCGCCCACAAACTGATCTTCGATGGCCTCAACCATGCAGCCGTTACATTCTGCGTCAACGGAGCGCGCGAGAATGCCCGCCAGGTGCGTGAAGAAATTTCCACCGAGCAATGGCAGCGGCTCAACCGGCTCTTCCACCAGATTCACTCGCCGCAGGCGGAGGCGCAATTCAGCTCCAATATCGGCGACACGCTGGCCTCGATCATCGACGGCATTCATCTCTTCAAGGGTGTCAGCAACACCACTATGATTCACGGCCAGGGCTGGCAGTTTATCCGCTTGGGCCGTTATCTGGAGCGCGCCTATGCCACGGCCACGCTCCTCGAAATCTATCAACCCGACTTATTTTATCCCGAGGAGCGCGAGCATGAAGGCTATCAATATCTTGAGTTAGTCGGCCTGCTGCGCTGCTGCACATCCTTTGAAGCCTATTGCCAGGTCTACACGGCGGATGTCTCTTCGGCTCGCATACTAGAGTTTCTGCTGCTCAATCGCGATTTTCCCCACGCCATCCGTTTCTGTGTTGACAGCATCCGCGAAGCCATCGACTCGATCCAGCGCACCGGCGGACGCCGTCCGCCCAACGAGCTGGTCTCCGGCGTCGGACGTCTCCACGCCATGTTGGACTTCACCACCATCGATGAAGTCATTCACGGCGATCCAGCGGCATTTCTGCACACCATTCGCGAGCAGTGCCTGCGCATTCACGAACTTATCTACCGTTACTATGTGAATTACTCGATTCAATCCGCGCTGGCCAGTTAAGGAGAGCATGAACTATTATTCCATCCGCCATCTCACGCGCTTCCGCTACTCGCATCCCATCAGCGAGAGCATCATGGAGACGCGTATGCATCCGCGCTCGGACTCTCAACAGCACTGCCTCAACTTTTCGCTCTCCGTCAGTCCCCGCTGCCGCGTCTTCAGTTATCGCGATCACCAGGGCAATACCGTCCAGCACTTCGATATTCCCGGCGAGCACAATCAACTGGTCATTGTCGCCGAGTCGGTCATCGAACAACAAGAGCTGCAAGATCTGCCCAGCTCTCTCTCGCCCGACGCATGGCGCGCGCTCGACGAGTTAGTCGAGTCCGGAGACTACTGGGAGATGCTGCTGCCCTCCACATTTGCTGTGGAGACTCCCGCGCTCACATTGCTTGCGAAACAGATGGGAGTGACTCGCCGCGACGATCCGCTGATGCTGGTTTATGAGCTGAACCAGCGCCTCTTCGATTACTTTATCTACGAGCCGCGCTCTACGCGTGTCGACTCGCCCATCGACGAAGCCATCGTCAGCGGCAGAGGCGTCTGCCAGGATTTTGCGCATACGATGATCGCCCTTTTGCGCCACGTGAAGATTCCCGCTCGCTATGTCTCCGGCTATCTCTATCGCGGCCGCGACGACAAGGACCGCTCCACGCCCGACGCCACGCACGCATGGGTCGATGTGCTGCTGCCTCAACACGGCTGGGTGGGCTTCGATCCTACAAATAACCTGGTCGCCCAACGCCGCCACATCCGCACCGCTGTGGGGCGCGACTACGCCGATGTGCCGCCGACCCACGGCATCTTCCGCGGCAAAACTGAAAGCGAGTTATATGTGGCTGTTCACGTCGAAGCCAGCGCCGAACCTCCGGCTCTCGACCGCTCGCTCCCCATCCCCGAAGATTGGAGTGTCTTGGTCGAGCGCGCGCAGCAACCCCAGCCGCCCGTCATTCCTTTTGTTGACTTGCAGCAGATGCAGCAGCAGCAGTGATTGGGTCCAAGACGGACCTTAGCTCAACTTAGAAACTCGGCTATCGCCGCGACCACGGTCTGCTGTTCGTCTTCGCGTAGTTCGGGGAAGATGGGCAGGGCCAGAACCTCGCGGGCCGCGCGCTCCGCTTCTGGAAAGCTGCCTTCCGCATATCCGAGATGCAGTAGAGCCGGCTGCAAATGCAACGGGAGCGGGTAGTAGATCTCCGAGCCGATCTTGCGCTCAGTGAGGAACTGGCGCAATCCGTCGCGCCGCGCAGTGCGAATCACGTACTGGTGCCAGACGTGATGGCTGCCGGGAAGCTCATGCGGCAGCACGACGCCATGTGCGGGATAAGGTCCGGCCTCAACCAGCCCGGCTGCGTGAAAGAGGGCGTGATAGCGCTTGGCCGCAGTGCGCCGCGCCTGATTCCAGCCGTCGATGTACTTGAGCTTGACAGAGAGAATTGCGCCCTGCAAGCCGTCCATGCGAGTGTTCCAGCCCACTTCGTCGTGGTAGTAGCGGCGGCGCATTCCATGCTGACGCAGCATACGCGCTCGCTCGGCAAGGTCGTCCGAGTTCGTCGCGATCATGCCCGCATCGCCCGCCGCGCTGAGATTTTTAGTCGGATAAAAGCTGAAGGCCGCGGCGTCGCCAAGTCCGCCAGCTTTCACGCCTTGCCATTCAGCGCCCCAGGCCTGAGCAGCGTCTTCGATCAGTTTGACTCCGCGCTCCTTTCCGATGCGGTCAAAGGCTGTCCAGTTGGCGGCCTGACCGAAGAGATGGACGGGCAGAATAGCGCGAGCGGCTTTGCCTTGCGGACCATCGAGGACGGCTTCGACCGTCGCCGGATTGAGATTAAAAGTAATTGGCTCGATGTCCGCCAGCAACGGCTGCGCCCCGGCACGCAGGATAGCGCTCGTCGAAGCGAAGAAGCTGAAGGGGGTAGTGACGACCGTCTGGCCAGGTCCGGGGTCCCCACGGACGGGTCCTGGTCCGTGGGGTGGGGGTCCGATGCCGGCAGCAGCCAGCGCCAGCCATAGCGCGTCTGTGCCCGAAGAACAACCCACGGCGTGAGCCACGCCTAACCGGCTGGCCGCGGCTCGCTCAAAGCCGACCACCGGCTCACCAAGAATAAACTGTTGCGTCTCAAGTACATGGCCAACCGCCTCCAGCAGCTCCTTGTGGAGTGGGAGGTACTGGCGTTTCAGGTCCAGCATCGGCACCGGCTGGGCGTTGCTGTGTTGCGGTTTCGGCTCGGCGTTCACACCATTTATGCTACCAGCCGCCGTAAGTCTTCTGTTTTAACCAGAGAGGCTGGAATTCACATCTTAAGATGAGCCTCTGGAAAAACAGGTTGAAAAGATTGGAAAAACCCTATATCTTTGTACGCATTGCGGTATTTTGTGGTTCCGGGGTTTCCGTCGCCGCATCCGCTCATTTGCAAGAGAACTCATTGTTCGATCGCATTCACCTCCCCCAACCAGGAAAGCAGGAGATCGGCATATGGAAAACAAGCCGGCACAAAATATTCAGGACACGTTCTTGAACACGGTCCGCAAAGACAAGACTCCGATCACGGTTTATCTGGTGAGCGGCGTCAAGCTGACCGGCAAGATTCGTTCCTTTGACAAGTACTCCGTCCTTCTGGAGAACAATAGCCAGGAGCAGTTGATCTTCAAACATGCTATTTCGACGGTAGTAAGCAACCGGGGCGCTGTGCATACAGATTATCGCCCGGTCTCGAGTTCCGCTCCCGGACCGGTTCCGGTTGCTTCTCTCCCCGTTGTAGGGGAACCGCGATAGCAGGCCGAGAGCGCTCACTGTTGACCGGCGAAGAGAATAGAACCAGCGCTTCCGGAAGTACACCGGAGCGAGCGGTTTTGGTGGGAGTGGACCTCGGCGTCCGCTCGCGCCCCAACCGCGCAGCCCAGGCTGGCGCGCGGCAGGCGGTCGTGTGCGCGGATATTGCCGAGCCGGAGCCGGACGATCCGGCACTCTCCAAAGAGCCTTCATCAGCCCGAGCGGCTTCTCCGCACCCGTCCACTGAACTGGACGCGGAAGAGTCCCTCGCCGAATTTCGCGAGCTGGTTTCAAGCGCTGGCGGCGTGGTGGTTGCCGAGATATTGCAGCGCCGCGCGCGCCCCGATCCTGCCACGCTGATCGGCTCAGGCAAGGTCGGCGAGATCGCCGGAGTTGCCGCCTCCACGGAGGCCGATCTGGTGCTCTTTGACCACGACCTCACGCCGACACAGTTGCGCAATCTGGAGGCCGAGCTTCCTTGTCGCGTGCTCGACCGAACGCAACTAATTCTGGACATCTTTGCTCGCCACGCTCGCACACGCGAGGGGCAGTTGCAGGTGGAGCTGGCGCAGCTTGAATATATGCTGCCGCGATTGACCGGCAAGGGCAAGCTGATGTCGCAACTGGGCGGAGGCATCGGCACACGCGGACCGGGCGAAACCAAACTGGAGACAGATCGCCGCCAGATCAACCGCCGCATCGACCACTTGAAACTCGAACTTGATTCCGTACGACGAGTGCGCAAGCAGCAGCGCCAGCGCCGCGAGTCGATTCCCGTGCCCACAGTCGCTCTGGTCGGCTACACCAACGCCGGCAAAAGCACACTCTTCAACCAACTGACCGGCGCACAAGTCTTGCAATCGCCCAAGATGTTCGCGACGCTCGATCCCAAACTGCGCGTGCTGGAGTTGCCCAGCCGCCGCCGGATTTTGCTCTCGGATACAGTCGGCTTCATCCGCAATCTGCCACACACGCTGGTCACCAGCTTCCGTGCGACGCTGGAAGAAGTTGCGCAGGCCGAGGTGCTGCTGCACATTCGCGACGCCTCGTCCACTTATGGCGAAGAGCAGAAGACACAAGTCGAAAAGGTACTCGACGAACTGGACTCGCTCGCCAAGCCGCGTATTGAGGTGCTCAACAAGATCGATTTGCTCGACGCGCACGAGCGCGACGGACTGCTGGAGCGAGTTAGGTCTTCCGGCGAGGTGGCCGTCTCGGCGCGCACGGGCGTTGGAATGGAAGCGCTGCTCAAAGCAATCGACAGCGCGCTGCATACGGACCCGCTCATCGATGCGGAGTTGCGCGTTCCGCAGCAGGAGGGCGCGGTGCTGGCGGCCATCGAGGCGGGCATGCTCGTTCATTTGAGAGAGTACGAAGGCAACCTCGTGCGGCTTGCGGTCAGCGGCCCGGCCTCGCTGGTAGGTCGTCTGCGGAAATATCGTTTGCGCGACGAGTGAGATTGTTGCCAATGCACACGCAGTTGGTTATGCCGGACCTCGTTGCTGATGTAACTGGCGCAGTGCGCGGTCCAACTCCATCTTTTGCTGTGTCAGCAGTGCCAGTTCTGTGTGGTCGCCACGGCGCTCGGCCTCGGCGATCAGCGTGCGCAACTCGCGCAGCCGACCTTCGATGGCGCGCTCGTGAATCTCCTGAATCGCGCTTTGGACTTCGCTCTCGTCTGGCGGCTTGGTCTCGGCCAGCAGCGTCTCAGCGAGCAAGGCACGCTGCGCTTCATCTTCGATCACATCCATCGGATCGCGGGCCTGACGCTGTGCAACTGCCTGCAACGCAGCGAAGCTGCCTAAGTGCTCGAACCACGCGGGCTGCTGTGCCAGAGCTTCACTGGCAAGCCCCCGCGAACGCGCAAACTCCGGATTGTCGATGGCCAGCGCGCGCAGCAGCACCCGCTCGACCTCGGTCAGCGTCGTCGCGCGTGTCTCGATGTGATCGCGGCGGCGCAGCGCTGCCTGACGCAGTTCTTCGCGGAGAACGGCAGAGTCGATGCTCAACTTCTGCGCGGCATCGGCGGCGAACTGATCGCGGGAGAGCTTCTCCGGCATACGGCGAATGTGCGGCAGCAAAAAGTTCATCGCCTTGACCTTCTGCTCGGCGCTGGCTCCGGGGAAAGCCTGTCGAGCGCGCTCGATCAGGTAGTCAGCCTGACGGCGCGCGCCGCGCAATGCCGCCGTATAAGCCTCGACGCCGCGCTCGCGAATAAAGCGGTCGGGATCAAGGCCGCCGTCGAGCGTGACGATCTTGATGGTGAATCCCTCCTCAGTCAACAACGCAATTGATTTTTCAGCGGCATTCGACCCAGCGGCGTCGGGGTCGAAGTTGACGACAACCTGCGAGGTGTGGCGTTTGAGAATCGCCACCTGCTGCTCGGTAAAAGCGGTTCCGCTAGTCGCGATCACGTTTTGAATCCCGCGCAAGTAAACCGAGATGCAATCCATCTGCCCTTCGACCAGCAGCGCAAATTCCATCTGCCTGATCGCTGTGCGCGCCTTGTCGAGGTTGAAGAGGATCTGACCTTTCGTATAGAGCGGCGTCTCCGGCGAGTTAATGTACTTTGCGCCGGCCTTGTCGCCGGTCTCCAGCGTTCGTGCCGTGAAGGCGATCACGCGGCCGCTCTCGTTCGCGATGGGAAAGACGACGCGCTTGCGGAAGCGGTCGTAGATGGGGCCCCCGCGCGAATCCGGGCCTCCGTCGCCTTGCTCTTTCCAGGCGAAGAGGCCGCTGGCGCGGAGGGTTTCGTCGTCGGCGATGGGGCTGAGCCGGTCGCGCAGCGCGTTGAAGCTGTCGGGCGCGTAGCCGATGCGAAAGGTTTTTATTCCCTCAGGCGTCAGTCCGCGACCGGCGAGATACTCGCGCGCCACGGCGCCCTCCGGCCCGCGCAACTGCTCCTCGAACCAAGCGGTCGCCGTCTCGTGCAGCTCCAGCAGCTTCGCTCTGAGCCGCGCACCGGCGGCCTCTTCCGGCGAAGAAAACTCACGCTTGGGCTGCGGGATGCCGCACTTACCCGCGACGATGCGCACCGCCTCGGGAAAGCCGACGTTCTCGATTTTGGCGACAAAGCTGAAGACGTCGCCCGAAGCCTGACAGCCGAAGCAGTGATAGAACTGGCGTACGGCATGGACGGAGAATGACGGCGATTTCTCCTTGTGAAACGGGCAAAGCCCCTGGTAGTTCTGCGCGCCGGATTTGCGCAGCCGGATGTAGCCTTCGATCACCTTGACGATGTCGGCCTGCTGCTTGACGGTTTGGGCAAAGTCGGACATTGGGTATATATAGAGGATAAGCCTTCGGATTCTCTCAGCACATTCGGCAAACGTGGTCGAATCGTTCTCGTGACAATCGTAGCTGTAGGCGAGTAGTATTTCATACAAACGACGTGCATGAAAATCAGATGAGGTCAGAGGGCTGACTAGATCGAGGAGAAGACGTTCTATTCTTCTCAGCCAGCCAGTGTCGTTACTAGCTTTAGGAGAGAATCATATGCGAATTGTCGCTGGAATCTTGACGCTGATATTGGCTGGAGCAACCGCGCTGGCACAAGTAGCTGTACCGCCTCCGCCTCAACCTTCGAGTGATGCGCAGTCAAATGCTACTGTCCTGAAGCTTCTGCATACTGGAGTATCGGAGAGAGCGATTCTGCACGTTATTTCCGCTGCAGGCGCCACGTTCGACACCTCAGCAGATGCGATGGCCGCGCTTAAACAGGCCGGCGCCAGCGAAGCTGAACTCAGCGCGATTGCGTCTTCAGGCGCACCGCCCGCCAATGCACCGCCCGCAAACGTGCAGCCCGCCAGCGCGCAAACCAACGGCAACCCATCGCTGGAAGTGACTATGAAGTTTATCCAGGACAAGCTTAACGAGATCGGCACGGTCAACTTTGCCGGATACGTCCATGACTCGGCTGACGGCTCTGATGGGGTGCAGAAGTTTTCTGGCACCATCAGCAACGCAGTCGCCAATCCGAGCGCCTGTTCCTTCAGTTATCATCGCCTGGTTTTTAATAACGGACGCAAGGAGCATAACGAGAATGTAGTCATCAATCTGCGCGATGTGCAAAACATCTCAGTGCTGCCGGATGAGCAGGACTGGCAGAATTACCTGGTGCGCGTCGGGGATACCACTAAGACGGTCAAGGATGTCCCGAATATCATCGCGCTGGTGATCAAGCTGAAAAATGGTAATGATCCCGCTATTCGTTTTTATGAGCAGGAGATGGCCGACCGTGTGGCCAAGGCGATGGTTCATGCTGTCGAGTTGTGCGGCGGAGGCAGAGGCAGCGCGCCGGAACCGTTCTGAGATTGCGCGCATCCAATCCTCTGTCCGGCAGAGGAGGTGCACCGTGTCGCTTCGTCCAGTCAAGGAGATTATTGAAACTAGCCCAAAGATCGAGGGCGCGGGCGTGCACTTGCAGCGCGCCTTCGGCTTTGGAAAGACCGAGGAGTTCGATCCGTTTCTGCTTCTGGACGACTTCCGCAGCGACAACCCAGCGGATTATATCGCCGGATTTCCCTGGCATCCGCATCGCGGAATTGAAACGATTACATACGTGCTGGCAGGCGAAGTGGTGCACGGCGACAGCCTGGGCAACAAGGGCCGCATGACCGCGGGCGATGTGCAATGGATGACGGCGGGCAGCGGAATTCTACATCAAGAAATGCCCAAGGGAGACGACCGGGGCCGTATGCACGGCTTTCAACTTTGGGCGAATTTGCCCGCAGCGCTCAAAATGACTGCCCCGCGTTATCAGGATATTCCGGCCAGCGCGATTCCTGAAGTGACCGAAGACGACGGCAGCCGCGCGCGCATTATCTGCGGCGATTTCTGGGGCCAGCGCGGGCCGGTGGAAGGCGTTGCAACGGGGGCGAATTCAGTAGCCGCGCGCTATGTGGATATTTCGATTCCGCCGCTCAAACGCAAGCGCATCAAGGTGGAGACGGATCGCAATGCCTTCGCGTATGTCTTCGCGGGTGAGGGGAGCTTCCGTGACGCCTCAGCGCCTCGCGCGGTGCTGACCGAGTCTGCTGTAGATCCCAACGCCGCGCCGGTCTATGACGCAAAAAATCACTCGCTAGTTTTGTTTGATCGCGGCGATGAGATCGTCGTCCAGGCCGGTCCCGAGGGCATACGATTCCTGCTGGTTTCCGGCAGACCTCTGGAGGAGCCGGTGGCGTGGTACGGGCCGATCGTGATGAATACTGAGACGGAACTGCGGCAGGCGATGAGCGAGTTGCAAAACGGCAGCTTTATCCGGCATGGGTGAACCGGCATTGCAGCCTGATTTTCGCGATGAAACTTTATTCCCGGCGAACAACGTCGATATAAATAGGAAGTCTGCGATCTCGCCCGCGCCGGTTACTCGCAATGGAGAAGGTACCTTCGACCGGAGAGCAACTTCGTTTCACTTCAATCCCGCCTGAAGGATTTTTCAAATGCATCTCCGCACATTCGCTGCAATTGCTCTGATGAGTTTTTCTTTTTCCTGTTTTGCGCAGACTTCGCCTAGCGGCACTGTGCCGCCGAAGACCTGGGTGGACAAAGACACCGGGCATCGCATCTGGCGGCTCAGCGACGAGCCGTATTCAAGCGGATTCTACTTCAACGTGAATGCCTACACGCCGGATGGAAAGCAGATGGTCTACACCGCGCCGGATGGCATTCATGTGCTGGACCTCAAGACGCGCGCAACCAAGCTGCTGGTGGCGAATCCGCCGCGTCCAACTGGAGAGAACGGAGTCGCGATGCGCGGGCCGCGTCCGGGCTTTGTTCGCGCGCTGGTAGTGGGACACAAGACCAACAGCGTATTTTTCACCAAGACCGATCCGGCGACAGGCGTGGCCGCAGTCTACAAGGCAGACACCAACACTGGAGAAATTCGCAAGCTGGTGAACCTGCCCGCGAAGCGCAGCGTCGCCAGCGTCAACGCCGATGAGACGCTGGCGGCGGGAACTTATATTGTAGGAGACGCGGCGGGCAAGGAGTATGGCTCGAATGCGCCGACACCGGCAAGAGGCTCGGCGGAGAATCGCGCAACAGGCGAGGATCAGGGGCCGCTTTTTCAGCCGATGGAAAAAGGTGAAATGATGGAGCGGCGTCTGGCGTCGCGGCTGCCGCTGGTGCTCTTCACAATTCGTCTGGAGCCGGGGCCGAAGGGCGAAAAGCCGGGCGAGATCAAGGTGCTGCTGCACTCCACCGACTGGGTGAATCATCTACTGTTCTCGCCCACCGATCCTACGCTGCTGATGTATTGCCACGAAGGGCCGTGGCAAAAAGTGGATCGCATCTGGCTGATTCGCACCAATGGCGCGCCGCCCAAACTGATTCACAAACGGACGATGGTGAATGAGATCGCCGGACACGAGTTCTGGGGGTTGGATGGTGAGACGATCTGGTACGACTGGCAGTATCCCAAGGGCGAGGACTTTTTCCTTGCGGGTTACAACGTGAAGACCAGGGAGCGCACAGCCTATCACATGGAACGCAACGATTGGTCGATTCACTTCAATCTGACCAAAGACCTCTCGCTCTTCTGCGGCGACGGCGGCGATCCCGGACAGGTGGCGCGGGCCGGCGATGGCGAGTGGATCGAGCTATTCCATCCGCAACTACTCAAAGGCGGCAATGGCGCGCTGAATTCGCCGTCGATGTGGCAGCCAGGTGTCTTCCATTCCGAGCATCTGGTGAATATGTCGCATCACTACTATCGTCAGGAACCGAATGTGCGCTTCTCGCCGGACAAATCGCTGGTGATCTTCACGAGCAATATGTTCGGGCCTGGCTATGTATTCGGCGCGGAGGTGGAGAAGGCTGTGAATCCGCAGGCGGACGAAGTGCAGTCAACGCCGGAGCTGGCGCGCAAATTCAATCCAGTCGATCCTCCCAGCACCAAAGCTCCCGCGCCGCCGAGCATACGCCGACCGCGTTAGATTTTTTGGCAACTAATCTCAGGGCAACTCGCCCGATAAAATCTGCGTCGGCGTAACATCACGCTGGCGCAGCGCGCGCAGACTCAGCGCGTCATGCCGCTTGGCCAGTCGGCGGCCGTTGCGGTCCACAGTCAGGCGGCAATGGAACCAGTTAGGATTTGCAAAGCACAGCGCGCGGTTGAGCAGAATCTGCCGCGCTGTGGATTTGAGCAGGTCTTCGCCGCGCACAACTTCGGTGATCTTCATCGCCGCGTCGTCGGCGACGCAGGCAAGCTGGTAACTTGGAACGCCATCGCGCCGCCGGACAACGAAATCGCCGAAGTCGCGGCCCGCGATAAATCGCTGCGGACCAAGATTCAAATCGACAAACTCAATTGCGTCGCCGTCGGGAACACGAAAGCGCCAGTTGAAATTCCCCGGCTCATGAATCTCGCTCGCCGCGAAATCGCTGGAGCGGCAAGTACCGGGGTAAACCGGCTCATCATCCAACAGATCCTGTTCATGCGGAGCGCTAAGCGCGGCCTCCATATCCTTGCGCGAACAACGGCAGGGATAAATAAATCCGCCGCGAAGCAGTTTGCACCATGCGTCGAGATAGATGGCTTGACGGCGGCTTTGCTCGTAGGGTGCATAAAGCCCTCCTGCATCCGGCCCTTCGTGCCAATCAATCCCCAGCCAGCGGAGGTCTTCGAGCGCGGCCTCGGCATATTCGGCGCGGCTACGGTCAGGATCCAGGTCTTCCATGCGCATCACCAGCGTGCCGCCCGCGTCACGCGCGCGTTCATAGGCAGTCCAGAATGTGCTCGCGTGGCCCACGTGCAGATAGCCCGTGGGCGAAGGCGCAAGACGTCCTCGATAGATTGATGGCGGTTGGCTGGTCATACTGGTTCTAGTGTAGCCAGCCGCAGCCGCGCCGCATAAGATAAGTTTGGATCGAACTGATCTTCGACGTTCCGGAAAGGTCGTGGCTGTGGTCTCAATGACAATGGAAGTGGGCGGCTGGATGGGCGGTTTGTTGCTGATCTGTGCCTATGCAATGGTTTCGTTCGGCAGGATTTCAGCGCGTGGCGCTCTCTTCCAGTGCATGAACCTGGCGGGGAGTTTCCTGCTGGCCGCAAACTCCGCATACCATCATGCGTGGCCGTCGGTCAGCGTCAATCTGATTTGGATTGGAGTCGGTGCAGCCGCGCTAATGCGGCTCGGTATTGTAAAGGCGGAATGAATTTTTGCGTCGATGCTCCGCCCAGATGCGTCAGAATACAATAGGTGAACAAGCATTGGTTTACTACTTGATTCCGGCGCTGGCCGTGAATCACGCTGAATTACTCTGGAAAATAGATGGAGCGAGGAAGAACGCATTGAGAAAAATTCCCTGGATTTGTTGTTTTATCCTTCTGGCGCTGGCTGTTGTCGGCTGCAAGAACAAGCCGGTCGCGCAGGCGGCGGGCGGAATGCAGGCGATGCCGGTGCAGACGGTGACGGTTGCGCTTGCGCCGGTGCCGCAGTCGAGCGAGTTTGTGGCCACCATCAAGTCGCGCCGCTCGGCCACGCTGCTGCCGCAGGTGAGCGGTGCGCTGACGCAGATTCTCGTCCACTCCGGCGATCACGTAAAGGCTGGGCAATTGTTGATGGAGATTGATCCGCGCCTCCAGATGGCCACGGTCGAATCGGCGCGCGCCACCGAGCGGCAGAAAAAAGCCGTCTACGATTACAACGCTGTAGAGGTTGAGCGGCAGCGCAAGCTCTTTGAGGCCGGAGTAACCAGCCGCGACGTCTACGATCAGGCGCTGCAATCCTTCGGCAACACCAAATCGGATTACGAGTCATCAGTGGAACTGCGCAAGACTCAGGAGGAGCAACTGGCCTACTACCGCATCCGCGCTCCCTTTGACGGCGTGGTGGGAGACATTCCGATGCATGTGGGCGACTTTGCTTCGCCGCTCAGTTCGCCGCCGAATATCCTGACAACCATCGATGAGAACAAGGATTTGGAAGCCTACATCTACGTGCCCACGGAGCGCGCGGGACAAGCGCGCCTTGGCTTGGATGTGGAACTGATCGACAACAGCGGCAAGCTGATCGAGAAAACGAAGGTCGATTTTCTCTCGCCGCAGGTGGACAGCAACTTGCAGAGCATTCTATTGAAGGCGCCGGTTCACTCAACGCTGGAGGTGCTGCGCAACGCGCAGATGATTAAGGCGCGGGTCATCTGGAATACATCGCCGATGGCGGTGATTCCCGTGCTGGCTGTGACGCGCCAGGGCGGCCAGAGCTTTGTTTTCGTGGCGCGCAAGCAAGGCCCGATGACACTGGCCACGCAGGTCGCGGTCACGCTGGGCGATACCGTCGGCAACAACTACGCAGTTTCCTCAGGGCTGAATGCGGGTGACCGGGTGATCGTCTCCAGTACACAATTTTTGATCAACGGAATGCCGGTGATGCCGATGGGGGGCTGAGGAGCGCGAGCTACTAAATCTCTGTTGAAGCCAGTGTTTTGAAAGGGCACAGTTTCACAAGCTGCTGAAAAACTCTTTGGGAAGGCAAGAAGCGTCAGGGCACGGCTTCAGCCGTGCAGCAAATGCAACAAAAATGCGTTGGGCTTTAGCCCCGGTGGGAAAGCTGACTCGAAGAAATACTTATTCCCATCTTCCCCTGAATTTCTGAAAGGAAATAACCCGTGTTCGTCGATTTCTTTATTCACCGGCCAGTATTCGCCACGGTCTGCGCGCTGATGATTATTCTCGCCGGAGCGGTCTGCATTCCCACGCTTCCAGTTGCGATGTATCCAACGCTGGCTCCGCCGCAGGTCTCCGTGGCCTGCAACTATGTGGGCGCCAACGCAGACACGGTGGAGAAGGCCGTCACCATTCCGCTCGAAGAGGCCATCAACGGCGTCGAGGGAATGCGCTATATCAGTTCGTCGAGCACCAACAGCGGCGCGAGTTCTATTGACGTGACCTTCCAGACCGGGTACGACCTCGATATCGCCGCCGTGGACGTGCAGAATCGCGTGGCCAGTACGCAGGGGCGTCTGCCCGCGGCGGTGAATGCAACGGGCATCGCCATTACAAAGTCCAACTTTAATTTCGTCTTCGGCGCAGGCTTCTATACGCTCGACGGCCGTTACTCGCAGGAGTTTATCTCCAACTACCTCGACGTCTACGTGAAGGACGCGCTCAAACGCGTTCCCGGCGTGGGCGACGTCATCATCTTCGGCGAGCGCAAGTACGCAATGCGCGTCTGGCTGGACCCGGCGAGGCTAGCCGCGCGCAACCTCACGGCTACCGATGTGGTGAATGCGCTGGTCGAACAGAATGTCGAGATACCGGCAGGACAGCTTGGCCAGCCGCCGTCGAATTTAACGCAAGCCTATCAAGTACCGGTGCGCGTCGTAGGCCGCCTCAGCTCGCCCGCGGAGTTCGACAGAATCATCGTCAAGAGCAGTGCAAATGGCTTGGTGCTGTTGAAGGATGTGGGCCACTCCGAGGTAGGTGCGGAGGATTACAGCTCCGATCTGAAATACTCCGGGCATGAAGCGATGGGCGTCGGCGTCGAGCAGCTCTCCAACGCCAACGCGCTCGATGTGGACCGCAAGGCCAAGGCCGCGCTCGTTGAGCTGGCGAAGAGCTTTCCGCCCGGTCTGCAATACGCCATCGCATTCGATTCCACCACCGTCGTCGGCGACTCCATTCGCGAAGTGCTGGTCACGCTCGCGGTAGCCATCTTCATCGTCATCACTGTTATTTTTCTTTTTCTGCTCGATTGGCGCGCGACCATTATTCCCGCCGTCACCATTCCTGTTTCGCTCATCGGAACCTTCGCCTTCATCAAGATTTTCGGCTTCTCCATCAACTCGCTCACGCTCTTCGGCATCACGCTGGCTACGGGACTTGTTGTGGACGACGCCATCGTGGTCATCGAAAACGTGCAGCGCCACATTGCGATGGAACACTGCGACTCGCGTAAAGCTACATCCGAAGCGATGGGCGAAGTCACCAGCGCGGTCATCGCGACTTCGCTGGTTTTGATTGCAGTCTTCGTGCCGGTCTCGTTTTTTCCTGGAACCACCGGCATTCTCTATCGGCAGTTCTCGCTGACCATCGCCTTTGCAATCGCCATCTCTGCCTTCAATGCGCTGACGCTCTCGCCGGCTCTCTCCGCAATTTTTCTGCGCGGCGAAGAGGACCGCCCCCGGCAGCTTGACTTTCTGCGCAGCGCAGCGGTCTCGCGCCTCTTCTCCCGATTTATTCACTCCACCGACAGGCAGATCAAATGGCTGTCAGATTCTTATGCCAACACGATTCACCTTGCACTCAGGTTGCGGTATGTATTGCTCATCCTCTTTTTCGCCGGACTCGGCGCAACCGCATGGGTCTATCTGCACGTGCCCACTGGCTTCATTCCCCAGGAAGATCAAGGCTATTTCATGGTGATTGTGCAAGCGCCTCCCGGCTCGTCGCTGACTTACACGAGTAACCTTGCGCAGCGCGCCGAGTATGTCATCAGCCAGAATTCCGACGTTGCCGGCGCATTTTCCGTAATGGGCTTCAGCTTTACCGGCGCGGCTTCCAATCAGGGCCTGATGTTTGTGGCCACCAAGCCCAGCGACCAGCGGCGCGGCAAGGGTCACACAACTGCCGACATTGTCGCTGATCTTTCACCTAAATTGATGGGCCTGATGTTCGCTCCCAACGGCGGCCTGGTTGCTGCCTTCGAACCTCCAGCGGTCTCGGGCGTCGGCAGCTTTGGCGGATTTCAATTTATGCTTCAGGATAAGGGCAGCAACACGCTCAGCGATCTGGACCGCGTTGCTCATCAGATTGTGGGCGCAAGCCGCCAGCGCAAAGACCTCACTCGCCTGCTCACCACCTTCTCCGCCAACGACCCGCAGGTGCTGGTCACAATCGACCGCGAGAAGGCAAAGGCTATGAACATTCCGCTCTCGCAGATCACCACCACGCTCAGCGTCTTCATGGGTTCGGAGTACATCAACGACTTCGATTACAACAACCGCACCTATCGCGTCTTCGTGCAGGCGGATCAACCCTTCCGCATGTCTGCCAGCGATCTGCATAGCTATTACGTCCGCTCCGATACCGGACAGATGGTGCCGCTCGATAACATCGCCAGCATCACTGAGAGCTCCGGCCCGCCGGTCATCACGCATTACAATCTCTTTCGCGCGGTCGAAATCGACGGCTCCGCCGCGCCCGGTTACAGCTCCGGCCAAGGGCTTGCGGCGATGGAAGAGCTGGCGAATAAAACGATGATGCCGGGGATGAAGTATGAGTGGACCGGCCTCACGCTCGACGAGATCGAGTCCAGCGGCAAGGCTTTGCTGATCTTCGGTCTCGGACTACTGGTCGTCTATCTCACGCTCTCGGCGCAGTACGAGAGCTTCGCGCTGCCCTTCATCATTCTTCTGGCCGTGCCGATGGCGGTGCTGGGCGCGCTGGGCCTGATCGCGCTGCGCGGCCTCTCCAACGATGTCTATTGCCAGATTGGCCTGGTGATGCTGATTGGCCTCTCGGCCAAGAACTCAATTTTGATCGTCGAGTTTGCCGAGCAGTTGCGCCGAAAAGGTCGCTCTATCGCCGACGCTGCCGCCGAAGCCGGCGCACTGCGTCTCCGGCCCATTCTGATGACGTCGTTCGCCTTCATCCTCGGCGTTCTTCCGCTGGTCTTTGCCACCGGCGCGGGCGCGCTGGGACGCCGCTCCGTGGGCACCACCATCGTCGGCGGAATGCTGCTCTCGACGATGCTCAACCTCTTCTTTATTCCGGTGCTCTATGTGATTCTCAGTCGGTTGCTCAAGCGCGATATGCCCGCTCCTGAGCCCGAGCCTTGCGAAGAGTAGCGCTATCAGGGAAGGGATTCTGGTCTTGAAAGGGTGCGGCTTTATCCCTGCGGGATTTCTTTCGTGAAATCTACTATTAGTTCCACTTTTTCCTCGATCCGTAAGGCAAATTCGCAATAATTATCAAAACACAGTATGAGAGAACTCATAGAGTTAGTTTTGGAGGCAGAAAGAGAGAACGATGATAGACCGTGTGCTGAAGGCAATCGATTACATTGAAGCTCATTTGCACGATGATCTTCAATCGGCGAAAACTTCGGAAGCGGCCTGCTATTCTCATTACCACTTCCTGCGCATCTTTCATACTCTGACAGGCATGACTGTTGCCGCTTATATTCGGCGAAGACGCTTAACCAAAGCTGCTGAGGCTTTGTTGTGCGGCACAAACCGAATTGTCGAGGTTGCCCAGGATGCGGGCTTTGAATCCCAGGCCTCCTTCAGCCGTGTCTTCAAAGAGATATTCGGCGATACACCTGCACGGTTTCGCCGAGAAAGAATGAAATCCCTCCATCGTGGCCAACCGGCATTGACCGAGGCCTATCTTAAACATCTGCACACAGGCGGAGTTACGATGATTCCGCGCTTCGAACGGAAAGAGACTTTTATAGTAGTCGGTTTGGGCAAGGACTTTATTTTTTCAGAACCTAACGTTATTCCGGTCTTATGGAATGACTTTCTACGCCAGAAACACCAGATAGAACAACAGCTCGACAAAGCATTTTATGGAGTTTGCTACGGCCCCAAGGACAAAGAAACCTTTGCAGAGAAGTTCCACTATACGGCCGCAGTCCGCGTCAGCGATGATACGCCTGTGCCGGGGGGTATGGAGAGAATCAGCATTGAGGCCCAGGAATACGCAGTGTTTACGCATAAAGGCCGCTTGACCGGACTGCAAAATACCTGCAACTTCATTTGGAAAACGTGGCTGCCGAAGTCTGGTTTTGAACCCGCCGACGCACCTGACTTCGAACTCTACAGAGCAAACGAAGCTCAATGCCCTATGGACACGGATGAAGGTGAAACGGAAATCTACGTGCCGATCCTTCGGGAAATGGCTTCATCATCAGTTCTCGGGTAGAAGACTCACTGCGCCTCCCGATGCGCAATCACAAAATCCTTGATGCGGTCATAGACCTCGCTGCTCACCACGCCGTACTCCAGCAAATCCTGCTTGGTGCGATAAGGCCGGAAGCGAACAATCCGTCCCGCCCAACTCTGCGTCATGCCCGGAGCCTTCAGCAACTCATCCACACTAGCGTGATTGATATCGATGCGTAACTCAGGCGGTGGGGCGTTCGCAGAAGTTTTCGGCACACCACGACTATCCCGGTCTTGATTCTGCGCCATTCCGCCAAGGCACAAGCCCAGCGCCGCTATCGCCAAAACCGTGAATCGCACTCGAATTCGCACGGCTCCATTCTCCGCTCTGGGGCGCAATCTCCGCAAGCAAAAGATTTGACAAGGTTGCCGCCCATCCGATAATGTCTAATTAAGATGCAGAGCCGCCGCCATCACGGTCACCACCATCATCATGGAACTTCCATGCCGGCGGACTGCCATGGCCTGATCTAATCGGCCAGAGAGATCAAGAGAGTCAAGCCCGCCGGCGACCAACGCAGGTGGGCTTTTTCATGCCTGTCAACAAATCTCAACCATAACGAAGGACAAAATGAGCACACTGAATCCCGCAATCGATTTTGAAAAAATGGACGGCCTCGTTCCCGGCATCGTGCAGGATGCGCAATCCGGCGAGGTGCTGATGCTGGGCTTTCTCAACCCCATCAGCTACGCAAAAACCCTTGAGACCGGCTTTGTCACCTTCTGGAGCCGCACCCGCCAGAAGCTGTGGATGAAGGGCGAAACCAGCGGCAACCGTCTGCGCGTCGTCTCCGCCGCAACCGATTGCGACAATGATACGTTGCTCTTTCGTGTCGTCGTCGAGGGCGACGGGCTCGTATGCCACGAAGGCACCATCAGTTGTTTCACCAAAACCGTGAGCATCGAAAATAATTAACCAACACTTTCAGTAATACGGAGGAAATTCGTGGCGAACAAGCTAAGACTCGGCATTCCCAAAGGCAGTTTGCAGGATGCCACCATCGCTCTCTTCAAGCGCGCCGGTTGGAACATATACGCCGACGGCCGCTCCTACTTTCCATCGATCGACGATCCTGAGATCGAGTGTATGTTGATTCGCGCGCAGGAAATGGCGCGCTACGTCGATCACGGCGTTCTCGACGCGGGCCTCACCGGCATCGATTGGGTCGTCGAAAGCGGCCTTGATCTCACCAGCATTACTTCGCTGACCTATTCCAAACAGAGCCGCCGCAAGGTGCGCTGGGTGCTCGCCGTGCCGGAGAACAGCGGCTTTGAAAAGGCAGAAGACCTCGAAGGCAAGATCGTTGCGACGGAGTTGGTTGAAGTCAGTAAGCGATATTTCGCGGAAAAAGGCGTGAACGTGAAGGTCGAGTTCAGTTGGGGCGCAACGGAAGTGAAGCCGCCGACGCTGGCCGATGCAATTGTCGAAGTCACTGAGACCGGCAGCTCACTCAAGGCCAACCGGCTGAAAATCATCGACACAATCATGGAGAGCGAAACGCATCTTATCGCCGGCAAGAAGGCCATCGCCGACTCGTGGAAGCGCGAGAAGATTGATCAGATCGCGCTCATGCTGCGCGGCGCAATCGATGCGCAATCACAGGTGGGCCTGATGCTCAACGTGAAGCGCGGCGATCTCGATGCGGTTCTTGCCGTGCTGCCAGCGTTGAACTCGCCGACTGTCTCCCAACTCAGTAACTCCGAGTGGGTCGCGGTCAACACTATCGTCGAAGAGCGTGTTGCTCGCGATGTGATTCCGCGTCTGAAGGCGGCAAAGGCAGCGGGCATCGTCGAATACCCGCTCAACAAAGTTGTACTCTGAGACCGGAGACGAAAGATGAAAATCATCCGGACAAAAGGCCGCGGCGCGCAACAGACAGCCGAAATTCTCGCCGCTCTCGAACAACGTGGCGGCGTGGCGCTCGATGCTGTTTTGCCCACCGTCAGCCGCATCGTGAAGAATGTGCGCAAGCAGGGTGATCGCGCCCTGCTGCGTTACGCCGCGCAGTTCGACGGCCTCAGAGGCGCAGGTGCTCTCCGCGTTACGCCCAACGAAATGGCCGCCGCATGGAATGCAATCTCGCCTGCTATGCAATTGGCGCTGACGACAGCCGCTGAGCAGATTCGCAGTTTCGCCGTCTCCCAACTGCCCGCATCCTTCAGCGAAGAGCCGATACCCGGCCTCATGACCGGCCAGCTTGTGCGTCCGCTTGGTTCAGTCGGCTGCTATGTTCCAAGCGGCCTTCATCCGTTGCCTTCCACATTGCTGATGACCGCGATTCCCGCGCAGGTGGCGGGCGTTGAGCGTATTGCAGTCGTTTCGCCGAAACCCGCACCTGAGACTCTCGCCGCCGCGCACCTGCTCGGCATCACAGAGTTCTATCGCCTCGGCGGAGCGCACGCGATTGCGGCTCTTGCCTACGGAACTGCTAGCGTTGCGCGCGTAGACAAAATCGTCGGCCCCGGCAATCTCTACGTCACTGCGGCCAAACGCCTCGTTGCATTTGATTGCGCCATTGATATGCTCGCCGGGCCAACGGAGATTATCGTCACCAGTGAATCCGGCAATGCGGACGACATCGCATCTGATCTTGTCGCGCAGGCCGAGCACGATCCCGAAGCGCTGGCTATCTTCATCACCACGCGCGCCGCCTTGGCGAAAGAAACCGTCAAGACTGTAAAAGCGCGGAGCGCCAACAATGCTGTTGCGCGTCATGCTCTTGATCGCAACGGTCTGGTCATCATCGCCGCGAATGTGAATGAAGCGCGCGAGATCACTAATCGCCTCGCGCCCGAACACCTCACCGTCGATGCCGCCAGCGATCTCGATTGGATGCAAAACGCCGGATCTGTTTTCATCGGTCGCTGGTCCGCGCAGCCAATGGGCGATTACATCTCCGGACCCAATCACACTCTGCCCACCGGCGGCATGGCGCGTGTGCGCGGCGGCTTGAGCGTCAACGACTTCGTCAAACTCATCACTGTGCAGCAGTATTCGGCGCAGGCAATGCGCGTGCTCGGTCCGCCTACCGCATTACTAGCCGAGGCCGAAGGACTCACCGGCCACGCCGAAGCCATTCGCAGGCGCTTAACAAGGAGGCCCCGTGGCTGAAGCCGTCAAAGTGCAATACCCAACGCCGCGTGCGCGCGTACAAGCCATGAAGGAATATCACCCTCCGCTTGGCTGCCGTGAAGCGTTGCGCCTGGACTTCAACGAGAACACTGTCGCCTGTTCGCCGAAGGTGCGCGACGTGCTGGGTCGCATCAGTGCGGGCAGCCTCACGCGCTATCCGGAGCGTGAGCCGGTCGAGGCTATCGTCGCTGCGCATCTCGGTCTCGCGCCCGCGCAGGTCGCGCTCACCAACGGTGTGGACGAAGCGATTCACGTACTTTTTGAGGCATTTCTTGACGACGGCGATGAACTGCTGCTGCCCGTGCCGACGTATACGATGTACGAAATCTACGCCTCGTCCACGAATGCACTTGCTGTTGCGGTGCAGGCCGCGGACGATTTGCAGTTTCCCTTCGAGCGCTTGCTTGCAGCCATCACGCCGCGCACCAAGATCATCGCCATCGCCAATCCCAACAGCCCCTCCGGCTCCTCGGCCACGCGCGAGCAACTCGTCGAGATTGCCACACGCGCGCCGTATGCTGTGGTCCTAATCGATGAAGCGTACTTTCACTTCCACAAAGACACAGTCATTGATTTGATTGGCGTGGTTCCCAATCTCATTGTGGCACGCACGTTCTCAAAGGCGTACGGTCTGGCCGGATTGCGTCTCGGTTTGTTAGCCGGTCCTGTCGAGTTGATGCGTTGGGTTAGGCGCGTACTTTCGCCATACAGCGTGAATTCACTGGCGCTAGCTTGCCTTCCGCCCGCGCTCGATGATACGGACTACCTCGACTGGTATGTTGGTGAAGTGCTGGCCGCGCGCGCGGAGTTTGAAGCGGCGCTCGATGCAGCCTCCATCCGCCGTTGGCCCAGTAGCGCTAATTTCGTTCTAGTTGAAATCGGCGCGCAGCACAAGGAGTTTACGCAGCTGATGAGCGCAGCGGGCGTTCTTGTCCGCGACCGTTCCAGCGACTCTGGCTGCGATGGCTGTGTGCGCATCACAATCGGAACGCGCGAGCAGATGCGTCAGGCAGTCATAGCTCTGAATGAAACTCTGGCCGCTCTCAAAACGAAAAGGGGCGCTCAATGACGCCGATGAAGAAAGTGGATCCCACGGCCAAACGTATTGTGAGCCGACGCCGATCAGAATTGGTTCGCAACACCACCGAAACGCGCATCGCGATCAAGCTCACAATCGAAGGCGGCGGCCAATATAAAATCTCCACCGGCATTCGTTTCTTCGATCATATGCTGGAGTTGTTCACGCGCCACGGCGCATTTGATCTTGAACTGAAGTGCAATGGCGATCTGGACGTCGATCAGCACCATACAGTCGAGGATGTGGGCATCGCGCTTGGTGAGGCCTTCGACCGCGCACTCGGCGACAAGCGCGGCATTCTGCGCGCCGGATATTTTCTGATGCCGATGGATGAAACACTGGCGATTGCTGCCATCGACCTCAGCGGGCGCGCGGCCTTCGCCGTCGATACCAAAGTTCGCACACGTCTCGTCGGTGATCTGCAAACCGAACTGGTTACGGATTTTTTCGAGGGCTTCGCGCGCGGCGTACGCGCCAATGTTCACGTGAAGACGATGTATGGCCGCTCGAATCACCACAAGATCGAGGCCATCTTCAAAGCCTTCGCGCGCGCGTTGCGCGTAGCCTGCTCGCGTGACAAACAACTAGGCAAGATGTTGCCTTCTACCAAAGGGCTGCTCTAAGGAACCACTTATCAATTGACGTTTTGAAAGGGCACGACTTTAGTCGTGCCACCAGACAAATAAAAAGAAACTGGGCTTTAGCCCCTAAGGGATGATTTGCACGAACATGGAGAAGAGTGAATGCGCGTTACCGTAATCGATTACAAAGCGGGCAATCTCACGTCGGTCCTCAAGGCGCTGCGTCATGTGGGCGCGGAGACGATCGTCACTGACGGCGATCTGTCTCTTGTCGAAGCCGCGGAGCGCATCGTGCTGCCGGGGGTGGGTCACTTCGCGGCTACGGAGCGGCTGGACGCGACGGGCCTCACAGCCGCGATTCGCGCTGCGATTGCACGCGGCGTTCCCTTCCTTGGAATTTGTGTCGGGATGCAGTGGCTCTACGCTGGATCGAGCGAAGCGCCCGCGCAGCCGGGACTTGGACATTTTGCTGAATCCTGCGAACATTTTTCCGAGAGCACGGAAAAGGTTCCCCATGTCGGCTGGAATTCTCTGGAAGTTCGCAAAGATTCGCGACTTCTTGCCGGCGTTGAACCGGGCGAGCACGTCTACTTCACGCACTCCTACAAGGCTCCCGTCACCGCCGACACCGCCGCCGTCACTTACTATATTGAGAACTTCGCGTCAGCGGTCGAGCGCGACAATGTAATGGGCGTGCAATTTCATCCGGAAAAGTCCGGAGAAACCGGCCTCAGGATTCTTCGCAATTACTTGAGGATTTAGGATGGCATCAGAGTCTAATAAACAATTCGAAGTTATCGCAGAGCGTGTCCTTACGGCTACTATCAACGGCAAACCCTTTGATGTATCTGTTCGCTTCGGGAAACCTATGCCTAATCCGAGTGGAGAATGGGCATGTCCTTATCAGATCAATGGCCTCGGAATAGAAACAGTCCGTCGTGCTTGTGGCATTGATGCTGTTCAAGCTTTGCAATTGGCAATGTTTGCAGCGGGCGCAGTTCTTAGCACATATAAGAAAGAAGTGAAGTTGACCTTCCTCGATGAAGACCATCTTGGTTTCCCTAGCAGTACAAAAGAGGCTAGCGGCTGTTGCCCCTATTGTCGGTCAGGAGAGGCTGAATGATCACCAAGCGCATCATCGCCTGTCTCGATGTGCATGACGGTCGCGTCGTCAAGGGCGTGCAGTTCGTCGATCTCATCGATGCCGGCGATCCGGCTACGCAGGCCGCGCGTCATGCCCGCGAAGGCGCGGACGAAATTGTTTTGCTCGACATTACCGCGACACACGAGGGCCGCCAGACGCTGCTCGATACAGTGCGCAGAACGGCGCGTGAGTTGTTCGTTCCATTCTGCGTGGGCGGCGGCATTCGCACTGCCGACGATGCGGCGCAGGTCTTCGAGGCGGGCGCGGACAAGGTCAGCGTGAACTCCGCCGCGCTCGCCTACCCAACATTAATCGATGCGATTGGCCGCAGCTTCGGCGCGCAGGCCGTCGTCGTCGCCATTGACGCACGGCGCGATCCGGAAGCTGCCGATCCGGTGCGCGATGCGCAAGTCTACGTGCAGGGCGGACGCAAACTCGCTGGTCGTCGCGTCGTTGAGTGGGCGCGCGAGGCCGAGCAGCGCGGCGCGGGCGAGATTCTGCTCACCTCAATGAACTCCGACGGAATGCGCACCGGCTTCGATTGCGAG
>CAYOYX010000036.1:0-32382 GCA_964408275.1 uncultured Occallatibacter sp.
CAACCATGCCCCCGGTCCAATCTGTCAGGAATGCGCCCGGTCCGTACCCTTTTCGAGTACCCCCCACCCCCCCTTTTTTCCGTGAAACTGTGAAACTGTGAAGAAATTGTCCTGCCATTCACGCTGTTGCACAAACCGTCGCTGTCGCCGGTAGACTGTTCACAAGAGCTTTGAAATGAATGAATACGCACAACCCGCACCAGAGCAACAGAACTGGAAGCTGACCCTGGCCTACGACGGCACCGAGTTCAGCGGCTGGCAGGTGCAGCCCGGAGAGCGCACCGTGCAGGGCGAGTTGCAAGCGGCGCTGGGCCGGGTTACTGGCGAATCGCCGCTGCCGCAAGGCTCGGGACGCACCGATGCCGGCGTTCACGCACTCGCGCAGGTAGCCAGCTTCACGCTCGCCGCGCCCATTCCGCCGGAGAATCTGCAACGCGCTCTCAACCGCACACTGCCTCCAGCCATCCGTGTTTTGGAAACAAAAACGGTACAAAGTTCATTCCACGCGCGCCACTCGGCGGTGGCCAAGACGTATGAGTACCGGGTCTTCCGCGAGGCGCTCTGCCCGCCGTTTCTGGCTCGCTACGTCTATGCCTGCCCGTGGCCGATGGACTTGGAGGCGCTGCAACGCTCGGCGCGGCTCTTCGTTGGCGAGCACGATTTTCTCAGCTTCGCCGCCACCGATCCGGAGTTGGCTAGACTCAACCTCGATGCCCATGCGGAGCCGGACTCAAGACCAATTCCCCGCACGGGCTTTCAGCTTGAGCCGCCCGCCGCTACGGTACGGCGAATCTTTTCCTCCGTCTGGGAGGAGCGGCAGTGCGAAGCCGGCAAATTGCTGGTCTATAGCGTCCGGGGCAGCGGTTTTCTGCATCACATGGTCCGCAATCTGGTAGGAACAATGCTGGATGTGGGCCGGGGACGGCTCCGCGCAGACTCAATTCCTGAAATTCTTGCTGCCCGCAGCCGCTCCGCAGCCGGACCGACTGCTCCGGCCCGCGGACTCTTTCTTCATTCCGTGGAGTATGACGGGAGCGGATCAGCCTGAAAGTCTAAATACAGTCTTGATTTAATCCTAATAATGAACTATATTTAGTTCGATAAAGGACTATTGGAGGTCTCATGCGCTATTCCACCCAGATCAAGCCGATCAGCTACGTCAAAGCCCACGCCGCCGAGCTTCTCGGCCGCATCACGGTGGAGCGGGAGCCGATCATCATCACACAGAATGGCGAGGCACGGGCGGTGCTGGTGGATGTGGTCAGCTACGAGCAGATGATGGAAGAGACCCAGGCGCTGCTCAAGATTCTAGCGCTGGCGGACAAGGAGATCGAGACCGGCGAGACGGTGCCCATCGAAGAGGTGATGGCGGAGTTCGGCGTGGAGACCGTGTAAACCTGATGGCCTTCAATGTCCGGTTTACCAAAAGTGCCAGAGGTGATCTGCGCGAACTCCATGCTTACATCTCGAAGAATGACTCACCTGCAAACGCGGACTATGTTGCGCGAGAGATCGTTCGTGCCGCTCTGGAACTGCGAGAGTTCCCCAACCGCGGAGCATACCCGCCGGAGTTGCTGGCGATGGGCCTTCGCTCCTATCGCCAGATATTGTTCAAGCCCTATCGGATTATCTACCGGATTCGCGGCAAGACTGTATACATTGCCGTCATCTCCGATGGCCGCCTCAGTCTGCAACCGCTGCTAATGCGGCGGCTGAACACCTAAAACTTGTATGTGAAGCCGAAATCGACGCGCGAACTGCGGGTCTTGTGCGGCGAACAATCAGCACTGGGCGGGCAGACCCCTGCATTGGCGTTGGCGTTGAAGGACGACTCAATATCGTCGCCTGATATGCGCAGGCCAATGCGATGGCTCAGTCTGTAGTCAAGTCCGCCGCCGACTCCTCCGGCAAAGGAAATGTTGGGAGTGGTTGGGGGTATTGTGCTATCGGTGCTGAGGTGTTCGCCGCCCAGCAGCGCACGGAAAAAGCCGCTCGTCTTTCCAAACAAAGGCGCATGAACCTCCGGACCGAGAAAAAACATATCCACTACAGGGTTTCCTGGGTTAACCGAGTTATAGGGTTTGAAGTACGAGCCACCGTCTGCGGTCACGCCAAAGAACCTGCCCAGGTTGCGCGTAAGCGAGAGATTCACGCCCATCAATCCGTTGCGCGACTGATCCAAATTGTTCAGGCTGGTGTAGCCGTATCCGGCGAAGGCCGTGTACTTATAGGCGGCCTTGGTTTGTTCGGCGGCGGCGGGAGCCTTGTGGTGATGAAAGAAAAACTTCTGGCCTGTGGCCGTCGTGGGCAATAACGCGACCGCAACCACGGCCAAAATCGTGAACAGCAACTTCCTCTTCAATTTGGGACTCTCCTCAATCCATAGCTTGGCCTGCTGCGGCGCACTGAAGTCTTTGGCTCATTGAACCCTGGCTGGCAACCCACACAGATCACTTCTAATAGAGTATCCTCTCGGACCCGGTTGGACGAACTCCAAACTAGGCATTTTCCTCAGCGGCTCTGGACCGGAACCGGTTGGGAGAGCCGCAGCATTTTGCCGGAGTTCTCTGTTACTGTGACGGTTAGACCCTGAGAAAGATAGCGGCTGATGACCTCAGGCCGCGCCCAATCCAATTCCCAGCCCTTCTCGATGGCCACGACAGTGTACTCGCCCGACGCCACATCGCGCAGCGAAAAGCTGCCATCGGAGTCGGATTGGTCGCGACGGACCAGGGCGCTGAAGGCCGATGGCTCCTTAGGAACCAGCACAATCATCACGCCGGCGATGCCTTTGCCCTTTACATCGCGCGCAAAACCCTCGACGCGCGTCTCGCTCTGGCTCACAGAAGCTACCAACGGAATTGGCTTGTCCTGTACAGTCAATTGATTGCCGGGATGAGTCTTGCCGGCGGCGAAAATCGAAGTGATCGTCAGCGATTTACCGGAGTTCTCCGCCCAAAGTCCCCAACTTCCCGGCGGAACCGCCGCAAAGCTGAATTTACCTCTACTGCCGGTGGTTTCGAGCGGCGCATGGGGATGGGCATCGTCCAGCGAAATCAAAAAAATGCGCGGATTCTCGGGCATAGCAGCGCCGTTGGCAGTTTGCAGAATTCCTGAGACTGTCACTGCCGTCGAACCCATGTTGGGATCAATCTGCTGGTTGGTGGTGGCGACATCGAATTCCGCGACGCGCGGCGGATCGCCCTGCGTAAGTTCGTAGTGGCCGGGAGCAACGCCAGCGAATTCTCCCCTGCCGGTCTGCTTTCCCAACGGCGAAGCAACGACAGCATCCTGATTCTCCGTGCCGAAGATGCTCTGCCGCAACTCTGCGCGAAGGCTTGTTCCGTCCTCTTTGACGACCGGCTCCACGGTCAAATGCAGCGCCGGAAGCGCATGAAGATTGATGTTGGCCTCCACACTTCTGCCACCGATGAGCACAATAGCCGTCGCGTCGGCCTCGTTGGTTGTCGCATCGAAGTAGGTCACCGGATAAGCCACATCGAGCGCCGCACCTGAATCAAAAGCTCCACGAATACTCTGATGAATCGCGAACCACGGTTCGGCCTTGACCGCCAGCAGGTACTCGCCTGCCGCCAGCCCGTCGAACCCATAAGCGCCGGTGTCGTCGGTTTTGGTCGCGCCAGCCTGCGAGATTCTTGCGCCGGGATTGTGGCCGTGCGGTTTGAGGAAGAGCATCACCTGAGCGCCTTCCACTGGGTCGCCGCCGTCGCCTGTGACCACGCCGCGCAGTACCGCTCCGGGCACCAGCCGGAAGACGATCTTGTTCGTCTCCTGCCCCTCACCGGCAACAATCGCCGTGTTGTAGCCCTCATGCTGGTCGTAGTAGGCGGTCAGGAAGCCGCGCTTGGATGCGGTCAGCGGGTACTTGCCCGCTGCCAGACCGTCGAGCGAAAAGCGGCCCTCGTCGTCCGTCTCCGCTGATGCAACGGTCTGCTGATCTTCCTCAGAAAGCACAGCCACCGTTGCCCGCCGCACCGGCTCGCCGCTGGCCGTATTCACCACAGTTCCCGCGATGCTATAAACGGGCGCGGGCTGAGGTGTTGAAGCCGTTTGCGCGTACACGTAGTTTGCCGCCATTGACAGAATGACCGCGAAGCAGCAGACGTTTTGTATTGCGAAACTCAATCCGGAGGGAGGCGGGGGTTTTAACCTCCGCATAAAGCTGACAAAATCAACGCGGGCTTTAGCCCCGGAGAAATATTTTTCGCCAATTTCACACGAATGCAAACTCATCGTCCCGGAACCTCCAGCACAAGGCCGCTCGTGCTCCCGGCAGTCAGCGTCACCTGCTGCCCTGGAGTTGGCAGCGCCGCAAGCACCGCGGGATTGCGATATTCCAGCCGCAAGGAATGATCGAAGACGTAGATGTGATAGCTCCCCGGCGTCAGCCCATCCACTGTCAGCGTCGCGCCGGAGGAGGGATGCATATTCATCGGCGGAATGTCGATCGTGGTGTCGAAGTCAGGAACCACATAGACGGTGTAAAAAGGCTCATCTCCGGGCAGGAATGCGGCCAGAATCGGCGGCAGCGCCAGCTCCAGCTTGGCGCAGTTGTCCGTGAGCGTCAGCTCCATCGGCGGCGGCGAGGCTCCCAGCGCAACATTCAGCGGCTCGCGAGCCAGATTGATCCCTCCCGCCGAGAACGACTCCACGCACAGGCTGCGGTCGTTGACCTCGGTGCTGAGCCATTGAGAACCGAGAGTGAATCGGCTCAATTCCAGAAGATCTGATCCTGCGTCACCCGCGAATATGTCTGCATCGAAGTTCTCCGATAGCGGCGCTTCAGCATGAGTAGCCGTCACCGTAACCTGTTTTTGGAGTTCCGGGCTGGCACTCGATCCTGAAGTCCTCACCGCCCGTAAATGAATCGACCAGCCTGACATAGTAGAAAGTGGAGTGCGCAGGTTCGTCACGTCGTGGCCGTCAATAGAAAACTCCACATTACCCCATAAAAACTCTGATTGCCTGCTAGAAGCAAGTTGAACACTAATAAATCTTGATACTGCGAGAAGCGTATACGATCCATTCGGAAGATCGGCTTGGATAGTGTGCGATTGTGCGTCAAATTTGGTGGAATAGGCCAACTGGTGGCCAGATTCATCCAGTACTTCAACCGCTAGAGCTGGCTCTGACGGGATAATGCCCCGCTCATATTCCACGCCCTCAAACGGCTTCCCATTGGGAAGAATCGCCTTCGCGGTGACGGTATAAAACGGCTCCAGCGTCAGCAGCAGATTCGCCTCTGCCTGTTCGCCAGCCGCAAGCCGAATCCGCGCGGCCCCGGAAAACTCCCTCGCTTCGGGATAAAAGACGCTCGCGTATCCATTGCGCACAACCTTCGCTCCCGCCTCCACTGTTGCCGCCGCAGGCTCGCTCTCCAGCGCAGGCTGCGTAAAGAGCGCGTAGACTCCCGCTGGCAGCCCCGCAAAGCGATAGGCTCCGCTGCCGTTGGTTTTGGTCTCGCCATTCTGCGCCCACACGGCGCGCCCGTTGCGCACCACCTGCTTGAGCAGCGTGATCCCGATCCCCTCCGCCGGGTCGCCGGTGGAGAGTTCAATGTGCCCATGAATCGCCGAAGTGGGCGTGAGCACGAAATTCAGCTCGGGCATTCCCTCCGCCACCAGGACGCTGTGCGCCGGACCGCCATTCTGGTAGCCGACATCCTCGGTAGCATAAGGTCGGTCGCTGAAGCCCGGCTTGCGCACGCGGATGATCTGCGGCCCCGTCGCTACGCCATCCAACTCAAAGCGCCCTTCGCCGTCGGTCAGCGCGCTCACGCCGGATTCGCCCTCGATGCGCACCAGCGCTCGCGGCAGCGGCTCGCCGGTCACGGCATTGCGCACCACGCCATGAATGGTCGTCAGCGCGCCGGTGGGAGCGCTCGTCGCCGCTGGCTGCGACGGCGGCGTCGGCTCCTGCGCGTTAACAAGCACTACAGCCAACAACAACGCCGCGCACAAAAACAGCCGCCGAGAGGCAAACTTCACGGCTGCGCGTTGAAGGATTACTGAAATGTCCACGCCTTATTGTGACGGATTCCCCCAGCGAAGGAAATCCGCCGCAAAAAATCAGCTTCTCGGCCAGAAATGCTCTTCCGCGCACTCGCGCAAGCGGCGGGCGGCATCCTCCGGCGTAATGTCGCGCTGCGGCATGGCCAGCATCTCAAAGCCGACCATGAATTTGCGCACCGTGGCTGAGCGCAGCAGCGGGGGATAAAAGTGCGCATGGAAGTGTGACTCCGGGTGCGCCTCGCCGTCGGTGGGATTCTGGTGAATGCCCATCGTATAGGGAAAGCTCACCTCGAAGAGATTGTCGAAGCGCGTGGTCAGCCGCTTCAGTGCGTCGGCCAGCGAGTCGCGCTCGTCGCTCGTCATCTCCGGAAGCGCGCCCAGATGTCGGCGGCTCACCAGCAGCGCCTCAAAGGGCCACGTCGCCCACCACGGGACCAGCGCCGTGAAGTGCTCATTCTGGAAGATAATGCGCGCCTGATTGTCTTTTGCGGCGGCCTCTTCGGCGGCCAGGTAATCGCAGAGCAGGCAATGGCCGGTGCGGGCCAGGTGTTCGCGCTGGGCGGCGGTCTCGATGCTCGGCTCGTCGGGCACAAAGCTGGAAGACCATATCTGACAGTGTGGATGCGGATTGCTCGCGCCCATCATTGCGCCGCGATTTTCGAAGATCTGCACGTAGTTGATCCACTCGATGCCGGCCAGCTCGTTGTACTCGCGCGTCCATGCGTCCACCACGCGGCGAATCTCCGGCTGCGTCATGCGCGCCAGCGTCAGCGAGTGGTCGGGATGAAAGCAGAGAACCTTGCAGACTCCGCGCGCAGGCTCGGCCACCAGCAGCGGCGAGTCCGGCGCTTCGGCAGTATCCGGCGAATCCGGCAGCAGCGCGGCGTAGTCGTTGACGAAAGAGAAGACGCCATCGTAGGCCGGGTTGGCGGCGCCGCCCGCCCGCTGATTTCCCGGACAGAGATAGCATTGCGGATCGTAAGCCACGCTGGATGGCGCGGCCTTCTGGCCAACCTCGCCCTGCCAGGGACGCTGTGTGCGATGCGGAGAAACCAAAACCCACGACTGGCGCAGCGGATTCCAACGGCGATGAGGATACTGACCTTTAATTTCCAATTTATCTCCCGAAGACTTTATCTATTTTAATGCGCGCGTCCGTACTATGGCCTGTTTACCAGATAATTAACGGCAAGGTTTTGAAAATATAGGAGGGGGGGTAGGGGGGTAGAGCCAGTTGTCAGTTGTCAGTTGTCAGTTCTCAGTTGTCAGTAAAAAGCCCGGAGGTTTGGTGGCTGTTCATGCTTTGATTGTGCGCGTCGGAGCAATAATGATCTGCAAAATATCTTCATGCTATTGCGCGGGCATTCCTTACAGAGCTTTTGAAGGGAGATTACTCAATGATTTAGATATTGATCCCTCAGGGGTTAAAACCCCTGCGTTTATAGCACGTTTCGGCACGACTGAAGTCGTGCCCTGTTACAAGACAGCTTTTGAAACACTCTTTGGCCTTCATCAGTACGAGCAGCATACGGCGGGCGCGGGCGCGTATGGCTGCCGGCCCCTCGCGCCGGTATCGCTCCATCAGCGGCATTGCTTCCTCGCGCAACGCCGGCTCCGCAGCGGCGAGAACGCCAAAGGCCTCCAGCGCAATGGCGCGCAGAGCGATGCGCTCGTCGTCGATCATGCGGCGCACCATTGTTGCCAGCCGCATCCGCTCGGCGTGGGTCGAGGCATTGCGCGCCGCCGCCAGCGTCACATAACCGCGCGACGGCCAATCATCCCACGGAAGCTGCGCGGCCAGATCGATCAGGACGGAAGCATAGGCCTTGAGAATCCTCGGCTTGCGCTCGCTGACGCGTCGGGCTAGGTCGGCGGCGCAGCGGCGTTCAAAGGGATTCTCCGCGAGCAGATTCTTCATCAGTTCGCGAATGGCGGCGCGGCGCGGCGGCGGAGCAGCGAGAAAATCTCGCATCGCAGCCACGGCCTCGGTGTTCTTCCAACTGCGGATGATTGCCATCGACCCTTATCCTCCGCGAATCACTCAGATGGGGCTTCGGAGGCTGCATCCTCGCAATCGCTGTCCGGTTCTTTTCCGGCATTCTTATGCGCTCGCCAGAGAAAGATGGCCAGGGAAACTGAAACTCCAAGGAACATTCCATTGATCGCACAGAATGGACGAATTAGAAAAAGATGCTTGGAATAGTAAATCGCGATAAAAAGGAGATCGAGACAGATGAATGATAGGCCAAATATTCCCAAAGCAATTTTCATCATCTTTGGAAAGACGAGATGAATAAGCATGGCAACAAAAATACCGGCCAGGACATCCTTGACGAAAAGGAAGGCATTCGCAACCAAAACGGATGGGAAGATGCCGAAATCCCTATACAAGCTCAACCCAAGGATAGTCAGGCCAAGCAAACTCGCTAATGTCAAGGATCGATTATTCGATGTTTGATGTCTCCAACCTTGTGATAGAGAACCGATCAAAATCGCCAGACATCCAAGAAACATTATCGAGTAACCGATCATATAGCAAGTCTTGAATCCCGGCCCCCTTAATCCAAGGGTGCGCTGGGCATAATGGTCTCCCTGATCGGCGGCCTTGTGGAACCAGCGGTTGGCCTCGGCGCGGTCTTGCGGCACGCCATAGCCGTAGTAGTACATAAAGCCGATTCCTGATTCCGCCAATGCATAACCTTGTTCGGCGGCTTTGCGATACCAACTGGCAGCTTGAGCGTTGTCCTGCTGTACTCCATAACCGTGGTAATACGAATAGCCGAGTTTGAATTGAGCCTTCGCAAATCCCTGATCGGCAGCTTTCTGGTACCAACGATCAGCCTCGGCAAGATCCTGTTGCACACCTTTGCTATGGAAATACAAATATCCGAGCGCATTTTGCCCGCCCGCGTTCCCCTGGTCTGCTGATTTGCGATACCAGCGAAGCGCCTCTGCGTAGTCCTTTGGCACCCCCTCGCCGTAGAAATACATCGATCCGAGTTTGTGTTGCGCCTCAGCGTCTCCATGCTCGGCGCTGGCGCGGCAGACTCGCGCTGCCTCCTTGAGCTTCCGCTCATGCAACTGCCAGGTGATTGCTGCTCCACTGATGGCGGCAACACAGATTACAGCCAAAGCAATCTTCCAAAACGGCTTCATTTCCGCTCCCATTGACAAGAGTGCGCTTCAAAAATACTTGGATGATTAGATGGTAATCCCTCAGGGGCTGAAGCCCTGTTGCTTAAGGCTTGGTTTCAGGGGCATCAATACCCCTGCTCCCTCCGTAAAATCAAACGAAGACAAGTTGAGGATGGTTTAGGATAGATGCTGAAACCGGCTTCCAGATCAAGGATCATCCAGAATGCTATCGGCAGAGCAGATCGTCAATCAGCAGGATCGCGAGACGCGGGTGTGGCACCACTCGGCGGCGGGAGCGGCGTGGCCGCAGGCGGCGGGAGCGGATGCGGAAAAAATTAAAGACGCCGCAGGGGCTAAAGCCCTGGTCGATTCTACCGGGATTACGGCACGACTGAAGTCGTGCCCTGACACAGAGCGCCTTGCTTCGGCGACCGGTGTAGATACGGGCGCGGAGCCCGATTCGCCGCGGCTGGATTGGCTGCGTCTGGTGAGCGGCCAGCACTTTGCCAACTTCGAGCTGTGGCACATCGAGGATGAGGCGCGCGCTCCGGGCGCGACGGATGCCGAGTTGGCAGCGGTAAAGCGGCGCGTGGACCCGACCAATCAGCGTCGCAACGATCTGACCGAGGGGCTTGACCGCGCATTGCTGGCTTGGCTGGAGGGGCGCGGGCTTCCGAATCCGGCGGCGGCACTGCACTCGGAGACGCCGGGGCTGATGATCGACCGGCTGTCGATTCTGGCGCTGAAAATCTACCACACGTGCGAGGAGGCCGAGCGCACCGACGCCTCCGCCGGACACACCGAGCGGAATCTTCAGCGGCTGGCGATATTGGAAGAGCAGCGCGGCGATCTGGCCGGTTGCCTGGATGCGCTGTGGGGCGAAGTCCTCGGCGGGACGAGGCGCTTCAAGCTCTACCGGCAACTGAAGATGTACAACGACCCTGCGCTCAATCCCGCTGTTTACAAGCACTTCGGAGCTACGGAGCAGGAAAAAACGGCGGGCGGAGCAACTTCGCTTGGCGGGCAGCCTTGACGGAAGGCGGCGGCTTGCGTATAAAGAGTGCCTAGCAGTGTGTTTCAAAAATACTTGAGGATTCCTGTTGTGATTCCTCAGGGGCTAAAGCCCGCATTGATATTTGTGGCTTTTCGGCACGACTAAAGTCGTGCCCTGACACAAAGCTGGTTATTGAAACACGCTCTAGCAGCCAAAGACTCAGGGGTAGGTTTGCTGTCGGCTTGGAACCGGCTCAAACGCTCCGGAGGTGAGAAGATTTTCGGCAAACTGATCAAGCAAGGGGCAAGGCCTGTGGCGCAAGACCGCAAGAAAGAACCCGCATCAACCGGCAAACCCGGCGGTCACATCGGCGCGGTCGCGGCTGCGGATTTGCAGCATTATCAGTCCGCCGTTCAGTTGGTGCAGCAGGCAAAGTACGACAAGGCTTTGGCCGCCTTTGAGAAACTGCTGGCGACGGCGCCGGCCGAGTTGCAGGAGCGCTGCAAGATGTACATCCACACCTGCCAGCGGCAGATGGACAAGGCCAACCTGAACTTTCTGACACCTGAGGAGCATTACGATTACGCCGTCTCGCAGTTGAACACCGGCTACTACGAGGAGGCGCGCGAGCAATTCAACCTCATCCTCGCGGGTCATCCCGGCGCGGACTATGCTTATTACGGGCTGGCGCTGCTGGACGCGATTACCGGGCGCACACCGGACTGCCTCAGGAACCTGGGACAGGCCATCGAAATGAACCCCAAGAACCGGCTCCAGGCCCGCGTGGACAACGACTTCCAAAGCATGGCGGATGACCCGCGTTTTACTGAGTTGTTGTATCCCGAAGTTCCGTAGGGTTCAATTTGATTTCCACAAAAAACTCGCCGTCGAAACCGGGGCCTGCTTCCGTAGCGGAGGCATTGCCAGCCAGATCGTTGCGCGTGGTGGCTATCGGCGGCGGCACCGGCTTGTCCACGCTGCTGCGGGGGCTGCGGCGTCATGTGACGGTCTGCGCGCCGTGCGAACCGGAGGGCCTCATCGCTGATCTGGCGGCAGTGGTTACGGTCACAGACGACGGCGGATCGAGCGGAAGGCTGCGAAAGGGCTTCGATATGCTGCCCCCGGGCGACCTGCGCAACTGCATGGTCGCACTCAGCGCGGAAGAGGACCTGCTCGCGCAGCTCTTCAACCATCGCTTTCGCAAGGGCGAGTCTCTGAAGGGGCACAACTTCGGCAATCTCTTTGTCGCCGCGCTCACGGAGATCACCGGCGACTTTGCACGCGCCGTCGAACTTGCCTCCAAGATATTGGCGACACGCGGTCGCATCTATCCGGTCACCACGGCCAACGCCACGCTGGTGGCGCGCATGGACGACGGCACGCTGGTGCGCGGCGAAACCAACATCTCCGCCAGCCGCAAGCGCATCTCGGAGCTGACGCTTGACCCGCCTGATGCGGCTCCCCTGCCGGAGACGCTGGAAGCTATCGAGCGCGCCGATCTGATTACTGTCGGGCCGGGTTCGCTCTATACGTCTCTGATCTGCAATCTTCTGGTGAGTGGTATGCCTTCTGCGCTGGCGCGCGCGCACGGCGTACGCGTCTTCATCTGCAATCTGATGTCGCAGGCCAACGAGAGCCTGAACCTGACCGCTTCCGAGCACATCGAGCGCATCTATGAGCACACCCGCGCGCCGATCTTCGATTATGCGCTGGTGAATACCGGAGCATTTTCGACGGAGACGCTGGCGCGCTACGCGGCTGAGGGCGCGTCACCCATTCAGGCCGACATCGAGCGCATCAGGGCACTGGGTGTGCGCGTCATCTCCGGCAACTTCGCCAGTGAAGAAAGCGTCGTCCGCCACAATGCTGACCGTGTTATCGAAGCATTGATGACTCTGGGCAACGCAGGGCTGGCCGGACAGTAATGAGTTTCCTCTTTCCTGCCGGCGGTGCGATGAGATAGAGTGAAGGCGCGCGGCCAGGAGCCGGCGCGAGCATAAGGAGAATTCATGCGCAAGACGCGAATCTGGATCACGATGGGCTGTTGCCTGTTTGCCGTTGTAATCATTGCCTGGTCTCAAGCCGTCCGCAAGCCCGGCCTGTGGGAGATGACCACCAACATGAGCTGGCAGAAATCGCCATTGCCTCCGGGGATCACCATGCCCGCCGGCGTCAACTCGCCCTTCAGCGGGATGACGAACACGACGCAGGTTTGCCTGACTCAGGCGATGATCGATAAGTATGGCGCTCCGGTCTCGCAGACCCAGCGCGACTGTAAGATCGAAAACGTCGTTCTACACGCCAGCAGCATGACCGCCGACCTGGTGTGCAGCGGAAGAATGAACGGCAAGGGAGAACTGCAATCTTCATGGACGGACCCCAATCACGCCACCGGCAAGATGCATTTTGCGGGAACTATGCAGATGGGGCCGAACCCGACGCCGGTCGAGTGGACGGTGAACTCAACCTCCGTCTACAAGGGACCGGATTGCGGCAGTGTGCAGCCACTGCCCATGCCGAAAAACTAGCGCCTGTTCACGCGACTCCGGCTTTCACATTTCGACTCTGAGATGTGAAAGCCTGCATCACGCCCGTTTGCGCCGGTCCACGCGGGCGCGCCTCTCCACACGTACGACGACTGGAGCCTCGAAAGCGTCAGGCCCGTGTTCGCCGCCGCCTCTCTCCCCGGGAGAGGATTCCACACCGCTGGTCAGTAAACGATTCAGCTTCGGAACGCTGGTGCGCTGCGTCTCCACAAAGTCCACGCCATCGGCTGTCAGCGTCATCGTTGAGTTGTCCGCACGGGTGATGTAGTTCTTTCTCAGCAGATACCAGATGGTGAATTCCATATAATCGCGCGGAAATCCCATGCGATTTTCTACATCGGCAAGGGTCACCTCCGGTCTCTCAGGGTGTGAGCGGCGCTGCTTATACAACACCGCCAGCACCGCCAGCCGCCGGTTCAACTCGCCCTCGATGCTGTCCATGAAATCCATTGTGTCCGACATGGGAACCGGCTCCGGCGCCATCTGATCGTGCCGTGAATCATACACCGAGCGGCTGGCTGGATCGGACAAAACATCGTATGCCTGCTTCAGCAGAAAGAACTTTTCCGGATCGCCGGTCTCCGGATTGTCGGGATGAAAGCGAGCGGCAAGATAGCGATAGACGCGGTGGATTGTGTCCGGCTCCGCATGGGGGCTGATCTGCAAAAATTCGTAGTAATTCGGTTCTTCCAATCAAGCCTCCTCAGTGAGACGCCGCCAACTAACATATAGCGCCTTACCCCGGCGAGAAAACAAAATTACCGCAGTATGTTCCCTTTTAGTTCACATATAGGAATGAGTAAAATTCTTCCCGGTAATCCGGCTTTCTGCCGTCATTCATTTAGATGAGTATTTCGGCGGAAGGGTCCAATGATAATTAGACGGTTGCGAGTTTGTTCCTACGGTTCAGGGAATAAGTGGAAGTCCAAATGACTGAAAGCCTCAAGCAGCCGCCACCGCTCTCAAAGCGGGAAGTACTTTGAGCCGCGCGCGCATCCCCAGGCGGTCTGAATAACGCAGAAGTTTTTCGATGCTCACTTGATTGATCTTTCCCTGGAGCAAGTTGCTGACGGCCGGTTGATGATCGTCGAGAATGTCCACCAATTGGCGCTGAGTGTAGCTCCGCCGCTCGACTTCTTCGCGGATCGCGTCCAGAAGGTCGGCCTTGAACTTCAGCGCCGTTGCCTCGGAGCGCGAAAAGCCCAGATCGTTCAGAACATCGCCGCGAGTTATATGAGTTATCACACTAGTCTTCTTTGCCATCGCCTTCATCCTTCGTTCTCCTCAATTCCGCGAGAACCAATCTCAAGCGGGATTTTGCAATTTCAAGGTCGCGCCTATCTGTTTTACGACTGTCCTTCTCAAAAGCGTGCAGAACAAAAAGTTCATCACCGATCCGCGTCAAATAAATGACTCGATACCAAATGCGTTCATCGGCGGTTTTCAGTTCCCAAACGCCCTTGCCGACCGATTCCATCCGGCGGGCATCGCAATCCGGTAGAAGACCCTTTTGCAGTCTGCGCAAGGAGTATCCGAAGACGCCCTTCACAGCATCCGGAAATGCGCTCAACACTTCCTTTGCATTGCCCACCCAGTGAATCTGCGCATATTCTTTCACTGCATAAATATATCATATTTCATATAACTCATCGGGGAACTCCCTTTTTTTCTGGCACACTTCTTTATCCTTCCACCGTGCGCTTCAACTGCCCGCAAGCGGCGTAGATGTCGCGGCCGCGGGGCTTGCGCACGTAAGCCGGAATCCCTGCATCATTCAGCGTTCGCTGGAAGGCTTCCACTGCCTCCGGTTGCGGCGTGGCGTAGGCAATCCCCGGCCCCGGATTCCATGCAATCAGATTCACCTTCGCGGGAAGTCCGGTGCGGCGCACCAGGCGCGCAACTTCGCGGGCATATTCGGTACGGTCGGTCACGCCGCCCAGCAAAACGTATTCAAAAGTGATGCGCTCGCGGGGGCGCAGCGGAATTCGGCGCACCGCATCCATCACCGCCGCAATCGGCCACTTGCGATTGATGGGCATGATCTCGCCGCGAATCGCGTCGTTGGGCGCGTTGAGGCTGATGGCCAGCTTGGGACGCAGCTCCGGCGGCTCGGCGGCAAAGCGCTCGATGCCGGTAACAATTCCCGAAGTCGAGACGGTCATGCGCTGCGGACTCAAGCCCACCTCGCGCACCAGCAGCCGCACCGCGCCCATAAAGTTGTCGTAGTTGAGGAGCGGCTCGCCCATCCCCATGAAGACCAGATTCACGCGGTCGCGGCCCACTTCGACGGCGTGGCGCTCGAATACCGCCAGCACCTGCCCAGCAATCTCGCCCGCCGTTAGATTGCGCTGCAAGCCGAGTTTGGCGGTAAGGCAAAATGCGCAGTTGACGGCGCAGCCCACCTGGCTGGAGACGCACATGGTGGCGCGGCGTACAGGCTTTTGGGTTGGGCGATCTTCGTCGGTTTCCCAGGTCCCCAAAAGCGAGGGACCTGGGGCACCCGCACCCGTAGTTTGTGGACGATCCCCATCACTCCCGTCGCCGCTTTCGCCGTCGTCGCCCTCCGGCATCCAAACCGTCTCCACGGTCAAATCATCTCCGCTATTTCCCCGCACCAAATAGCGTTCTGTGCCGTCCAATGACTGGAAGAGCTGGACGATCTCAGGCCGGCCCGTTTGCCAACCTTCAGCGGCGAGCCTCTGACGCAGTAATTTGGGCAGAGTGGTAATCGCATCGAGCGTGGCAATGCGTTGACGATAGAGCGCTTCGGTTAACTGTGCTGCGCGCCAGGGTGGCTCTCCTGCCTCCGCCATTAGCGCCGCCAGCGCCTCCGCGTCCATGCCGAAGAGCAGTTTGGGGTTCTGCTGGCTGATGGCGTCGAATGAAACGAGTTGGCTGGATTTTTCTCGCATGACAGGCCCTAGGATAGAGCATTTCCCGGCGTACTGGCACACATCAAGGCGATTTGGCCTACAATCAAACTCTGGAGTGTGTTTCAAAAGTGCATAGAGGATTGAGATTGAGATTCCTCAGGGGCTAAAGCCCATCGTTTTTGCGCTGATTTACGGCAGTCAGGGCTGAAGCCCTGACCTACCAAGAGTGCCCTGACACAAAGCGGGATTTGAAACACGTTCTGTTCACTGACCACTGATATGACCATGAGCACGGAAAGAAATCTTCGCCGAACCGTACTGCCGAACGGTCTGATCGTGCTGACCGAGCGCATGGAGTATATGCGTTCAGTGGCGATGGGCGTGTGGATTAAATCCGGCTCTCGCTGCGAGCCTGCCGAGACCAACGGCATCTCGCATTTTGTCGAGCATATGCTCTTCAAAGGCACGCGCTCCCGCTCCGCGCAGCACATCGCGCGCGAGATGGATTCCATCGGCGGCAACCTCGACGCCTTCACTGGCAAAGAGACGATCTGCTTCAACGTCAAATCGCTGGCCGAGCACGTTCCCATCGCACTCGACGTACTCGCCGACCTGGTGCTCAATCCGATTTTTGCCGCGCCGGATATCGAGCGGGAACGCGGCGTGATTCTTGAAGAGATCAAGATCGACGAGGATAATCCTGACGTGCTCGTGCATGAGCTTTTTACGCAGGCCTTCTGGAAGGATCATCCGCTGGGCTGGCCGATTCTGGGAACCACGGCGACGGTCGCAGGACTGGACCAGAAGAGCATCGTCGACTATCACAGCGACCGCTTCCACGGCGGCAACATGATCTTCTCTGCGGCAGGCAATTTGGATCACGACCGCTTTGCTGAAGCTATTGCGGAAAAATTCTCCACGCTGGCCGGCGGTCTTCCGCTGCGCGAAGTGCCCGCGCCCGAGGCCGCAGCGCGTATCGTTCGCCGCAATAAAAAATCTTTGGAGCAGGTGCAGATCTGTCTCGGCGTGCCCGCCCCGCCCATCACCGACGAGAACCGCTACGCCACGCTGATATTGAATACCGTGCTGGGCGGCGGCATGAGTTCGCGCCTCTTCCAGACCATCCGCGAGGAGCGCGGCATGGCCTATTCGATCTACTCCGACCTCAGCCCTTATCGCGATACCGGAACCCTCTGCGTCTACGCAGGCACATCGGCGGGCAAGGCGCTGGAGGTGGTGAGCCTGATCCTCGATGAATTCCGCAAGCTGAAGCAGGAGCCGCTCAGCGCGGAAGAGTTGACCCGCGCTCGCGATCAAGTGAAGGGCAACATACTGATGGGCCTGGAAAGCTCCAATGCGCGCATGGCAAATCTCGCGCGCCAGGAGATGTACTTCCACGAGTTCATCACCGTGGACGAGATCATCGCCCGCATCGGCGACGTGACTGCGGCGCAGGTGCAGCGAATGGCCCAGCGGCTCTTCGACCCCGCGCGCATCGCCGTCACCCTGCTTGGACGGCTCGACGGAGTCAAGCTGGAGCGGGCAAAGCTGGTGTGCTGAAGCTGCGATTCGTTCTCCCGCAAATACAGCAATTTCATGCCAGATAATGAAAGGCGGATTTTGCAATAGACGAGCTGGGATTTGACCGACAACCTTCACCTAAATCAAACCGCTGTCCCACTCGCCGCGCTCGCGCATTGCAGCAATCTCTTGCCGCGCCATCTCTTGCGCGCGCAAATAATCAGGCTTTCCGACGCGGTTCATCGGCATCTGACCGGCTTCGAGAATGATCCAATGCCGCGGTCGCATATAAGATGCTAACCCGCGCGCATGGCGATCCAGCTCCTGCCGGGCGAGTTCAACGCCGGGTCTCTTCTCGACAACGGCCACGGGAGCTTCGGAGACAACTTCATGCGCCACTCCGACGACAACGCAGTTAGCAATCTTCTCCGTAAGTAAATTGATATGCCGTTCCACATCGCCGGGAAAAACCTGGTAGCCCATCGACTTGATCACCCACTTTTCGCGCCCGGTCAGATGCAGGCCCGCCGCATCCTTGTATCCAAGATCGCCGGTATACAAGAAACCGTCGCGCGAGATCGCCTGCGCTGTGGCCGCGGGATCGTTGACATAGCCGAGAAAGGTCTGCGGCCCGCGAAAGCAGATATGGCCTATCTCGTCGGAAGGCAACTCATCCCCGGCGTTGCCATCGGCCCGCATGGGCTGACGAATCGTGCATGGATAGATCGGCATATCCTGCCCTAGTCCGGCAAGAATGGTTTCTTTATCGGAGGCATTCGCCTGGATGTAGGTGCAAAAACCTGAAGCCTCTGTCAGTCCCAGCCCGGTGCCGACCGTGGGGGCCATCGCGGCGAGTTTGTCCACAAAAGGCCGCGAGACGCCATGCCCGCCATAGGCGGCGAATTTAAGGCTGGAGAGATTGCGGCGATCATAATCTTTCAGAATCCACTCCAGATTGAACATCGCAGGAATCTGTCCGAGGATCTCGACGCGATGCTGCTCGATAGCGCGCAACGAACGGCTGGCGTCGAAGATCTCGACCAAAACAGCCGTACCTCCGCCGAAGAGGGTGGTCGTCAACACCTCGCTCTGTCCGCCAACGTGTGACGCAGGTAGATTTACCAGCGCGCGCGCGCCGCTGTCTCCACCGAAGAATGCAGCGCTGAGGCACATATTCTGCACTGTGATGTTGCGGTGCGAGAGCAGGGCCGGCTTGGGCGAACCGGTCGATCCGGTGGTAAAGATGACCAGCGCGCCGTCGTTTTCGCTCACTGAGATTCTGGCGAGAACGGCTGAGTCGTCCGCCGTTACGGCGCGATTCGCAGCCTCGGCAATCGACGCAAAAGATCGCGCGCCATCAATCGCGCACTCTGAGTCCACGGCGATGAAATGCTCGATCCACCTGCACTGGTCGATGATGGCGCGCCACAGCGGGCGAAGATCGAGGGGCGCTTTCACTCCCAGTCCAACAAAGCCGCGCGGCCGGAGAATCTCCAGCGCGCGCAACACCTCGGCGGTAGACAAACGCAGATCGAGCGGAGTGACGATCACGCCAATTTTGAAACAGCTATACTCCAGCAGAACATGGTCGATGGACATCGGCAGCAATGTAACGAGGAAATCGCCCTTCGCGAAGCCCAAGCGTAATAGCTCGATAGCCAGTGCCGTGGTGATGCGGTCAAAGTCGCTCCAGGTGACTGCGCGGTCGCTCTCGGCGTTGAGAATGGCGGCAGCATCCGGGCGTTCCTTCGCCCACTTCTCAATTACACCATGCAGCAGATGGCGATCGTCAAAATCTCTTTCATAGTTTTCGAGGGTTAATTGAGGCACGCGCATGGTTCGTTCACTCCTTGACTTAGTCGAACATTCACGGCAAAGCACGTCAAGAATAAAGCAAGGTTAGTTGGAGCAGTTCGCCGTGCAACTGCCTAACTTTTCACTGCCTGAGATGAGAATTGAATATGAATCATATCTTTCACCGCATCGGCGAATGCGCGCGTTGTGTTTTGATCGTTATTTTGGAAATTGATTTTGCGCCCATCAAAGGATCTTTCGGTACTCGCTTCTGGCATACAGAGTTGAATATCTGGTAACTGCAAGCTACATATCAGTAACTACAAAAGACATCCAATAAGTATCTTGCAAGGTCGCTGAGAGTGCTGTATTCTTTGTAGGATTCTACTTCTCTTTTTACTCGCTTTTATTTTGGCGCGAAAGCAATATTCACAGACCTTGGCAGCTCTTGAGGAGATAAAGCGCCACTAGTCTAACCCGCTCCCCTTTGTTCCGCCCAGGCCCCCCCCAAAGCGGTTCGTCAACCCGTGAGCAGTCAGGACGATTTCGTCCCAGCCTGCGAACGGAAAAACTGTATCCGCGCTTGAGCCTTGCTCACAAGGCGATTGCGCAAAGAGGAAGACCCATGTTAGAGAGCAACGTGTTTGCGGCCCCGATGTATGCGACCCCGATCTTCAACCAAGTCAATACAACCGTTGCTCACGCCAGGAAGATTGGACTCCGCAGAGTTACGCAGGCTCTGCTCTGCGCCCTGCTGCTGACGGCGTTGACACCGATGGCCAGGGCGGGCGGCTCAGGCGGCGGGGGCACCATTTGGACGGTCAATACGCTGGCCGACACGAACGACGGTTCATGCTCGCCGTGGCCGGGTGTCTGCTCGCTGCGCGACGCCATCCTGGCGGCCAATGCTCACAGTGGAGACGGGATCAATTTGACGAAACTGGTGGGGACGATCACACTGACCAGCGCGCTGCCGGCGATCACGGAGAGTATGAATATCGCGGGTCCGGGAACGACGATTCCGGGCACTCCGCCAATCTTTGGGCAAAACCTGCTGACCATCTCCGGCAACAACCAATATCAGGTATTCAACATCAACTCCGGGACGGTCAATATCGACGGGTTGGTCATCGCGAACGGAAATGCTAGCACCGGCGGCGGCATCGCCAATAGTGGTACGTTGACGGTCATCAATAGCACCATCTCAGGAAATTCCGCTCAAAATTATGGTGGCGGCATCAGCAGCTATGGCAGTCTGACAGTCGAGAACACCACCATAGCAGGAAACTCTGCCGTCAATTACGGAGGCGGCATATTTTCAGGTTCCATAGTAACTGTCATCAATAGCACCATTGCTAATAACACTGCATGGTTCGCTGGCGGCATACTCATCGACAATTCATCAAGTGGAATATTGACAAACAGCACCGTCTCAGGAAATTCCGAGGGCGGCGTTTTTCTAAATTTCTTTTCCACCCTTCCCGTAACTCTCACATTGAACAACAGCATTCTCGTTGGGAACCCAGGCGCGGATGGAGACTGTAGAGGTTGCACTCCACAATCCGGTGTTACATTCACGAACAACAACAGCCAGGTGGGCGGCTCATCGCCTCTTGGTCCGTTGCAGTGGAATGGCGGGCCGACGCAGACGATGATGCCGCTGCCCGGGAGTTCGGCCTGGTGCGCGGGCAGCACGGCCAATATCGATACGACATCCTATTTCACCGACCAGCGCGGCTTTGCGCTGCCCTCATCGGATTGCAGCGCGGGCAATCTCGATCAGGGCGCAGTGCAGTCGATGTACCTGACGGTGAATACGACGGCTGACTCTTCGAGCGGGAGTTACAATTCCTGCACCACGGGCGGAACGTGTTCGTTTCGCGACGCGATCAATGCGGCTGGAGGCTCCGGATCAGCCGCCAACAATTACCTGAACGGCGGCGATATCGTCTTCAATACAGCCTCGTTCGGCGCAACTCCATGGACGGTGTCATTCCTGAGCAATCTGCCTCAGGTCGATTACCCCCTGAATATACAAGGACCAGGAGAGAGCCAGTTAGCTGTAGGCGGCGGAAATCTTTATCAACTCTTCTATTTTACGAATCAGGCGATAGCAGACATCACCGGACTTACAATTCAACACGGTGTCGGCCCTGAGGCTGGCTTAGGCGTAGGCGGAGGCGGCGGCATCTACAACAACGGCGCTCTCACGTTGAATAACTCGACGATCAGCAACAACAACAGCAATCCCGCTGTCCCCTACAATAGCTCCGGCTTGGGCGGCGGCATCTACAACGACAGCCTAGGAATGATGCTGATCAGCGGCAGCACCGTCTCAGGAAACGGAACAGGCACCAGCGGCGGCGGTGGCGGCGCGGGCATCTACAACAACAATGGCGGCATGATGCAGGTAATTGACAGCACCATCTCCGCCAATGCCGCGTCCAACAACGCCGGCAGTGGTGGTGGCCACGGCGGCGGCATCTACAACGCCGGTCCGATGCAACTGATCAACAGCACCCTCTCCGGCAATACCGCCAGCGACGGCGGAGGAATATTCAACAATAATTTGGGCAGTACGCTGACGGTAACCGACAGCACCATCTCCGCCAATACTGCCTGGGGTGATGACACCGGCGACGACGGGAGCGGCATCGATAATTTCAACAGCGGCGGCGATGGCCTCGGCACAGTCACTGTGATCAACAGCATTGTGGCCGGCAACAAGTTTAACTATCAGGATGACTGCTACCAGTGCGGCGCGCAAGATCCGCACAACCTGCTCTATATCTTCACAGCCACCGACACCAGTGATTTGCTCAACATTGCGCTGGGCGCGCTGGAAAATAATCCGACTACGGCTACGACGCAGACGATGATGCCGGGGCCGGGCAGTCTGGCCATTCAGACCGGTGATCCAACGCAGATGCCTCAATGCATGGTCGCCAACCCTCTCGTCTACCCGTGCGTACCCACTGACCAGCGCGGCTTTCCGCGTTTGACCGGCGGCAATCTGGACATTGGCGCGGTGCAGACCAACTACACGTCGATCACCTTCTCGCAGCAGCCGACGGATACGCTTGTAAATACCACCATCACGCCCTCGCCCGCGGTTCTGGTTCAGGAGACCAACACGAATACCAGTACGACGGATTTCGTGAATGGCGCGCCGATTACGCTGACTTATACTGGCCCGTCGAATGGAATCACCGGCGCTCTGACCGAAGCGACAGATAGTACGGGCCACGCCACCTTCAGCGTCCTGACGGGGGTAACGCTTGGGAGCTATGCATTCACGGTAACCGAGTCGTCCGCATTATCTTCACTGGCAACCACAGCTACCAGCAACTCATTTAATGTTTATCCTCCTCCCCCGACAGTCACAAGTGTGAACCCGACTACAGGCCCAGCCGCTGGTGGAACGAGCGTCACCATCACTGGAACCAATCTCAGTAGCGCATCGGCAGTGAAATTCGGCGGTGTGGTCGCCACCATTACCTCTGACACTGGTACGCAAATCACGGCAACTTCGCCCGCTGGGACTGGAACCGTCGATGTGATAGTGACAACCCCGGGCGGCACCAGCGCGACAAGCGCCGCGGATCAGTTTACGTATATAGCAGCCCCAACGGTCACAAGCATTAGCCCTTCCGCCGGACCAACCACCGGCGGGACGAGCGTCACGATCACCGGAAGTCATTTCACTGGCGTTACAGCAGTCAACTTTGGCACATCTGCCGCAACTAGCTATACATTGAATAGCGACACTTCGATCACGGCAACTTCGCCAGCCGGGAGTGGAACCGTCGATGTGACTGTGACAACCCCGGGCGGCACCAGCGCGACGAGCGCCACGGATCAATATACATATCTGGCTCCTCCTACGATCACGAGTGTTAGCCCCAGTGTAGGCCCAACCGCCGGCGGAACGAGCGTCACCATCACCGGAACCAATCTGACTGGCGCTACAGCAGTGAAATTCGGAGCAGTATCGGCCACCAATGTTGTTGTCGTCAACTCAACGACGATCACTGCAACCTCACCAGCCGGTTCTGGAACCGTTGATGTGACGGTGACAACCGCAGGAGGCATCAGCACGACGACTGCTGCGGATCAGTTCACCTACGTGCCGCTCCCTACGGTCACGTCGATAAACCCCAGCGTAGGCCCTACCGCCGGTGGAACGCCCATTATCATTATCGGAGCGAATTTTACGAATCTTTCAACGGTGAAGATTGGCACTACTCCCGCCAACAACATTCAATTTGTCAACTCAGGGAGGATTGAGGCAACCTCATCCGCCAGTAGCGCGGGAACCTTTGACGTGACGGTGACAACCGCAGGAGGCACCAGCACGACGAACGCCGCGGATCAGTTCACATACGTGGCTCCCCCGACGGTCACGTCGGTCAGCCCCAGCTCAGGCCCAACCTACGGTGGGACGAGCGTCACCATTAATGGAATTAATCTCAGTGGCACAACTCAAGTGAAATTCGGCGGCGTCTCCGCCACGATTGCATCGGTCAGCGCAACGCAGATCGCAGCAACCTCGCCCGCGGGGAGTGTTGGAACCGTCGATGTGACGGTAACAACCGCGGGAGGCACGAGCACGACGAGCGCCGCGGATCAATATACGTATGTGGCAAGCGTGCCAACGACCCTGACAGTAACCGGCGGAACGCCGCAATCGACGGTGATAACAACGGCATTCAACTCCCAGTTGCAGGCGACTCTATACGACCAGTTCAGCAACCCATTCGCTGGTCAGTTGGTGACCTTCACCGCGCCCGCCAGCGGCGCCAGCGCAATCTTCTCCAGCGGCACCAACATTTTAGCGACATACACCGACAGTAACGGCAATGTCAGTGTGCCGGTCACTGCGAACGGAACGTCTGGCGGCCCTTACACCGTGACAGCAGCGGCAAGCGGCGCGAGCAACAGCTTCAGCCTGACCAATACTGCAATGCCTATCTTCACCGTGACCACACTGACCGACGACGCACCCGGCAGTCCTGCCAACTGCCCCAATCAGGCGGTGAGCAACCCGGTCACAAGCGATAATTGCAGCCTGCGTGACGCCATTGTGGCAGCCGATGTGGTGCCGCAAACGACGATCACCCCAGTGACAACCGCGCTGATGCCGACGATCAACTTTGCCGGTTCTCTGAGTCTTCCGGGCGTTTACAGCTTGACGACAGGCAAAACTCTGCCGGTTCTTGAGAACATGAATATCGTGGGACCGGGCGCCAGCAAGCTCAGCATCTCCGGCCAGAACACGGTTCGTGTTATCACTGAACTCCACGGCAATGTCATCATCTCCGGGCTGACCATCACGGGCGGCTACAACGCCACCACTGCCGGGGGAATCATCAACGGAGCCACGCTCACATTGACCAACTGCGCCATCAGCGGCAGTAATTCGCCTGCTGGCGGCGGCATCTATAACACAGGCACGCTGGCGGTAACCAACTGCATCTTCAGTGGGAATACCTCGCCATACGGCGGCGGCATCCTGAATGACAGCAAACTAACAGTGACCAACAGCACCTTTAGCGGCAACTCCACACCAAGCGGCGACGGCGGCGGTATCTTTAATCGTCCAGACGGCACGTTGACAGTAAGCGGCAGCACGTTTAATGGCAATTCCGTGAATGAGGGCGGCGGCATCCTGAACAATGGCACTCTGATGCTGGTCAATAGCACCTTTAGCGCTAATACCGCAACATTGGGCGGCGGCATCTTGAACAACGGCACTCTGGGAGCGGGCAATAACACATTCAGCGGAAATACCGCCACTCATGGCGCCGGCATCTTTCAAGCCCCCGGCGACGTCGTCCCCTTGATGCTGGGTAACAACCTTAGCACCGATGTCATCACGCCCGGCTACACGGACTACCAGGGCAATGTTATTGCCGGCGTGAATGGAGTGACCGCGGCCAATATCAACCTTGCGCCACTGGGCAATTACGGCGGAGCCACGCAGACCATGATGCCGCTGCCGGGTAACGCAGGCATCTGCGCAGGAATCATGGAAAACGTGAGTAAGGCAGAGCTGACCACCGATCAGCGCGGCGGCGCGCGCACGAACTCGACCTACACGGGCTACACCGGCGGCACGGCCTGCGTGGATGCGGGCGCGGTGCAGACCAACTACTCGATGGCCTTCACCACCGAGCCTCCCGCCAGTATCGAAACAGGCGTGGCCTTCAGCTCACCGAATATCCCCGTGGTGACGCTCTACGAGACCACGACGAATACAGCCTTCGCAGCCGGAACGGGTACACTCACTGTCGCCAGTGCTCCGGCTTCGGTGACATTGAGCGCCTCTTCGCGAACGATCAACGCAGGATTGGCCAGCTTCAGCGGCCTCTCCGTCTCCGCCACCACAACCACCGCCGGAGTGACGCTGACAGCCACACTGCCGCTGAATTCCGCAATCACTCCCGCACCGAGCATCGCGGCTGCCAGCACTTCCTTTGAACTGATCACGGTGACTCTCTCGCCGGTCTCGGGCGCACTTACCGCTGGAAGCTATGGCACACACTACAGCCAAAGCTTTACGGCCAGCGGCGGCACAACACCCTACACTTACACAGTAACCAGTGGCAGCTTGCCGCCAGGATTGACGTTGACAGCAAGCGGGGCAAACGCCGGAGTGCTCTCAGGAACGCCGTCGGCGGTTAGCGCAACCGCATACTCCTTCACCATCAAGGCTACCGACAGCCTGGGCAACACTGCCAGCCAGTCTTACACACTGACCATCAATAAGGTGGCCTCCGTGCTTGTGTTGAGCAGTAGTTTCAACACTGCATTCTTGCAAAATCAGGTTACTTTCACGGCATCAGTGAGCATTGGTTCCACCTCAACGGTTCCAGGACCAAGCGGCGCGGTAAACTTCTATCTCGACGGCGGCACAACGCCACTGTGTGCGAGCGCGCAAATCAACGGCGGGCTGGCTACCTGCGCGACTTCGACTCTGACTTCGGGATCACACTCGATCACTGCGTCCTACGGCGGCGATGCAAACTTCTTCGCTTCGAACAGTGCATCGGCGCTCACTGAAGCGGTGACAGACTTTACCATCACCGCGACTGGCGCCACATTAACCGTGATTCCCGGCTCTACTGCGGAGTTCACATTTACTGTTAGCCCGTTGAGTCCGGCCACCACTTTCCCGGCGGTGATCAACTTCTCGGTCAGCGGATTGCCAGCGGGAGACACCTACAGCTTTACGCCATCGAGTGTTGGTCCGTGCGCGAGCAATTGCTCGACCACTGTGACCTTGAATATCCAGACGCAGCAGGTAGCTTCTGCCGCTCAGCCGAACACCTTGAAGCTGGCTCCGTTCGCGCTGGCGCTGCTGCTGTTGCCCTTCGCCGGACGGCTGCGCAAGAGCGGCAAAAAGCTGGGCAGGATGCTGATGATTGTATTGCTTGTCGGTGCGGGCGCAGCAGCCATGGCCGGACTGAGCGGCTGCGGCACCAATACCGGATTCTTTGCGCAGGCACAGAAGAGTTACACGGTCACAGTAACTGGAAGCGCGGGGACGGTAGCCACTGGCACGCTGTCGCACAATTCTAACGTCACCTTGACGGTTGAGTAATCAGGAGAACTGAAGATGCGTATCAAGATTCGCGGAAGGGTGCTCCTTGTGGGCGCGTGCATATTGGCTGGCTCAACAGGATGGGCACAGCAAAACCAGAAACCTGCGGCTCCAGCGGTTTCGGCAGACGTAGCAGTAACTTTTGATGCCGAGCGGGCGCAGTTAGTGACCGACCAGTGCTGCTTTTGGCTGAAGGGCGGCGGAGCGGACGCGGTCGTGACCTTCTGGAAGGGCTTGGGGCTGGCCGCAGGCTTCAACGGGGATCATGCCTCGAACGCAACGCCCGGCGTGGATGTGAACAAGATTTCTTTTCTAGCCGGACCTCGCTACACCTATACAGCATGGCAGGGACACGCCAGAACTGCTGACCAGCGACGGCTGCAGATCTTTGCACAGGGACTCGTCGGCGGCGCGCATGGGTTTGACGGACTCTACCCCTCCTCCACTGGCGCCGTCAGCAGTGCCAGTTCTCTGGCTATCCAAGCGGGCAGCGGACTGAATCTCTATCTCACCAAAAGCCTCGGTCTGCGCCTGATCGAAGCCGACTATGTGAGGACGGAGTTTGCCAACGCTTATTTGAATGCGCAGAACGATCTGCGACTTTCCTTCGGCGTGACCTATCACATTCAGGGCACCGCGCCCGCGCCGGTCAATCTAAAGGCAACCGCGACGCCGTCCACGGTTTTTCCCGGCGACCCGGTGATGGTGACGGCGACGGCCGGCAATCTGAATCCGAAGCTGAATGCGGTCTACTCCTGGTCGGGTTCCGGCGTATCGGGCAAAGGAGCCAATGCCAGTGTAGACACAGCCGCTCTAGCACCCGGCACTTACACGGTGAAGGTCGAGGTGAAGGAAGGCAAGGCTGGCAAGGAAGGCATCAAGGCAGGCGAGAGCGCCGAGGCTTCGGCCAGCTTCACGGTGAAGCAGTTTGAGCCGCCGACCATCAGCCTCTCGGCCAGCCCCAGCACCATCAAGCCGGGCGAAAGCACCACGATTACAGCAACGGGAGTAAGTCCGCAGAATCGTACCCTGACGTATCATTACTCTGCTTCGGCGGGCGCAATCTCCGGCAACGGAACGACTGCGGTCTATTCCTCGACCGGCGCTCCAACCGGCACGGCGACGATCACCGGCACTGTGACCGACGACAAGGGCCAGACAGCAACGTCCTCGACTGACGTTACCATTACAGCCCCATATGTCGCTCCGATTCCGCGCACTCAGGCGCTCTCGCCGATCAGCTTCGATAAGGACAAGGCGCGTCCGGCGCGTGTGGACAACGAAGCCAAGGCGATCCTCGATGGCATCACTCTCGACCTAGAAAAGCAGCCGGATGCAACGGCTGTGGTGGTGGGCGAATCGACGGCTGCTGAAAAGGCGAAGACCGCAAAGGAGCAAAAGGCAGCATTACAAAACAAACGCATCAAGGTCGAGGACTTGGCCGCCCAGCGAGCCGTCAACGCTAAGGATTATCTGGTGACGGACAAAGGCATTGATGCCGCGCGCATCCGAGTCGCTGCTGGCGCAGCTGATCGCAAGGCCGCGGAGATATACCTTGTCCCTGCGGGCGCAAATTTTGCCGCCGATGTGCCCGGAACCACTCCGGTGGATGAGAGCAAAGTAAAGCCACAGGAGCGCAAGCCGCTCACAGTCAAGAAGCACAAGTAGGTTGCGTAAGCAAGGTTGCCGGAGCAGACCAGATGGTCTGCTCCGGCAATATTTTCAGTTCTATTTCGCGGAAGAACCCACCGACGAGAATCTGGCCGGAACTTGAGTCAATGAGAATAGTTGAGTATGACTATATATCGTAGTACGATATATATATGAACGCAAGGAGAACTCAACTCTCTATTCGTGAGTTGCAAGACCTGGCTGAATTCCGTTATCAAATTCGCAGTTTCCTGCGGTTCAGCGAGGAACAGGCGCATGCACACGGAATCGAACCTCGACAGCATCAACTCTTGCTTGCAATCAAAGGCTTGCCGGACGACGCAAAGCCTACGATAGGCGAACTTGCGTCGCGCATGCTGATTCGCCACCATAGCACCGTTGAACTGGTGAATAGGATGACGGAAAACGATTTAATAAAGCGGGTTGCAGAGGAATCAGATCACCGCGAAGTCCTCGTTCGACTCACGAAAAAAGGGGAGGCGTTGTTGCATAGGTTGTCCATTGCGCATCATGAAGAACTGCGGGCCAAGGGGCCGGAACTGATGAAGACACTTAGCGGAGTACTGGGCGGCAAATGAAACTTTCTACAGAGCAAAAGAAGCTGGGCGATTTTACGACCACCCTTCGTGTGCTTCCAATCTCCGGTCTGGCCATGGTCATCGGTCTTATTGGCGCGTTCGTCGCGCTTGCTCTTAGTTTCCGGCTGCTATGCAAGGAGCGCCGCAAGAGCTTACAATTCTTTCAGAAACAAGATGGCCAAGACTAAGGAAAAGATTTTCGAAATTGCGTGCCCTGATTGCGGGGCGATGATGAAGGTGGATGGAGCCACCGGCCTCGTGGTGAGCCATACTCCGGCGCCGCGCAAGCGGATGTTTGAAGACCTGGAGACGGCGGCCCAGGCGATGCGCGAGCAGGACGAGCGCAAAGAGTCGATCTTCCGCCAGTCGGTGGAGGCAGAGAAGAACAAGGAAGACCTCTTTGAGAAGAAGTTTGCCGAGGCGCTGCGCAAGGCCAAGGACGCACCCGAGGGTAAGCCTCTGCGCGAGTTCGACCTGGATTGAAGTCCGCGCCGCTGGCAGCCAAAGGTTTGCAGGCTAGTTGATTCTTCCCGCGCACGGCGGGCGATTTCGAGCGATACTGGATGCACCACCACCCTGACGCGGTTCGGGGCAAAAGGAGAAACGATGACGGTTATCCCGCTTTCCAAGCCTGCAATTGAAGCTGAAGTTGAACCGGAGGTTGCCGAGACCGAAACCATGCATTGGGTCGGATTTGCGGCCGGTGGAACCCTTGTAGCGGCCGGACTGCTGCTGCTGGCGGGCGAACGCCGCGCCGGAATGGTAGCGGCGGCTGCGGGCACTTCGCTGGCATTGCTTGACCAGCATGAGACGCTCAACTCCTGGTGGAATGCGCTTCCGGGCTATATCGACCAGGTGCAGGGAGTTCTGGGCAAGGTGCAGAATACTGTGAATGAGGTCGCCGCCAAGCGCGAGACGCTGCACCGCGTGCTGGCGCGGTAACTACTCGTTCTCTTCTTCGGGATCGTAATCCTCGCATGAATCACGGCGATCGCAGGTTGCGCAATCGCCGGTTTCGCAGACCTCCTCTTCCGGCGCCAGCTCGTCGCCTTCGGTGGTAACGGTCATGGAATGCACGGTTTCGGAATCATCAAGATAGCCAGTGCGATCGATATTCTGCGAGGCGATCTGGAGGGCGTAGAGGAGCAGGCCAGTGCGGCGCGCATCGATGCGGGAGCTGAGGCAGGCAGCCGTGATCTGCGAGATGGCGACCTGGATGGATGCGGAATTCTCCAACAGAGGCAGCTTGATGTCATCGCTGTTGGAGGCTTTCGTTTTGGCGCGGGCGTGGAAATAACAGTAAGCCGACTCGCTAAGAGCCGGAGATTGGCACCCTTCGCTAAATGCGCGAAGGATGGGGCGCACAGCGCAATGTTGCGTTAGACTATCAGTAAAGGTACCGAACAATGCCCGATAATTCAGCAAAGTGGTGGGATGACATTGATGCTCCAGTAGAAGGAGAAAACGAAGCCTCCATTCGCGAATATGAGATAAGTGCTTCTCCTAATGATTTTAATATCCTGACAATCATGTCGTTCATTGAGTCAGGGCGTGTGAAGATTCCGGCGTTTCAGCGGAATTTCGTATGGGATATAAAACAGTCCTCCAGATTAATCGAATCTATTATCATAGGCCTTCCAATCCCACAGATATTCCTTTTTGAAGAATCAAAGAATGCTTTTCTAGTAATCGATGGGCAGCAACGTCTGCTTTCAATTTACTACTTCATTAAGCGACGGTTCCCGAAAAAGGAGAAACGAGTTCAACTTCGCGATATATTCGATAAGAAGGGTTCCCTTCCCGAAGAGATTCTTTACGACAATGAATATTTCACTGACTTCAATCTAAACCTAAATTCAAGTGATCAGGTAATTAGCCCATTACACGGTCTCAACTACAATACTTTAGGCGAATTAAAAGGGCAATTCGACCTGCGTACAATTCGAAATGTAATCATCAAACAAAACTTGCCTCCAGAAGATGCCAGTTCCAAATACGAAATTTTTAATAGATTAAATTCGGGTGGAATGAACTTATGGCCCCAAGAAATTCGCGCCAGCCTCTACCACTCGCCGTTTTACACGATGCTCTACAGGATCAATACGGACCCTGCATGGCGCAGATTCACAGGACTAACAGAAGCCGATCTTCACATGAAAGATATTGAGATTCTTCTTCGCGGTTTTGCACTTCTATTCTATGGAGAGGTTTATCGGCCGTCAATGACACGCTTCCTGAATGAATCGTCAAGGAAATTTCAGTCATTCGACCTGTGCAATGTAGGATATCTCGAGCAGTTATTCGCTTCTTTTGTTAAATCCTGTAATGGTCTGCCAGACAGAGCTTTCTACGGAAACACAGGTACGTTCACGATTTCAATTTTCGATGCCGTCTTTCCAGCGATCTGTAAAGACGCCCTGCGAAAAAAGGACTTCGTCGCGAATGAGATCAACGCCGAGAAACTCGAAACCCTAAAGGCAGACGCAGACTTCGTTGATTCGAGCCAATCAAGGACAACGGGACAGGGCAATGTTAAAAAACGGCTCGATCGAGCGGTTCAGATATTGGAATAACAGGATGCCAACGATAATCGACGCCCTTTATCAACAAAACAAAGAGGCAATCGCCATTGTCTCTCGGGCGGATGAAGTGTCAGTTGCGGCTGACTTAGACAATAAGCTAAAGAAACATCTCATAATGGCCGCTGCAAGTTATTTTGAATCAGAGGTTCGCAGTTGTATCGAGCAAATGGCAGTACAAGCATCTGGAAACAATATATATGTTGTCTCACTGATTAAACAGAAAGCAATCGAGAGACAATACCACACATATTTTGATTGGGATAAAGGAAATGCGAATCGCTTTTTCGCTCATTTCGGGGAAGACTTCAAGAACCGTTGCAAACGAGAAGTGGATAATGATGCTGAGCTCACAGCGGCTATGAGGGCGTTCGTTGATCTTGGAGATATGCGTAATAAGCTCGCACATTTGAACTTTGCTCAATATCCTATTGATAAGACTTCTGAGGAGGTCTACGCGCAATACGAGAAAGCGCTTGTCTTTCTTGCATATATCAAACGCCGCCTGCTTGAAACCGAAAATACAGACGAACCGATATAATCTAGTCAAGAAACATTAAAAGACGGCAGGTGGCCCGTTCATCGCAGCCTTATCGCGATGAGCGGGATTCCACGAACCTCAACCCGCCGTCTTTTTTCTTCAGAAAGTATGCAGAGAATTATTACCAGTTCGTGCATACTATCGAAGTGAGGGAAATGGTATGAATAGGAAAAGGGGGAAAGCTGCGTTCTCGGCAAAATGTCTTCCCGCAAAAGCCTACCCCCCTACCCCCCCTATATATTTTCAAAACCTTGCAGGTAATTATCTGGTAACCCCCCTTTAATTGTGAAACTGTGACAGGCCCAAATCGCCGTAAGCGATCTGCAAAACCAAAAGCTGCGTTGCAGTCTCGCGACTGTCAACTTGCAAAAGCGGGCCGAGAGTGTTCAAATTAACTTATTGAAACAGGGGTGCTCCGCGAGAGTGGGGCTGAGAGATACCCTCGAACCCGATCCGGGTAATACCGGCGTGGGAAGCTTTCCAATTCTGGCAGCCTTCTTCTTCGAATCCTCGCG